>CABYTF010000001.1 GCA_902521725.1 uncultured Gammaproteobacteria bacterium
TGTATCCACTATTACTAAGATCGGGATAGAGGAATTAACAGATAATATTTATGAGTTTCTAAAATATGAGAATAGAATTAAATAAAGCAAGTAAAATCGTTATCAAGTTAGGCAGTTCTATTATTGATAATCGTGATGACATGATCATTAATGGAATATGCACTAGTATAACTGAATTCTTGAAGGAGAATAAGGAGGTAATGCTTGTGACCTCGGGGGCAATATCACAAGGCATGAAGATAATGGGTGTTAAAAATAAGCCAAAAGATATTAAAATGCTTCAGTCACTAGCAGCAGTTGGGCAACAAAAGCTTATGTTAATGTATGAGAAAATATTTTCTGAACACGATTTTCAAACTGCACAAATACTCATAACGCACAATGATATCAACGATAGAGTTCGCTACTTAAATATTAAAGGAACGCTGGAGGAATTATTAAGTAATGGAGTCATACCAATTATTAATGAAAACGATGTTGTATCAACAGAGGAAATCAAGTTTGGTGATAATGATAATTTAGCATCCATGATAGCGAATCTAGTAGATGCAGATTTACTTATTATTCTCACTGATCAAAACGGTATGTATGATAAAAATCCTGACAGCTATAAAGACGCCAAACTGATCAATAGGATTAAAATTGAGGATCTTAAAGATTTTGATTCTGACTTTAGTACTCATAGTGAGATTGGTACCGGAGGATTTAACACTAAAATACAAGCAGCTAAACGAGCTGATCTGTCAAATACATACACAGTTATAGCAAATGGACTAGAGAAAAACATTCTCAATGATATATTTACAAATAATGATGCCGGTACATTATTCATACCAAGTGAAAAAAAAATCAGTGCAAAAAAACAGTGGTTAGATACAACAGATAGTAGAGGGTCAATTATAATTGATGATGGTGCCTGCAAAGCTATAAATGATAATAATAGTCTTCTTCTTGTGGGTGTGAGTGCTGTCGAGGGATATTTTGAGAAAGGCGATGTGATTCAATGCATGAATAGCAATCACTCATGTATAGCAAAAGGAATAGTGAACTATTCATCTGGGGATGTTATGAAGGCAAAAGGGAAAACCACAGATGCTATTGCAGAGGAATTAGGTGGTGAGTTCAGCAAAGAACTCATTCATGTAGATAACTTGATAATTATAGAGACTTAATTTTGCTGTTAAGCCTAGCCTTGTGTCTAGCGGCTTTATTTTTGTGAATGATGCCTTTAGCTGCAAGCTTGTCTATGCATGAAACAGCAGTTATGAAGTCTTTCTTAGACTGTTCAGCATTTTTTTCCGAGATTGATTTTAGGACATTCTTGATGCTAGTTCTGAACTGAGATTTCTTAGCAGCATTTGCTACTCTTGCCTTTGAAGCCTGTCTGACTCTTTTTCTTGCCTGCGCGGTATTTGCCAATGTAATTATCTCCAATAATGGGTAAAATAAACCAAGATTATCTCAGTCTAGTAGACTAGTGTCAATATAATACACACTTTATGACAGAAGAATCGGAAAATAAAAAAGTATCAATAATTAAGTCCTCAAGCCAATTTGGCCTTACAACACTTATTTCTAGGGTAACAGGTTTTCTTAGAGACGTGCTTTTTGCTAACTATTTTGGCGCTGGCGCCAACACAGATGCCTTCTTTGTTGCTTTTAAGATTCCAAATTTTTTTAGAAGACTATTTGCAGAGGGTGCTTTTACTCAGTCATTTGTTCCAGTATTTCAAGAATACAAATTGACTAAACCTGAGATGCTTTATGAGTTTATTCAATTCATTTTTGGTAATCTTTTCTTCGTACTTCTGGTGATTACTCTTCTTGGTATGTACTTCTCTGAGGAATTAATATATTTGTTCGCTCCAGGTTTTATTAATGATCCTACTAAGCTAACACTAGCATCAGAAATGCTTTATATAACATTCCCCTATTTATTATTTATTTCCTTGACGGCTATGTGCTCTGGAATATTTAATAGTTATAACAGATTTATTTTATCTGGTATTACACCAGTTTTTTTAAACCTAAGCTTAATTGTTTTTACAATTTTTTCAACGACACTCTTTGTCATCCCAATAGTATCGTTATCATATGGTGTTCTAGTAGCAGGAGTTGTGCAGCTAACAATACAACTGCCACTAATGTATAAGCTTGGATTTTTAAAAATACCTAAAATTAATTTTTCTAATAAAGGATCTGTTAAAGTAATTAAACTTATGGGTCCTGCGATTATTGGTACTGCAGCGGTTCAAGTAAATTTATTAATTGATACTATTGTAGCCTCATTGCTTATTACAGGAAGTATAAGTTGGCTATATTTCTCTGATCGGTTAATCGAATTACCATTAGCTATCTTTGGTATAGCTATATCGATTGTAATGCTCCCCGTATTATCTGAATATTTTCAAAAAAGTAGAATGAATGATTATTCAGAAACTCTAGAAAAATCTATTAAACTCTCACTGCTAATAGCTATCCCATCTATGGCTGGACTAATTATTCTCTCGGCTCCTATAGTGTCATCATTATTTATGTATGGAAACTTCCAATCTTATGATGCAAGAATGACTTCTCTCAGTTTAATCACATACAGCCTAGGGTTGCCTGCTTTTATTTTTATGAAGATACTTGTCACAGCTTTCCACTCGAGGCATGACATGAAGACACCTGTAATATATTCTTTGTTTGGAATATTGCTTAATATAATAGCTAACCTAACTGTCGTTTTTATTTATATACGACACCCTTTCGAGGGAGCTCACGCTTTTATCGCCTTAGCAACATCTTTATCTGCATGGGCTCAAGTAATACTAATGAGTTTAAGATTGAAAAAGATTAATATAATCGAAAATAATATTTTCTTTAACATGGTTTCTCTAAAAATTATACTATCTGCAATTGCTATGGGATTAGTGATATACCTAAGTTTTGATGTATCTACTTTTGGAGATGATTCATCTCCTTATGAGAGAATTGGCTCACTGTTAGCTTATATTATAACTGGCGCTATAGTATATTATGTTTTTCTGCGTCTATTCGGTGTCAGATTGAGTAAATTTAAAATATGAAAATATTGAATAATTTTAACGATGTATCTAAAAATCCAAAAGCTATTACGGTTGGCAACTTCGATGGTATACATAAAGGCCATCAAGCTCTCATAAACAAAACGAAGGAGATTTCAAATGAGAATAATGTTGAATCTGTGATTTTTACATTCAATAAATTACCAAAAGAGATATTTAGTCCTGATACTGTACAAAGACTCTATGATAACAAAATCAAAGAGTCCATTCTTAGTTCATATGAAATAGATACACTACTTTCTATCGATTTCAATGAAATAAAAGATTACTCAGCAGATTTTTTCTGTGAAGAGATATTAATTAAAAAGTTAAACGCACAATATTTAATAATCGGAGAAAACTTTAAGTTTGGTAAAGATAGATCAGGAGATATAGAAAAACTTAGAGAATACAATAGCAAGAAAGCTTTTGAATTAATAGTGCCAAAGCTTGAAACGCATAATGGCGTTAAAATCAGTAGTTCAAGAATTAGAAACTTACTTAATCAAGGTGACATTATTGCAGCAAGAGAGTGTTTAGGGAGAGATTATATGCTTTCTGGCACTGTTGTATCAGGAGAAAAACTAGGACGAAAGCTTGGTTATCCAACTGCGAATATAAGATTAGAATATGATTATCCTCTTGATGGTGTGTATCTAACGAGAACTGTGATTGAGGAAAAAAATTATGTTGGATTAGCCTCCCTAGGCAACAAACCAACGTTCAATGGTTCAGAAAAGATTCTTGAAGTATTTATCTTAGACTTCGATGAGGATATTTACAGTCAAAATATTGAAGTATATTTTCTTGAGGAAATTAGAAAGCAAATTAAGTTTAGTAATGAAGATGAACTCATTAAACAAATGAATGAGGATCATAAATATGCAATAATCAATAGCAAAAAATATGGAATATAAAGATACTCTAAACTTACCTAAAACAGACTTTCCTATGAAAGCTAATCTACCTAACAGAGAACCTGATATTCTCAAATCATGGGCTCAACACTCTATATTTCAAAAAGTACTTGATCAATCAAAAAAATCAAAAAAATATATACTTCATGATGGACCACCATATGCCAATGGCGATATACATATAGGTCATGCAGTGAATAAAATTTTAAAAGATTTTATCATTAAATCTAAAATTATGTCAGGATACCACACTCCATTCACACCAGGTTGGGATTGTCATGGTTTGCCAATTGAACTACAAGTAGAAAAAAAATATGGGAAAGGAAAATTTAAAGATAATCCCAATGCTTTTGTTGCTGCCTGTAGAGAATTTGCAAGAAAACAAATAGAAAAGCAAAAAGCAGATTTCATAAGATTAGGGGTATTTGCAGACTGGGATAATCCTTACACTAGTATGGATAAAGAAGTTGAATCAGGAATTGTCAAAAGCTTATCAAAAATTATAGATAATAATCATGTTTACTTTGGGTCAAAGCCTGTCCATTGGTGTATCGAGTCTTCCTCAGCATTAGCTGAAGCTGAAGTTGAATATAAAGATATTGTTTCAAAAGCTGTATGCGTTAAATTTAGGATTACTTCCTCTAATGAGCTGACTTTGAATAAAAATATAGATCAAAAAGCTCGTATCTCAATTCCTATTTGGACTACTACACCATGGACTCTTCCTGCAAATAGAGCTGTTGCTATCAGCAAGGATATAGATTATTCATTAGTCCAAGTTGAAAAAGACTATTTGATCATTGCAAAAAAATTAGTCGGTTCCGTAATGGATAAAGCTGGTATCACTGAATTCAAAGTAGTAGAAGAGTCCATTAAATCTGAGATGAGCACTGTAATGTTAGAGCATCCATTTTATGACATTAAAGTGCCTGTGATATTTGCAGAGCATGTCACTGATGAAAATGGGACGGGCGCAGTTCATATAGCCCCTGGGCATGGTACAGAAGATTATTTGGCTGGCTTAGAGCATGACCTTGAAGTATATAATCCTGTGGATGATTATGGGCGTTTTAAGAAAAGTCTTCCAATCTTTGGAGGCATGAAGGTTCGAGAATCAAATGAGGAGATAGTATCACTTTTAAATAAAAATGAGGCGCTTCTTTTTTCCGAGGATTATGAACACTCGTATCCTCATTGTTGGAGATATAAAACACCTCTCATTTTCAGAGCAACACCGCAATGGTTTATGAGCATGGATAAATCAGCACTGCGTAAATCTATTAAAGATGATATTAAAAATATCAACTGGCTTCCATCATGGGGTGAAGACAGGATTTTTAATATGATTGAAGGAAGGCCAGATTGGTGTTTATCAAGACAAAGATTTTGGGGTGTACCAATTCCTCTATTTTTACACAAAGAAACAAATGAATTGCATCCTAATACGAGTGCTATTTTAGAGGAAGCTCAGAAGATAATAAAAGGAGGTAATATAGAAGCATGGATCGATTTTGATAAAAGATCGATTGTGAAAGATTTTGATGATTATACGGAGGTAAAAGATACTTTAGATGTTTGGTTTGACTCAGGTGTTACACACCAGACAGTTCTAAAAGATAGGGGAATTGACGAAACAGCAGATCTTTACCTTGAAGGATCGGATCAGCATAGAGGATGGTTTCAATCATCGCTTATTACATCTCATGCCATAAACAATAAATCTCCCTATAAAAATGTTCTTACTCATGGCTTTGTTGTCGATGCTGAAGGTCAAAAAATGTCGAAGTCAGTTGGTAATATAATCTCTCCACAAAAAATAATTAAGGATAAAGGGGCTGATATTCTCAGAATGTGGGTTGCAATGACTGATTATACAAAAGAAATGACAATTTCAGAAGAGATCATCAAAAGAGTATCTGAGTCATACAGAAGGATAAGAAATACATCAAAGTTTTTGCTTTCAAACATAAATGATTTTGATGTAAATGGGTTTGATAAAAGTAATTTACTTGTCCTTGATAAATGGATTATACATAAAGCTGAAGAGATGAATAAACAAATACAAAACGATTATGAGCAATTCAAGTTTAATAAGATTATGAAGGATGTAATTAACTTTTGCACTCTAGAACTGGGAGGCTATTACCTAGATATTATCAAAGATCGTTTATATACATCCAAGAGTGATGGAATTCCGAGATGCTCTGCGCAAATGACTTGTTACATATTGATGCGTTACATAAATTCATGGATTGCTCCTATACTCACCTTTACAGCAGAAGAAATATACTCAAAGATTCCAAATAGTAAAGAGAGTATTTATCTGGATGATTGGTTCTCTTACTCTGTGGATATTGATGAAAAATCTATCGAATTATTTAATAGTTTATACAACATAAAATCAGACGTATCCAGGCTAATAGAGGAAGCAAGAAATAACGAAGTAGTTGGATCATCACTTGAATGTAAAATAGAGATGATATGCAACAATAAGCTTTATGAAAAGCTCAAGCCTCTTGAAGCTGAGCTTAAGTTTATTTTTATTGTGTCTGAATTCTATCTCATCATGGGAGAGGATGATGATAATTATGTACTAGATCGAAACAATGAAAAATTAAGAATAAACGTCCTTAAGTCTGGTAATAAAAAATGTGAAAGATGTTGGCATCTAAACGAGACGGTCGGAACAATACACGATGCTCCTACTATATGTCAAAGGTGTCATGATAATGTGCATGGTGATGGAGAATGCAGAATATTCGGCTAAAAGGCTTGTACATTTTTTTGCTGATTATTTCTATTATAGCCTTGGATTTGTATACCAAGTTTCTTGTTTCAGGCGACAATAACACTATTATTATAAGTTCATTCATCAAGTTACATACAATTAATAATTATGGTATTGCCTTCAGTCTTTTTGATGGCTTACAAGATGGCGGTCGCTTGTTGTTAGGTTTTGTAATACTAATTGTTTTAATTTTTGTGGCTTATGAGCTATATAAAAATTTAAGATCGTCAATAAATTACCTTCTTGGCTTATCATTAGTATTGGGAGGAGGTGTAGCTAATTTTATAGATAGGTTTGATAATGGGTCTGTAACAGATTTCATAGTACTTCACTATGAGAACATTTACTTCCCTGCAGTTTTTAACATTGCAGACCTCTCAATAAGTATTGGTGCAATATTTATAATTTTTCATCTCGCAGGAATACCTCGTGGCAGTAGTCAAATATAATAGCAACGTTCTGTTGCATTATTCGTTAAAGGGTAATGGTCAAGTTTTTGAGAGTACATTTGGAGGTAGCCCAATTGAGCTTAAAATTGGACAATCAAGTCTTCCTCAAATCATTGAGAGTTCGCTATATGGACTTAAGGCAGAAGATAAAAAAGAATATTCATTTTCATCAAAAAATATATTTGGAGTGTACGATGAGTCTAAAGTCAAAACCATGAGCCTTAACGCATTTGCAAATTACAAAGATCCAAAGCCTGGTGATATAATTGAAACTACAGAGAATGATAAATCATATTTTATTACTATATTAAATAGAATAGATGATAAAGTAGTAGTTGATTTGAATCACCCCTTGAGTAGTAAAGAAGTGGTATTTGAAGTAGAAATTTTGGATGTAAAAGATGATGCTTAAAAATTCGGAAATATTATTAACAGAACCTAGGGGCTTCTGTGCAGGTGTAGAAAGAGCAATAGAAATAGTCAACCGTGCTGTAGAAATTTTTGATGAAACTATCTTTGTTAAGCATGAGGTTGTCCATAATAAACATGTAATAGAACAGCTAGTAGAAAAAGGTGTTGTTTTTGTTGAATCTCTAGAGACTGTCCCGGATCAGTCTATACTAATTTACAGTGCTCATGGTGTATCTAAGGAAATATCAGAATTAGCGATAAAAAAAAGACTTAAAGTCTTTGATGCAACATGTCCACTTGTAACTAAAGTTCATTTTGAAATACATAAATTTGCATCACAAAATATTGATGTTGTTCTTGTTGGACATAGTGGTCACCCAGAAGTAGAGGGAACAATGGGTCAATATATATCTGAGAAAGGTAAAATTCACCTTGTCGAGACAAATGATGATATAAAGAAATTAAAAATTGAAAATAAAAATATCGCGTATGTGACCCAGACAACTTTATCAGTTGACGATACAAAAAGTATTGTGAGTTGCCTAAAAAATAAATTTCCAAACATTATAGGACCCAGGAAAGATGATATTTGTTACGCAACACAAAATAGACAAGAGGCTGTCAAAAAAATTTTAGAGTTTTGTGATTCATTGATTGTTGTCGGTTCACAAAATAGCTCAAACTCTCAGCGTTTAAAAGAAATAGGGGTTCAGTATGGAATTAAGTCTTATTTGATTGATGATATAAACCAAATTAATATTGAAGATTTGAGTGGCGATGAGGTCATAGGCATCACTGCTGGTGCCTCAGCACCTGAGGACACTGTTTCCTCTCTAGTGAAATTTCTCCTAAGCAAAGGTGCGAGGATGTCTGATAAGAATCTATCTTTTAAGAGTGAAAATATAGCATTCTCTATTCCAAGAGAACTAAGAACACCTAATAGCTAATTAAAATCATGTGTCGTGTTTGAATCCAATGATTCATCTGGCTTCTTATACTCTGGATCATTCGGATTGATGAAAATGAATTGTTTATCTGAACCGTCTATAACAACATAGTCAAGTTTGGTATTTTTAAGATTTACCATTGAATCAGGGTCTATCAATATGTTTATTCCGTTTACCTTCAATTGAAGATCCTCCTCTTTAGACTGGTCAAAACCCATGAGATAGTTAAACTTTCCAGATGAGTCAACATTAAGCGATATTCGTAATGGCCACTTAGAACTCTCAGATTCCTCTGCAGCCACATTAATTTGTTTCGCCGCATCATCACTAATTTCAAAGATTTGTTTAACCATTGTTTTGCTCTATAAATTTTATAAAATATCTAGCCCAATTAAATTTACTCGTTGACCTGAGGTGTGAAAATGAAGCGATAGTATTTTTATATATCAGACCATCCTTTCTACCATTTATACCATAACCTCGTTTTACATTGTAAGCATATTTATATCTCTTCTTCTTGAATTTAACAGATGAGTAATGAAATTCATGTGCATGAATGTTCTTATTCTTCATCGACCAAGGATGTTTATCTGTATCCAGAATTGTGTATCCCCTGCCGATAGGTTTTTCATTCATTTCAATGTCAATATCAAAGACATTACACATTTTAGTCAGAGATTTTCCAAACTTAATGCGGTTAGCTAAATACATAAGTCCGCCACACTCAGCATAAACTGGAAGCCCTTGGTTTATGGCATTATGGATTGATTTTTTCATAGAATTATTTTGTTGAAGTTTCTGAGCTTGAGTTTCTGGGAATCCTCCTCCAATAAACAAACCATCTATATTTGGAAGTCTTGCCTCTCTTATCAGATTGATTTTCTTTACTCGACAGCCATGTCTTTCGATTTCCTCTATATCATCAGGATAATAAAAACCAAATGCAGCGTCAGATGCTACTCCTACTACTATAGGATTTTTTTTCTTTGTTACACCAGGTTTTATGATTTTTTTTTGTGATTTAGATTTCAAAGGCAGAAGTTTTTTATAATCAGTATTATTCTTAATAATAGAAACTAATGACGACATAACCCTCTTTTTTTGAGGGTGTTGGAACGTTGGAACTAAGCCTAAGTGACGCTCAACGATGAAGTTCTTTATTGATGGGACTACTCCCAGTACACTAAAATCAGTATATCGTGATATAGCAGATACTAATTTTGACTCGTGCCTAGATGTTGATACATTATTTAAAACTACTTTATTCAATTTGAGTTTTTTCCCAAATGATTTATATCCCTCTAAAAGAGGTGCTATACCTCTTGTAATTCCCTCGCAATCGATAACTAATAACACATTAGATTTCAATAAGTCAGCCAACTCTGCATTACTATCACCACCATCAGTCGATATCCCATCAAATAATCCTTTTGTACCCTCAATTAGGCAAAAGTCCATGCCATGAGATTTCTCTGTGTACATCCTCTTTATTTCCTCTGAGCTCATCGTATTGAAATCTAAGTTATAACATGGCCTTCTAGAGGCTAGTGTTAACCATGAGGGATCGATAAAATCTGGCCCTTTTTTAAAAGTTTGAGTATCGTAACCTAAGTTATTTGCTAATCCAGATAAGCCGATAGAGATAATAGTCTTGCCAGATGACTTTCTTGTAGACGATATTAGAAGTGGCTGAACCATAGAGATTATCCTCTACTTCTTAGCAGGGATGAATTTTAAATTAGTAATTAGGATAAGTATAATTATAAGAGCAAGTGATGTTCCACCAACTCCTAAACCAAACTCAAAAATAGAGGGTGTATATGAATGTATTACGTTATCGTAAAAAGATGACTCTAAAATAATATGATCGGGAAATATATTTAATGGGAAAGCTTGTCCTCCTATAATGATAACGGCAACCGCAAAAAAACCACCGACTAGTGCCATAAGCGACGTTATAGTAAGCCCAAAGCTTCTGCCCTCGTCATTCGTCATTTCATAAAGGAGAGGAATAACTAGTCCCAGTCCTACTTGTCCTAACCAAAACATAGTAGTGTAGCCTCCGCCGTTTAATAATATGAAAGACTCTACGGCTATTTGTTTAGATATATAGAGATTAGTTATATGATATAAAATCAAAAAGTAAATATTAGCTAATAGGAATATTATCATCAAACGTCTGATATTTTTTGTTATTTCATCTGGAATGTCAATCGACTGTAACCTAGAAATGACACGAAGTAATAAATAGAAAACTGCGGTCCCATACAGTAGAGACATCACAATAAATAGAGGTGCAAGAACTGCTGTCGAATATGCCTCTCTTGCTACCAGGAACCCAAATATTGATCCTGTACCAGTAGTAAGAATTATTCTCCAACCAAATGCTATTTTGCCGACTAGTGATGAAAATCTATTTACATTAAAGTCTAACATTGACCATATGTATACAGCCAATATTACAAAGAAGCCTGAATATAAAAAAATATTCCATGCAAAAATTGATTTAAAGTTGTATGTTGTCATAGCAACAATGAGTCGATCTGGCCTACCTAGATCTAGGACAAGTATGATGAGTCCTGCAATCAAAAAAGCTATTGCAAAAAGTGCTGATAATGGGGCAAGTGGTTTGTAAAGTTTTTTATTAAATGCCGATGACATAGAGGCAATATTTAAAACGCCAGATGCGATGATGATCAGAGTTACTGCAAAAATATGTGGCAAGCCCCACACAATTTGATTATTCATTCCTGTAACATAATGACCTTCATGTTCCATATATGCAGATGATGCAAGACCAATAAGTATTAAAAAACCTAGAAATAAAAAAATCCCCCAGTAGAGTAGTCGTGGTGCTTTTAGTTTGTTCAGTGTGTAATCGCTCATATGTTTGAATAAAAAACCTTTTGTTTTAGGTTCAAGTCATCTCTTAATCTTCTTGGACTATTTGATTCAATTGCCAATCTTACTTTGCTGTTACTATCTTTTAGGTCTCCGAATGTGATTGCATTGTGACCTGCTTTTATACATGCGTCCTCACAAGCAGTAGTTTCTGAACCATGATCGATCCTGTTAACGCATAAGTTGCAGCTCTCAACACAGCCCTTACCGCGGGGAGCATTAGTGTTCTGTGTACTCAATGTTTCGTGAACAAAGGATCTTGCCTTAAATGGACATGCCATCATGCAATACCTGCATCCTATGCAAGTGTGCTGATTCACCATTACAATACCGTCAACTCTTTTAAATGAAGCTCCAGTAGGACAAACGTCGCAACATGGTGGATTTTCACAATGCTGACATAGCATAGGCATTGTAGTTATTTTTTCAGTGGTCTTGTCTTTGATTTTAATTTTTCTAATCCACTGCGAATCTGTTTCAGGTCTGCCAAATCCGGTAAGTCCATTTTCCTCATTACAAGCATCGACACATGCCGTGCAACCATCAGCACATTTATCAACGTCAATATGCATACCCCAGCTTTTTTTATCTGTAACTTTTTGATCAAGTGGTTTTTTTGCTTGAGCATAAGAAGATAATAGAGATGGAACGATGAATGTCATTGTCAATGCGCTCGCAGATTTTACAAGAAAATGTCTTCTGTTATTCATCTTTGATCCTTTTGGCTATCTTACTGATTTCTTTAAGTTCATCCTTGCTAATTGTTTTTTCATGGTTTGGGTATCGAGGTTCTGCTGCGTGGCAAGAAAAACAGGTTATATTAGTGGCTGTTTTTACATGACAATCCTGGCAGAATTGACCTTCCGCATTAATAGGAATGGCCTTGCCTTTTTCATCATAAGAAACATGGCAGTCAATACAATTAGCTAAACTATGATTTTTCGTTCTTATGCCATTTATGACTGTCTCGTCCCTTTGATGGAGTAGAAAGAGGTAATGCTCTTTTCTCATAACATCTGTAGGTTCCACACATGCTTCTTGTGAATCAGCTTTAGATTTGCCAGGGGATATGTGTGGATTTCCATCATGAGCACTGCTTGGTTGCAAGTTAGTCATGCACACAAATATCAGCAATGATATTAAAAGTAGTCTCAACATTTTCCCCTGAGTAAAATGCGATGAACTATTCGCCAAGCCCCATTTTTATGTATCCAGTTGGGCAAACATCAGCACAGATATGACATCCAATACATTTGTTGTAATCAGTATCTACATATCTACCAAGTGTAGCCTCATCTTTTTTAACCCTAAATACGGCATCTTGAGGGCAATATATTACACAGTTATCGCATTCAAAACACATGCCACAACTCATACATCTTGACGCTTCAGCAATCGCTTGTTCTTCTGTTAATCCAATAATACGATCCTTGTAGTTATCAATTACGTCATCTCCTGATGGTACGTCTTCTCCTCTTTTTAGACGATCTTCATGCTTGAAGTGACCAAGAAATAACTCAGTTGATGGAATAATCTCTTGAGCAGATCTATCTTCATAGTTATGGAGTACATTTTTACTTGTATCAGATCCACGGTATAAGTCTGGGTCTATAGGAGCAGTGTAAGGCTCAGGAGCTAAATCAGTCTCTCTAAGCTTATCAAGAAGATTAAAGTGATGGACATCTACTTTTGGACGTCTTTTAAAATCTTTATTTTCAAAATAACTTTTAATTGTTTGTGAGACAATTGATCCTTGACCAATAGCAGTGGTCAGAAGATGTGGTCTTATTATGTCACCAGCAACAAAATGACCTTCCTTTGTCTTATGTCTGTAGTAGTCATCAACTTCAAAGAAACCTCTCTCATTCCCAAGTTCATCGATACCCTCGATGTCGGGTGCTTGGCCTATCGCAGCGACTATGAGATCTGCCTCAATTCTTCGTTCGGTACCCTCAACTGGCATAGGTATATTTTTTTCATCAAAAGTGCAGTCTGCAACAATCATTGCGACAGCTCTGTTATCATCATTTTTTTCTATCTTAACTGGCATTACTCCATTTAAAATTTTTACACCTTCGTGCATTGCATCATTGACTTCTTGCTCGGCAGCAGTCATCTCTTCTTTTTTAAATAATGATGTTAATGTGACATCAGCGCCCTCTTTAGCAGCTGATTCAGATACATCTTGCGCTACGTATCCATGGACTATATTTTCAGGCGTATCTTGGTCATTCATTTTGGATATATGTCCAAGTCTTCTTGCTACAGAAACAACATCTATTGATGTATCACCACCACCTACACATATAACTTTTTTTGATCCAACCTTGAGTCTGCCGTCACAAAAAGCCTCTAAAAAATCCACGCCAGTAATACAATTAGTTGCATCACCGCCATCTACTGGTATTGCCTTGCCATTCCAACATCCAATAGTCCATAAAACCGCATCATGTGATTTCTCAACGTCTTCGAGATTTACATCTTTACCAACTCTTTTCCCGAGAACTATTTCAATATCGCCTAGATTGATGATTCTCTCAATTTCTTTATCTAAAAGATCTCTAGGTGTTCTATAGCCGGGTATGCCATAGCGCATCATTCCACCAAGTTCTTTTCTTTCTTCAAAAATAGTTGATGCATATCCCATCTTTCTCAACTGATATGCAGCAGACAATCCTGCTGGTCCACCACCTATGATAGCTACTCTCTCTTTTTGTAGCTTTGGCGCAGGATCAAATGTATAACCCTCTTCTATAGCCTTATCACCTATAAATTGCTCAACAGCATTAATTCCCACATAGTCATCAACTTCGTTTCTATTGCACCCACTTTGACATGGCGCTGGACATACTCTCCCCATTTGTGACGGAAATGGATTTGCAGATGTAGATCTTCTAAATGCGTATTCTGACATAGACATATCTTTAGGTGGCTGCTCAATTCCTCTAACAATTTGTAACCATCCGCGTATGTCTTCACCAGATGGGCAGCTTCCTTGGCAAGGAGGTGTTTTGTGAACATAGGTAGGACACTTGTGAGAGTGGTCTTGCTCAAAGATAGCTTCAGAGAAGTCATCATATTTATGATCACCCTCATCATACCTTCTGTAGGTATTCTCTTCTTTCATCAAGTTTATTGTCTTCTCTATCTTTGTCATTATTTCAACATTTTATATAAGTTTATTATACTTTTCTAATACACTAATTTAAGCAGTATAGCATAAGTATTTTTGGGCTAAACCTCTTTTTTATTCATTATTAGCGCATTACTGACAAGCTGATGCAAGCTCACAATTTGGTCTAATTCAAGGTCATAATACTGGAAAACCTTACTAAATTGACTCTTACAGATAGCGCAAATAGCGGCCATATGCGTGACTCCCTTCTCTTCAATGAGGTGTTTTAAAGCCTCCATCCTAGGTAATGCTCCTTTTACTCGCAATTCCATCAAATCGTCTGTCAGCAAACCTCCACCGCCCCCGCAGCAGTATGTTTTTTCTCTGATAGTTTCATCGTCCATATCATAAAAGTTATTAGCGACAGTTTGGATAATTTTTCTAGGAATTGTAAATTGCCCTCCCATGATTCCACCCATGCTCGATGCTCTAGCTACATTGCATGAATCATGATAGGTAAGCGTCATATCATCATTAGCAGACTTATCGAAATGAAGAACATTTTGATCTATCAGACCATTAGTGATCTCGCAAATATGTTGTGGAACGGGATACCTTGGATCTAGAAAGTCAAATGGTCCTGCAAGAGTATTTAAAAAACTATAAGCTACCCTCCAAGCGTGTCCACACTCACCAAAAACAATCCTTTTGACGTTGAGTTCCAGAGCAGCTTCTCTAATACGCATTGCTAACTTTTTCATGTTGTCATAGCTTCCTATGAACATACCAAAATTTGCAGCTTCACTTGCATGTGAACTTAGTGTCCAGCTTATTCCTGCTTGATGAAAGACCTTAGCATACCCAATAAGACCATCAACATGAGGCTCAGCGAAAAAATCTGCAGAAGGTGTAACCAGAAGTACTTCAGAGTCTTTTACATCTAATGGAAACTTTACATCGACTTCAGTATCATCCAATACGTCTTCTTCTAGGCCTTCTAGTGTATCTGCCAATGCTGGCTCTGGCAGCCCGAGGTTGTTTCCGATTTTGTGCACTTTGCCAATTATCTCATTACAATATTTCTGCCCTACGCCTATTGAGTCCATGACCTCTCTAGCAGCCATAGATATTTCTGCAGTGTCAATGCCTATCGGGCAAAAAACAGCACATCTTCTACATTGAGAACATTGATGATAGTAAGAGTACCAGTCATCTAATACTTCTTTTGTTAAATCTGTGGCGCCAACTAGTTTTGGAAAGTATTTTCCTGGTAAAGTAAAGTATCTACGATAAACACCTCTCATCAGGTTTTGTCTGCCCACCGGCATGTTGTTCGGATCTTTTGTGCCTTGATAGTAATGACATTTATCTGTGCAGGCGCCGCACTGAATACATGAATCAAGGTAGACACGAAGTGAGCGATACTTACCTAAAAGGTCACCCATTTTGTCGATGGCTTTTTCCTGCCAATTTTCAACGAGTTCACCAGGATAACCCAAACTTGATTGAAATTCTTGTTTTGATTTAAACGGAGATAAATGTGATGTCGCACTATTCTCTAGTTTCGGTATGACTGGAAACTTTCTTACTTCAGGTGTTTCGAACTTACTAGCCATGTTATTTTGTAGACTCCATTCTTTTAGCCCAGTCAGCTACATGCCTTTTGCTCCTTGCATTATCAACCTGATTCCTTGTAGGGCTAAAAAATAAACCAGGTGCATGTAAGAGCTTACTGTAAGGAAAAATTATCATTAATGCAATAACTAGAGATAAATGAATTAACAGTACAGCATCAGATGGAAGCTCTGAAAAATTAAAAGTTAATAACCCAACAAAAAATAACTTTATGGCAAGAATGTCAGAGGGAAACCACTTCATCATTAAACCAGAGCCAGCAATTGCAATGATAAGGACAAGTATTAAATAATCTGATGGTGATGAAATATATCTCACTCTATCTACAAATACCCGCCTTGCAAATAATCCAAGCAAACCAGCGAGCATAAGGTATGCCGCATAATGGCCAGCAACCTGGACTAGTTCAGAAGAGACCCAAAACCAAACAGGATCAGTAAAATATTTAAGGTGCCTCAAAGCCGCAAGTAAAAGCGCTAAATGAAATATCCAACTGAAAAGCCATGTCCATTTTGTCGCAGAAAAAAGACTTTCGAAAAAAACCACCTCTCTGAAAATTCGGATAGCAACACCTCTCTGAGTCATTGGAGCTGGTGGTGTTGGTATTTTTAGTGGTGCTGGTATCTTAGCATATTCATAAACTCGGTATGCTAAACCTACAAATAATATCGTTGCAGCGAAGTAGAACAACGCTGCATACAATATTGTTACAAATGACATTGCCTTTCCCTGACCTTATGATTACTTATACGCAACCAGTAGGTTTAGGAAGACCTGCAAATTTACATGCTTGTTTACCTGGTCCATAAGGGAAAAGTTCATACAAGTATTTACTGTTTCCTTTATCTTTACCAAGTTTCTTGCCAACAGCTTTTGTAAGAACTCTTACAGCTGGTGCAATTTGATACTCTTCATAGTATTCACGAAGGAAGTTTATAATTTCCCAGTGATCCTCTGAAAGATCAATATCATCTTCTTTTGCCATTACTGTCGCTACATCTTTTTCCCAGTCGTTGAGGTTTGCTAAGTATCCCTCTTCGTCTGTTTCTAAAGATTTGCCATTTACTTCAATTGCCATCTTTCTCTCCTGTTAAAGCCAATTTTGAGTTTTTTCGTTATCAGCTACAAGTTTAACGAAACCTTTATAATCTATAATTTCTATATTATTTGTTAAATTTGAATTATCAAGCCCTCTTGCTTCAAGATCCGGTCCTAGTACATAAAAACTAATATTTGCATGGTTATCAGATATCTGCTTTTCGAAAATTGTTCCTTTTGTGCATGCATACACAGCATCCTCGATAAATAATACTGATGAGCCCTTCTCTGCATATCTTAAACAAGTCTTGAGACTATCCTTTTCAAAAGGCGATTTGTTAATTGTGTGTAACATTAAAAATTAAAAAATACCTCAGATTCATTAAATAGTTTTTTTAAGTCTGAAGATGCTAGAACTTCGACATCGACAGACAAATCATCTTCGCTTAGACCACGTTCTTCTAGAGACTCTTTTTCAACATATAACTTTTCAACGTCATACATTTCTAAAGCTCCAAATGTTTTAGTAAAGTTTTTCGTTGCTATACCATCTGTATTCTGACCTTTTTTGAGTTGGTACACTCCATCATCAATGAATGCTAGTGATACATCTTGCTCGAATGCAGCAGCAATCAAAACTACTTCAAGAGCTTCATGTGCATAGATTGTTCCGTGTGGAGCTTTTCTATTCACATAGATGAATTTTTTTACGATTCCTGATTCTAACTCTTGATCTTCCATGTCAATCACCAAATGTAATCATTCTATCGGCTTGTATGCCTGCTTCTATTAATTGGCCTAACCCTGATATTCTAAATTTACCTGCGATATTGTTAGCGTCTTTGCTATTTCTTTTCATCTCATCTTCATCTACCATTCCTCTTCTTTGAGCTGCTGCTACACAGAGTACAAGATCGAGGTCATGTTTCTCAGCTAATTCAGTCCAACGGTTTGGAATGTGTCTATCGTCTTGAGGAGGAGTAGCCAATCGAGTGCCGTTATTAACACCGTCATGATAGAAGAAAACTCTAAATATCTCATGTCCTTCTTCGATGGCAGCCTCTATGAATTTGTAGGCAGTGTCAGAAGCTTGATGTTGGTAAGGGCCCTCGTTAATTAAAACTCCAAACTTCATGATAGCTGGTAATTAAAATCTAACGTATGCCGATGAGTTGAGAGTTTTTCTGCCACCGCGCCAATTATCAATATGATATTTTGTAAATGGTAGTTCAGTAAGTTCAAAAAATCTTGGCCAACCTATTCTCTCAATCCAGTCGTTGATTCTTTCCCAATCACGAGCATCTTCTTTATATGCAGATAAAATTCGTTTTACAATTGCCGTTGCTTCAGGCCATCTTGGTGGGTTATTAGGAATACCGGCTGCGACAAGTTTCTGAAAAGATGGTTTACTTCTAGCATTAGAGTGATTTCCACCAACCCATATAGCCAGTTTACTGTGCTCTGGATCATTGATCTGCATTGGAGGACATGGTGGGAAACACGCACCACAACATATACATTTTTTTTCATCAACTTCTAAAGAGGGTTTGCCATTTACCATTGCTGGTCTGATAGCAGCCACTGGACAACGCGCGACCACAGATGGTCTTTCACATACATTTGAAACCAAGTCATGATTAATTTTTGGTGGTTTTGTATGCTGGATATTTATTGCAATATCACCTTGTCCACCACAGTTAATTTGACAGCAAGAGGTAGTCAAATGAACACGATTAGGCATGTCATTATTTCTGAATTCATCAATTAGTTCGTCCATCATTGCTTTTACGACGCCGGATGCGTCAGTACCAGGGATATCACAATGTAACCAACCTTGAGTATGAGAAATCATTGCAACTGAGTTTTTTGTTCCCCCGACTATAAACCCCTCCTTCTCTAGGGCATCAATAAGTGGTTGCACTTTATCTTTGTCACTAACCATGTACTCGATGTTACTTCTTATAGTGAATCTTACATACCCATCGGCAAACTCATCACCAATATCACACAAAGTCCTCAGTGTGAATACGTCTAATATACGTTGTGTTCCGGCCCTTACAGTCCAAATTTCCTCACCACTATGAGCTACATGCACCAAAACTCCTGGTCTTGGGTGTTCATGGTATTTCCATTGGCCGAAGTTTTTTCGCATCGTTGGATGCATGTATTGAAAACCATCAGGACATCCAGTCTCAATCGGAGTTCTCATCTCTTTTTTCGCATTCTCACCCATTATGCTGAATCCTTTTCACGTTGATCGGCTTTTTCATACCATTTTACAGCCTCATCATCCCAGTCGTCTGTTCTGACATAAGAACTTTCTCGCGGATTAGCCACCATGTTTGGATCTACGTCAATGCCAACTCCTTCTAGGAAATTCACAAGCCCAATTCTCTCGATCATCTCGCCACATCTCTCATGTTCAAGAGCATTATCAGCCCAAAAATCAATCGTTTCTTCTGCAATCTCGACTAGTCTCTCCCAATCCTCTTCTTTTTCTAGCTTCATAAATGGAACAATGACTGTGCCCATCAAATCACCAATTTTAAGAGTTCTTTTACCGCCAATAAGTATTGTTACACCTTTGTCATCTCCACACTGAAGTGCTTTAGGGACAACATTTAGGCAGTGCATACATTTGACGCAGTTTTGATTATCGATTTGAATTGAATCATCATCATTTAATGAGATTGCGTTAGTAGGACATCTCGTTACGATATTATCAATAACGTACTTACGTCCTTTCATCTCTACGTACTTCTTAAACTCTTCTTGATCCACTTTAATATCATCTCTCCATGTTCCTATTACTGACATATCAGCTCTCTCAATGGAGTTCATGCAATCATTTGGACAACCTGAAACTTTGAATTTGAATTTGTATGGTAAGGCAGGTCTGTGCACATCGTCTGTAAAGTTATTAACTAAGAGTCTGTGAGCTTTATGTTCATTTACATTAGACATCTCACAACGTCCAGCACCAACGCATGACATTGCTGTTCTTACGCAAGGTCCTGCACCACCAAGGTCAAATCCATAATCATTGATCTCATCAAAGAAATGTTGTGTGTTTTCTGTTGTTGATCCAATGAACATGATATTACCTGTTTGTCCATGGAATGTTACCAAACCAGATCCATGTTTCTCCCAACTATCTGCAAGTTGTCTAAGCATACTTGTTGAGTAGAAATTACCCGCAGGTGGTTGCACTCTTAATGTATGAAATTCTTTAGATGCAGGAAAGACATTGCCCACTTCTGAAAATCTAGGTATGATGCCGCCTCCGTAGCCGTATACACTTACTGTCCCACCTTTCCAGTAACCTTTACGTGTTTCGTATGAATGCTCCAACTGACCAAGAAGGTCATTTGTCATCTCATTAATTCTTTTTTCTGGATGTGTATCTCTGAGTCTTTTTATGCCACTGATGAAACTAGGCCATGGGCCATTCTCTAGCTCATCAATCATTGGTGTATCATGTTTTTTCACAAATATTCCCCTAAAATCCTTTGGTTTCCAATGTATATTATTTTATCATTGATTTCTAATATGTCCACGTGAAGTTAATATTGCATGGAATTATCATAAAAAACAAGTATTAAAATGACCTAAAAATTAACAATATATAAAAGTATGATATTTACAGCAAAATCAGCAGAATTTCTCAGATGGGCAGAAGAAAAAGAGAAGAATATCCCTCAGAATAGTGATGGTATATTAGTAAATATCCATGACATAAATAATGTAAAAACCTCTGAGATCGCTAAGATCAAAGAGACAATCTATAAATATAATAGCTGCATATATTCATCTAAGATCGCTTTAAAGTCTAATACTAATCTTTTAAAATTTGTCGAATTAGTTGGGATGAGAACTTATGATTGCAACAACATAGATTCGAATGAGATTAGTACAATTACACCTTTACAAAACAGCAAAATAAATTATATACCTTACACAGATAAGCCGCTTAATTGGCATACTGATGGTTACTATGATAAAAAATCAATTTTTTCTTGGCTCCTTCACTGTGTCAATCCAGCAACCCAAGGAGGTGAGAATTATTTACTTGATCATGAATTAGTTTTGAGAGAATACCTCTTAAGAAATGACGATATAAATAATTTAATGGCTGAAGACGCGTTAACCATACCCGAGAGCAAATACACATCTAGATCAGAGATCTCAACTTATATTTTCTCTTTCAAAAATAAGTATAAAAGATTACACATGAGGTTCTCTATGCGAAAAGATAACATTGGCACAAGTGCAAAGGCTAATTCTGCGGTAATAAAGCTGAGAGAAATTATAGAAGGTAATTGCGCCAAATATTCTTTAACGTACAAGCTACAAAAAAATGAAGGGATTATAACTAACAACATTTTACATGGAAGAAAGGCATTCAAAGATGATAAGGTAAAAAGAAAACTTTTAAGGATCAGATCTTACGAGAGGTTATAATGCTTTATCTCAGTACGCTACTAATAGAATACAAAGATGTTGAGACATTTGACGAGTTTTTAGAAATCGTTAGACAGAAGGCTGTCGAAGGAGAAATGTTTATAAGGTTTGATTTGAAACCACCCTTTCCAGATACTCCAGAGAATTGGCAAGATCGTATAGAAAGTGTCTTCAGTGGTTATATAAGAGAGTAAATATGTGGCAAGAGGAAGAAGAAAAAAAACCAATAGCTGATAGTTCAGATATGGTGGAATTATCGTTTTCTGTTGATTGTAAAGAACTTCCATATGACCATGCATACGAACTCTCTTCAGAAATCCTAAACCTAGTCCCTGAGATCAAAAATGATAATAGAAATGCCATTCAAACATTGCATGGGCCGATGTCAGGCAACGGATGGGTACGTCCTGATAGCGAGAATATACCTTTATCTAAAAGAGCAAAGCTTATAATGCGCATCAATAAAAACCAAATTAATGATATTAAATGTATAGAAGGGAGAGAGATAAGGCTTTTTGGAAATACATTAAAAATTGGTAGCTCAAAAGTTAAAAATTTCTTGGTTGTTAAAGACTTGTTCTGCAGGTTTGTGATGAGTGATCATAAGACATCAGAAGAAGATTTCCTTAATATAATTCAAAAAGAATTGAGAGGCTTAAAAATTAATATTAAAAAAGCACTCTGTGGAAGATCCATGGTAATTAGCTTCGGTGAAAAGACACTATATACAAGATCACTTATGATTGCTGACTTATCTAAAGAGGAGTCACTTAAGCTACAAGAAGAGGGTGTGGGTGATAAGAAACTATATGGTTGTGGTATTTTCCTTCCGCATAAATCAATTGATGCTGTAAGTAATTTTAAAGAGGACTAGAGAATTACCCACAACCTTCTAGACTTATACTTTTTAGTATATTAGAATTTTCCAATATTGATTAATTCAGAAATGAGGATTTGAATATGAAAGTTGAGGTTAATGGTCAAGAAATAGCCACCACTGATACGGGCTTTTTGACAAATATCGAAGACTGGACAGAGGAAGTAGCCTCGGTTATCGCGCAGCAGGAAGGCATTGAACTTACTCAAAAACACTGGGATGTGATCAACTATTTGCGAGATGAATTCATCAATAATAAAGAAAATCAGCCTAACACTAGGAACATGATTAAAGATATAGGAAAGTTGTGGGGAGAGAAAATTGATTCAAAAGCATTGTTTGATCTATTCCCCGGCAATCCTAGTAAACAAGCAGGGAGAATTGGCGGTCTACCTGAAAGTAGGAGAAAAGGTGGATACTAATGACTGATGCAGTTAATGAAAAAGAACTACAAAAAGAAAGAAAAGAAATTATTGCAAGGATTTTAGAAATTCAAAAGAAATTCATGGAACTCGAAAGAGAAAAAGGAGTCACTGAGAAAGATATACACCATAACCCGAAGGGAATTGTCAAAGAATATAAAGAAGAGCATGAGAAACTTGCTAACAGACTAGTTGATATAGCTCACCAAATAAAGGGGTCGATAAGAACATAATGAATCAAGAATATTTTGATAAAGTAACTGAACTTGAAAAAATGAATGCTAGCGATCAATATATATTGGGCTGGCAAGAAGGCTATCAAGACGCGCCAGAAGTAGAAGAGCAAAGAGTAACCGATGCATATCAAGCAGGATATGAAGACGGTAAGAATAATAATTTCGATAACGTAGAAAAGTTTAAAGACTGACCTACGATTTCGTTACTGAATCATAAACTTCAAGAATCTTTTTTAATATTTCAACCGAATCGATATCTATGATTTGATCCATAACCCATTTGTTAGTCTGACTGTAACCCATGACATCTTGACATTTCTTCGACAAGTGTCTGTATAAAGAATAATTGCTGCCGTTTCTTGAAAATTCAAATTCAGAGTATTCAGTCGATCTTAAATTAAGTGTATTGATATAGCCTTTCTTGTAATCACCTGGCCCAAAAAGATCCTCACAATTCTCTTGCATAATTCTTGCTGATTGTTTCCCTAGCGAGTTCATGACTTGAGCTCTAAATTCACTATCCATATTATCCTCAAACAGCAATCTATCAACTAGATGAACTTGAAAAGACATATACTCTACAATTATAGAAACTCTTTGATGATCATTTTCATATTCAAAATCCTCACCATGGAGTGTTTTTGCCTTATCCAAAGATAACCTCCATGAAATAAAGGAAAGAGCACTACCATAGTCTTCTGGCGTCTTCTCTCTTTTTACGGTTTTTGACCACTTGCTTTTAATTCTTATTGCCATAATATTCAGATGATAACATTTACTGTGTAATATAAATATTATGACTGATCAAATAAAGATAGATAAAAGACTGATCGAAAAAAGTCCCGGTAGCTTCATATTTGAGTTTGATAACGAAATATCGCCAGAGAAGTGTGATGAAATAATTAATAGGTTTGAAGAATCCAAAGATGATCATTATCGAGGCAGAGTTGGTCCGAATTTTGAAGAAAATGATAATGTAAAAAAATCTACCGACATGGTCATAAGTGGTAAAGACTCCTGGAAGGATATTGATGAAATATTTTTTATCAGCCTCTCCAAAGCACTAGCAAAAATGAAAAAAGAGTATGATTTTTTCAACGGTAAGTTTAAAGACATTGGATATGCAATACAAAGAACTGATGTTGGTGAATATTTTCATTGGCATATTGATACTGGTAGTCATCAAATGAGTGATAGACAACTTGTAGCAATATGGTACCTGAATGATGTAGATGGACCAGGAGGTGAGACAGAGTTCTTACATCAGAAGGTTAAAATAAAACCTGAAAAAGGAAAGCTTGTTATCTTTCCTCCATTTTGGACGCATGAGCATCGAGGTGTTACAGTAAAGAAAGGGTCAAAATACATTGCGACAACATGGATAGTATTTAAATGAATAAAAGTTCAACAGAAGCTCAAGAAAATATAAAATCTGTCATTCAAAGAATTGCCACAGGTCCAGAACTAAGTAAAAACATTTCTAGAGACGAGGCAAAAAGATCGATGTCCGATATTCTTAATGGTGAAATTGATCCAGTTCAATCTGCAATATTTTTAATTGCTTTACGAATGAAAAGAGAAACCATAGATGAGAATTTGGGCGTTCATGATGCAATTATTGAATCCACAACCACTGTTGATACCTCATGTGATAGTCTTATAAACATTGCTGATCCATATGATGGATTTTCCAGAAATCTTCCATCGTCTATTTTTATACTCCCAGTTATTGCAGAACTTGGTCTCCCAATTGTCTCGCACGGGGTTTTTTCTGTTGGGCCCAAGTATGGATGCACACATCACTTAACCTTAAAAGAGCTTGGATACAATTCTAATAATGATCATCAAGAGATAGTTGAAAGACTAGAGAATAAAGATATTGGCTGGGCATATGCTGACCAATCGATGTTTAATCCAAAACTTTACAACCTGATGAGTCTGAGAAAACAGATTATAAAAAGACCCGTTATCACAACCGTTGAGGTGTTAGTAAAACCTGTATCATCAAAAAATGATATGTTTTTCACAGGTTTCGTTCACAAACCATACCCACCGATATATCTAGAGCTCTCCAGGAATGCTCAGTTTAACTCAGCAACAGTCATAAGAGGTACTGAGGGAGGTATTATCCCATCTTTAAGACAGACCGGTAAGGTTCATTTTTATCACAGCGCAGGTGAACAAGATGATTATTACGATGTCACTCCTGAAGATCTAGGAATAGTTCAATCGTCAAGAGCTGTTGATATCCCTGAAGAAATAACAAGGAAAAATACTAAGGATAAAATTGAATCAAAAGTGGACGCAGTTGATATTGCTAAAGAGACAATTAAATCAGGTACAAGTGCTTTATCAGGTAATGATGGACCTATGTTGTCATGTATCCAGCTTGGTGCTGCGATTATCTTGCAACGGGCAACTGGTAATGATTTAGGTAATTGTTCAAAAGAAGTCTTACGAGTCTTAAAAAGTGGAGCTGCTTTAAAAAGGATGAAAAGATGATTGTGCCGTTATGTTCAAAAGAGGACTTTACTGAGAATAGTATGCTTGAAATTATTCATGACGGTCACTCCTACCTTGTGGCAAAAGTTGAAGACGAATTTTTTGTTGTAGATAATATGTGTAGTCATGAGGATTCGGAATTAATATTAGGATGCCTTAAGGATAAAACAATAAAATGTTCCTTGCATGGAAGTTATTTTGATTTAGAAACTGGGGAAGCTTTGAATGAGCCCGCGGATGAACCAATAAAGGCATATAAAACTCTCATGAAAGATAATAATATTTGTATAGAATTATGATTTTCGCAACATTAGACAATACAATAGATTGGAATTGCAATAGCACCTGGCGTCAATCTGCTTACAACACAATGTGGTGTCTAATTGGTTGCAGTATTGGTGACATGGGAACAATTTATTATTTTCAGGTCAATGAAATTCCATGGAGTACTCTATCAATCATGTTACTTGCTATGACAAATGGTATTATCACTAGCATTATTCTAGAGACTGTTATTTTGTTAAAACAAATGAACCTCTCATCTGCATTTAGAACAGCAATTGGTATGAGTCTTATATCTATGATCAGTATGGAAATAGCAATGAACTTGGTAGATTACCTGGTAACAGGCGGGGCTAAGATAAACTTGATGGTTATTCCTCTTATGTTGATTGCAGGATTTCTTACACCGTGGCCCTATAACTATTGGAGGTTGAAAAAATTTAATAAAGGCTGCTGTGCTTAGTTCATGTGTGCTGTTAATAGCTTTGTAACTGAGTGCTCGATGTTGATCTTTAGCTTTTCATTCGTCGCTCTAAAATAACTCTCAAACAGTACAGTTGGTATCGCAACAGACAAGCCTACGGCGGTTGTCAGTAGTGCCTCCCAAATACCACCAGATAGTGTTGACGGGTTTATGTTGTTGCCTGCCATCTCCATTTGCTGAAATGCATCAATCATTCCAAAGACCGTTCCTAGTAAGCCAAGTAGTGGCGCTACCATGGCGATCACTTTTAACGTATCAAGGTTAGAATCATAATACTCTAATCTCTCCTGGCTGAGTCTTAAGACTTCCTCTCTGAGGTATCTCTCTTTTGCTTGTGTAATATTGTTCTTAAGAAGATGATACATGGTAAATGAGACAACTTCTTTTTGGGGATGTATATCTTTTGAGATAGCTTTGTAAGCATCCTCTTTTTTGTTGTCCAACCACATTGCTAAACTGTCTTGAGTTACATCAAACCTGAAAAAGTTTACTTTAGAGAGTACATGTATCTTGTATATGACAATTGATAAGACATACACAGACAGTGCGAGAAGAATATAGACGACCGGTCCGCCTTTTGCTAATAATGATCCAAATTCCATATTATATTTAATGTTCCAAAAGGATTAGTCTAACAGAGTTTGCGTCTCTGTTAGACTATTTTTTAGCTAGAACTCATAGTTGATCGAACCAAATAACGACCTTCCTGGCTCATCTGTTCTATCTGCAGCACTGTCTAATCTATTTGTAGCATTAAGGTGTGTTGCATATCGTTTATCAGATATATTTGCCATACCAATCGATATACGTAGGTTTGGTGTCGGTTCAAATCCAGCAAAGATATCATAGGTGGTATATCCAGCAGTCCTTCCAACATCAAGAACTTTAGAATCAAATCTATCTTGTGTGTCTGCAAAATTAACTCTCAATCCATAGTTTGTATTTGCAGATTTAATTTCAAAGGTTAAATCACCAGCTAAGGGCATTATCTGAGGTAGAGGTCTATCCTGTGTCTCATCGTTTCCTCTCGTATAGTTCAGATTCAAAGTTGTATCTATACCTGAAAACAGTCTGTGAACTGAGAGTTCATAACCATATAACTCAGCATCAACGTTTTTATAAAGCCTTGCCTTCATGGCTGAGTCATCTTTTCTGTGAGTAGTTATGTAATCATCAACATCATTGTAATAAACAGACCCTGTAATGTGGTTTCCCATAAGCATACCTTCGTATCCAACTTCGATAGTCATGTGCCTCTCACTAGAGAGATTAGGATTACCAACATGTCTCATCATTGCAGATGACGCATTCCACTTGGCATGAAATAACTCAGTGGTATCAGGCGCTCTTTCGTTGACACTAAGATTAATGTATGTCTCTCCATGATCAATGTCTTTTTTGAGTCTAAGAAATCCACTGATATTATCATATTCTCTTTTGGTGGCTACTATCGTTCCATCATAATCAGTTGTATAGACCTCATTTGCTGTCTTGAACATCATTCCACCTGCATCATCTGCTGCCTTAGTAGGATCAAGTTCAACTTGGTCGTATCTTAGTCCATATGAAATGTTTCCAAGATCCTTTTCAAAAAATATGCCTAATTTTTCTGTCTCAACACCAGGCCATAAGTAGGTTAAAAACGTATTAGATCCTGACATTACCATATATTGTTCTGCATCTTTCCTGTTATGTTCATAGTCAATTCCAGCACGTATATCAGAACCAATGGTACCTATCAGCCTTCCGCCATATGTATCAGATGCAGTGGGCCACGCCATCACACCGTTACCAGAATTTCCTCTTAGCACGACATTATTCATGAGATGATCAATGTCTGTGTTAAACAAGTCCATATTCATACTTGAGAAAAACATAAATGGGGTCACTCGTTGATATTTAAGTGTATACATATCAGTGTAACTATAAACTATATCCATAGTTAAACCTGGATAACCGACTTTATCTTGTCTATTGTTAGTGTAGTTGAGCTCTAATTTTGATCCATCAGAGAGAATAGTGCCGAGTATCGCTGTGTAATCAGTAGTAGAATATTCCGTGAGAGGTTTTATGCCTGAACCAGTCTCATAATTTCCAGCATCTGATTTTGACCCATTGAGTCTTAGATATGAACTTGAAGATAACGGAAATACCATGTTACCACTTGTTGTATATGAACCTGCATTTGAGTCAAAGTTTTGCCCAATACTATATTCAGGTTTAATGACTGGATTTGTTATACGTTTAAAGCTTACGATTCCGCCAGGACCGCCAGCACCAAAGAGTACGGATTGAGTGCCTTTAATGACAGTGACTGAATCATAGTTATTCACATTTGCATAAGTACTAGCCGGATCCATTTTCGATGAACATGCTCCATAAACCATAGCTCCATCTAGAAATGTATTTAATCTAGAGTCACTCTGCCCACGAATCACTGCTTCGAGTCCATGACCTCCGCGTCTGATAGTGTTCACTCCGTTTATATTTTTAAGAAGATCACCACCATCAACTGCATTTCTAGTATCGACCTCTTCGATAGCCTCATTGCTAATTATAGCTTTATCCATGACTGGACTACTTATTTGTATGTCTGTTAATTCTTCAGCTGAAACATTAGTTATAAATAATGCACTGAAGAGTAATGTTATTAATCTATTCATCTTTACCTCCAGATTAAATTTAATTAAAAGTAGTTAATTAAACTAATGGAGGTGCTCTTGATTCGTTTGTGAGTTTTATTAGCGACTTAATGTTGAGGTCGTAATATGATTGAAGAATCTTGTTGTTGTTAATTAGGGGGCTAAAATTTAGATATTGGACAGTAATTATATCTATTGAATTAATATCAACTGAATTACAACAGACACAATCCTCAGACATATCAGACAATAAAGCTGTATTAATCTTGTCTAAAAGATCAGATAGTTTTTTTGTGTGAGAAATAGAATTGTTATATTTACTGCCACATAACTCTGCATGAAGAAGATGGAAGCCATTATCTTGTGGTAAGGATGATATATTTATTATTGTATAACTATGCAGCGGCTGAAGCGCTATCATTGATATCAGAAATATCTGTATGGCTTTAATCAAATTTTCCCCCAAAAATAAACCATAACAAAATTATAGGATCATTGAAAGCAGAAGATACTCGCTACAATAGGGAAATAAGGAAACGAGTATCTTCAAACTGAAGTCTGGCTGCAGGGAATCCAGCCAGACTCATTCATATCATCGGAGAACGATATAAAATTTATTTTTATTAGAAGTCAAACGATACACCAGCCATAAAAGTTTGTGGTTTGTTTGGTCTAACTCCATAGTTGTGTGCAGACGCTATATATTGTTTATCAAATAGGTTGTCTACATTAAGGAATAAACGTCCACCTGGCATGCCCATTCCATCTAAGCTCATACCACCTCTGAAGTCATAAATCCAAGCGCTCTCAGTTGTGATCGGATTGGCTTTACCCGTATTATTAACATCATCGTTGTATTTTGCTGATATATTCATATCCCATGAGTTTGTCTCCATACCAAGGGATAGATAATAAATTTCTTCAGGTGTGTACTTAATTCTAGCACCATCTTGGAAACTGGTATCTGTTGTGACATCATGCTCAGCTTCTTGCAATGTTACAGCAAGGATCATCGGGTATCTTGTGCCAGATCCTGTACTTGTTGCACCTTTCATTTGAGGAGCTGCAAATAAGTTATTTACTCTGTATAAGAATTCAATACCTGTTGCATGAGCTTCACCAGCACTTACTTGATTTTGTGATGCATCAGCACAACCCGCTGCTATGTTACATGTTTCGTTAAGGTTTTCATAATCAGTATAGAAACCGACAATTTCCATATGACTATTAGCCCCAATTGAACGATATCCAATTTCATAGTTATCAGATTCTTCTGGAAGAGATGAACTTACACCTGTAGGCATATAACCTTGACTGTATCCTGCAAAAGCAGATTTACCATTGCCCATGTTATACACTGTGCTAGCTGCTATCATAGTCTCGCTATTTTCACGAGGTGTACCAGCAGTTCCATCAGTAGATTCCCAGTATTCTACATCTTCATAACGAAGACCTAGAGTTGTAACAAAGTTACCATGTGAAATACGATCAATGATGCTAAATGATTCAGCACTAGCAAAATCATCATTACCCCCGGTTCCAACATAGTCTGATGCGCTTAATACCATTGTATTATTTGAACCTAATGTGTATGTTTCTGATATACCTGAATCGTGTCTGTCACGGTAATCTCTGTGACTTCTGAATCCGATAGTAATATCATGTGCGCCCATAACTGTGTTATAACGCATGTCATATCCATACATACCATAGTCTCTGTGACCAAGTGAACGCTTGATAGATTCACCAGTTACCATTGCAGTTGCATTAGTAACAATGTTACATGCTCTTAGTTCAGTTCCTGAATCCGCCGCACAATTAGTCTCCCAGTCAATGGCTGACATTTTTACAGTTGATGTACTTCCGCCTGCACTTCCATCATCATCCACTGTCATCTCACCAACTTTTTTCCAATTTCGGCTATACTTAGCTTTATAGATTTTAGCTGTAAGACTTGATGTAGGACTTAAGTCCATACCATATGTAAAGATATATCTATGATAATCATTATCCATCTTATCTTTAGATGAGATTGCATATCTTCTGTTTTCATTTGCAGCAAAATCAGCTCTTGTCAAACCAATGTATGAAGCATGTGATGTTTCAGAAGTATTCTGACTTGAGAATTCCATATAAGAACTTGGCATGGTATATCTAATTTTAAATAAGTCTGAATTTTTTCTAAACCCAGAATTAGTATCATTACCTGCTCCAGCATCTATTTCTTTATGTCCGTCGTAAGCAGTTTTATGACTTTCAATAACATAAGATAAGTTGCCCAGAGCTTGTCCATAATAAACATGGTTTCTCAAGTAACCTTCGTCACCAGCAGTTTGATTGAAATATCCTTTAGTTCCCTCAGTTGGGACAGTTCTAGATATATAGTTTATAGCACCAGATGTAGTTCTTGGTCCGTTACCTATGGCTGTAGCACCTTTAAGTACCTCAATGCCTTCAGCATCACCAGCGTCTGGGTAGAAGTACATTGAAGAGTTGGAATAAACTGCAGGTCCCTGCAATATTCCATCTTCAGTGACATTTATTTTTGTAGTACGGTTTGGATTAGCTCCTCTCATACCGATGTTTGTTCTAAGCCCAAGACCATCTTCAGTTTGTGAGAAGACGCCAGGTACACGACCCATTATCCTTTCAGTATCTGTATAGCCGGACTTTTTCAGTTCATCATCACCTATAAAGGTAGCTGAACCAGCGATTTCAGATTCTGCTTGTCCACCAAAAATACTCAATGGTGCAAGATCGTCTGCAGATACATTAGTCGCAAGAAAAGCCAATAAAATAGCTGTTTTTCTCATAATTATCCCTAAAACGTTATTAATTGGTGCAATTATATAATAATGATTCTCATTTGCAATAGTAAATGATAATAATTCTCATTTACGATTATCTCTTTGATTTATGCACAAATTATTTTAGAGTATCGAGATGACCAGAATTAGCCTGACACCGATTATAGATGTTGTTTTCATATTATTAATATTTTTCATGCTCGCATCAAATTTCAATAAGATTGGTGAACTTAAAATGGATATGTCTAAAGAATCTAGTCAAGCATCTAACGAAGACGTTAAAATAATCAAGCTGGCTGTTGAACAAACTAACTCTGTAATAAGTAATGGCAAGAGATATGATGATGACGAGTTGTTGACAATGATCAGGTTAGCCATCCAAGAGGCCAACAGATATTCAATAATACTAACAGCTAAGAATGATGTCACATACCAACGGTATCTAAAAGTAATGGATTATTTAAAAAAGAATAAAATAGAGAATGTCACAATAGGTATTAAAGCGAATGAGACTAAAAACTAAAAATAAAAGAGATTATGAAGATGATGGCCTTTTACCTTTGGTGAACATTATCTTTTTGCTGCTAATTTTTTTTATGATTGTTGGGGTTATTGAAAAAAATATCTTAAAAGATAATCTTGAGCTGCCGAAAGTCACGCTTGATAAGTTTGAGAATAAAGATGTAGCAAAGATTTTTTATGATGCTGATAAAAATATTTACCTCAATGATATACCTACAAACATAAAAGATTTAAGAAAGATAATTAAAACAAAAGAGGTAAAAGATGTTGTGCTAATTGCAGATAAATCTCTACTTGTTACAGATATAAATATTATTTTATTCGAACTCAAACAAAATCAAATCAATAACATTAAGTTATTATCTAGTCTAAATGCAAACTGATAATCTAAATAAATATATTGTTGTCTCGTTGGTTATTCATGCTTTTTTCCTCATGACAATAACTTCACCGAATATCCAAAGAGACATAAGTCAGATCGGTGAACAAGGTATGCAAATTCAAATGGTTCTTATAAGAGATCAGATCGATGATGTTCAAGACGATGACTCTCTAAGTTCAAGTGAAAAAAAAATAATAAAACGTGAAGAAAAACAGGAACAAGCTGTAGTTGATAACAGGACACAAGGAGATAGAACAAATAAAATATATCAATCATATTATGGGATTGTTAGAAGCATGCTGGATTCGAATAAAAAATACCCTCTTCTCTCTCTTCAGAGAAGACAAGAAGGGACGCCGATAGTTGAATTTACTATTTTACAAAATGGTAGTGTCGTAGATTTAAAAATTACGTCATCTGGATTTCGATTACTCGATAGAGAGGCGCAAAAGATAGTTCTTAAATCTGCACCGTTCCCTCCTATTCCTAAATCTCTTGGTAAAAATCAAATTGATCTAAGGGTCCCCATTAATTTCAGTCTTCAACGTTAGAAGAATACCATTTGAGCTTATCTCTTAACGAAACAACACCACCTATAATAAATATAGTTGGAGCTTTTGGCTTTTCTTTTTTGACAAGTACAGGCATATCTTGAAGAGTTGATATGTACTCTCTCTGAGTATTAGTTGTTCCTTGTTGAACAAGTGCGCAAGGCGTCGATTCGCTCATTCCGTGATTTATTAACTGCTCACAGATAATATTAATTGATACTAATCCCATGTAAAAAACTATCGTTTGATTTGGTTGAATCAACTTATCCCACTGAAGCTCTAACTTACCCTCTTTCAGGTGTCCTGTGACAAATATACAACTTTGAGCATAATCTCTATGTGTTAGCGGTATTCCGCTATAAGTTGAGCACCCACTTGCACTCGTGACACCAGGAACAACCTGGAATGCTATTTTTTCATCTGCAAGAGTCTCTATTTCTTCACCACCTCTTCCAAAAATAAAAGGATCACCTCCTTTGAGTCGTAGAACTTTTTTACCTTCTTTAGCATATTTCACCAATAAATCATTGATTTCCTCTTGTCTAACAACATGGTTGTCTCTCTCTTTACCTACGTAAATCTTTGTTGCATCCCTTCTGATTAGATCAACTATCGAAGGATGAACTAATCTGTCGTATAGAGCAATGTCAGCTTGTTGCATCAAACGTAAAGCCTTAAATGTCAATAAATCAGGATCACCAGGTCCTGCCCCGACAAGATATACCTCTCCTTGGTTTGCAATGTCTTCATCAAAATCATCGATTTGTTTATCAAGAAATGACTCTGCCTCATCAGTCTTACCTGATAAAACAAGCTCTAAAAATTTCCCGTTGAGCATCTTCTCCCAAAAGATTTTATTAGATGAAAATTTTTGCATTTTATTGCGAACCCTAATGCGGTTCGAGGACACAATATCAGCAAGCTTGCCATAACTCGCTGGAACCATTGTCTCGAGTTTTGTTCTCAGAACTCTAGCTAAAACAGGGGATGCTCCACCTGTCGATACAGCTACTGTGATGTCACCTCTTTCAAGTATAGATGGAAAAATAAAATCACATATCTCGGGTTGGTCAACGACATTTACGATAATGTTGTGTTTCGCACAGTCTTTAGCAACTTGCTCATTTAGAGAGACATCATTTGTCGCAGATATGACAAATCTGTATTTATTCCCCTCTAGAAATTGCTCTGAATACTTATCTGTAATACATTTAATGTCGTGCTTTCTTGATAATTCCAAAATATAGTCTGTAAAATCTAAAGAGATAACTGTGATGTCAGCGTTTGCTTTAATTAAAAGGTCTAATTTTCTTTCGGCTACAGAACCTCCGCCAATAACTAAACATGGTAATTTATCAAGTTGCAAAAAGAAGGGAAAATACTTCATGAAACTTACTTTGAGATACCTGCTTTCTTATACCACTCCTCTGCCTTCCTTAAATCCTGTTCAACAATTTTCCCCTCTTCAAATATCATTCCTAATGTTGTTGCAGAACCCATCATCCCTTCGTTTGCTGCTCGTTCAAACCACTCAATGCATAATTCTGAATTCTTTTCTGTACATTCCCCCTCAAAATACATAAAACCAAGTGCATGCATAGCTAGAGGTAATCCATTCTCTGCAGCTTTTTTCATATATGAAAAAGCTTTATCTTCATTAGCCAAACACCCTAGACCATTCTGAAGCATTATAGCCATACGATACATAGCATCAGGATTTCCCTCCTCAGCAATAGGTGAAAGCAGTTTAGTGGCATGTGCGAAATTTTTTGTCTCGAACGCAGCAATACCGCTTTCGAGTTCCATCGCTCTGTTTTCCCTGAGATCCATGCTAAGTTAACAAATCCTCTAACTTACCATCCATATCATGTTCAACAAGGTCATCAAAACCTCCAACATGATAATCGTCAATAAATATTTGTGGCACTGATTGCCTTCCTGATTTCTCTACCATTTCTGTTATCAAAGAAGGATCTTGGTCAATCATAATCTCAGTGTAGTTAATATTTTTTTTGTCGAAAAAATTCTTTGCTCTTACACAATAAGGACAAATTCGGGTACTGTAAATTATAACTTTTTTCATTTTAATTATAGTGTGTGATTTTCCTATTTACATTTTTTTGGACAATTATACCAATAACATCATATGAATTATCAAGCTTTATCTCTGGATAGTCGCTATTCATTGCAAGTAGATATTTGTCTCCATCAATTGTTTTAAATTTTCTAAACCACCTTACTCCATCGTATTCGACAAAAATATATTGTCCATCAACACATGATCCTGATGGATCTACTATTACTATGCAGTCTTTAGGAAACTCTGGCTCCATACTGTTGTCAGTTACTTGTAAAGCATATGGCTCAGATGACCCACATTCGCTATTCAAATCAGTTATTTCGTTGTTTTCAATCATCTAAATATCTTTAAAATTATACTTATTACAATACTAATTATTATGGCACTTGTAATTGGAAAATAGAGATTAAAGTTATTTTTTTTTATAATTATGTCGCCAGGGAGTCGACCCAACCCTAGATTACCCAGATAAGGGTAAAAAAGACCAACTAAAATGAAAATGATCCCAATTACAATAAAAATTTTGGACATTTCTATCCAGTATTTTTCATGCCAGTCGCAATAGCATGAATAGTCCTCAGCAACGGGTCGAGATTAACTGTATCTTCATCAGGAATTTCTCGATGAGCTTTTAATAACATTACTTGGATATAATTTAGTGGATCTAGATATGGTTGTCTTCTGCTCAGTGATAATGACAATTTAGTGTTATCAGATAAAAGTTGATCTGAGTCAACTATCCTTAATAAAGTTTGAACTGTAGATTCAAACTCCCTTTCTATATCGTCAATAATTTGATTAGCAGCATTTCTATCTTTTACGAGTAATGAGTAATCTCTTGCGATACCTAAATCAGATTTTGCAAGTGCCATTTGAATGTTATCCAGTAGTACCCGAAAGAATGGCCACTCTGAGTACATTGTTTTTAATTTATCTATACTAGATTGATCACTAGCAATCATTGTATTGAGGGCTGAGCCAAGGCCATACCATGCAGGTAATGTATGCCTTGAAAGTGACCAACCAAATACCCAAGGAATAGCCCTTATAGAATATTTTGATCGTTGAGTTTTTTTTCTATGCGATGGTCTTGATCCTATGTTCAACTCAGCTAATTCTTGAACCGGAGTTGCTTCATAGAAATAATCCATAATACCCTCTTTATCATCTGTTAGATCCCTATATTTTTTTTCGCCAACAACAGACATTTCACTCATGATCTCTTCAAAATTATTCGTACAAGCTGTATCGTCAATTACGAGATGTTTACTTGCTTTGATTAAACCGCTGATTGCAAGCTCAAGCTCATAAGATGCAGATTGTGGTACTGCATATTTATAAGATAGCACCTCGCCCTGCTCTGTAATCTTAATCATGCCTCTAACCGTCTTGTTGGGCTGGGCTAAGATAGCATTGTGCGTTGGACCTCCACCTCTTCCAACTGTTCCTCCTCTTCCATGAAACAATCTACACTCAATCTGATATTTTTTTGAGATACCAAGGACTTGTTGTTGTGCCTTATATAAGCTCCATGAGGATGATAGTATGCCACCATCTTTGCAAGAATCAGAGTAACCAAGCATAACTTCTTGTAGTTTACTGTCCTTATAGCTACCAATTAAGTTTGTGTATGTACTGTTACTGAATAAATCTTCTAGAATCTCTTCGATTCTTGTCAGGTCATCAATAGTCTCAAACAAAGGTGTAACTTGGATGGATGCCTTAAGCTCTCCCTCCTCAAGAGAGACCAAGCCGCAGAGTTTCGCCAGAGCAAGAACTTCAAAGACATGACTTGCATGGTGAGTCATCGATATCACGTAGTTCCCAAATGCATGTTCACTTACCTCATTTCTCAGCTCTCTCATCACTGTAAAGACATCAAGTACTTTTTTTGATTCATCAGAGAGAGGTGCGTAAACATCATCGAGAGTTAAATCAGATTTAATGATGTTTTCCAGAGTTGAAATTCTTGATGATTCATCGAGCTGATCATAATCTTCGCTATTATGATTTTTCAATATTTCTGAAATTGTATTGGTATGGTTAGTCGATTCCTCTCTGATATCAAGATTAACAAGATAAAAACCAAATGTTTCAACTAATCTTATAAAATCGTTTAGGCCAAAGTCATTTAAAATATTATCATTGTCAGAAATCAATGAGTCTTTGATTAGATACAAGTCACTCAAAAGTTCTTTTTCAGAATTATAAGCATGAGGAGTTTCGATATTAGTTTTATTTTTCAGCTGCTTAATTGCGTTTAATCTTTCTTTTAATCTATATCTTATTATTTTTAATTTTCTCCTGTACGGCTCTTTTGCAAAATCCTGTGTTGTATCTTCAAATGCACCTTGAAAATATTTATCATCATCTTTTGATGAAGATAGAAATTCTTTTGATGGTGTTGTAAGACCCGATGAATGAGTGAGCAGAGTTGACAGTTTCTGTGCTCGTCTCATGTACTCGTGCAACGCAGTTTCTGCATGCATATACACTGCCTCTCTAGTTATGTCTGGTGTAACAAATGGATTTCCATCTCTATCTCCACCAATCCAAGAACCAAATCTTATGAAGCTAGGTACTTTTACATTGTCTGTGTGATAAACTCTTTTTATCGCTTTTTCTAAATCTCTATAAACCTCTGGTATGGCCCTGAATAGAGAAGTTCTAAAATAATATAATCCATTCTCCACTTCATCTAGTACCGTGGGTTTTCTGAGTCTAACTTCATCTGTTCTCCATAATATGAGAATTTCAGCTTGTAACTCATCAATCAATTCCTCTCTTTTTATAGACTGTCCTTTATAGCTTTGTAGCTCTAGAATGGTATTGAAAATTCTTCGCATTGCTTCTAGCTTGCTTCTTCTCTTTGCCTCAGTTGGGTGTGCCGTGAAAACAGGTATATACCTTAGTGAATTAATCAAACTTTCCAATTGAGTGTCATCCATTTCTGAAGCTTTACACTCCCTTAATGTTTGATCAAATGAGCCCTCCCATGAGTCGAAACCTGATTTGAGACGATCAGTTCTATTTATATGTTGATATGCTTCCTCTGCAACATTTACCAGTGCAAAATACTTTGAAAACGATCTGATCACGTTTTTTAGAGTAATCGGATCTAGCTTACCAATATATCGAATAAGCTGATCATGTTTAATTTGGTTATTATCTTTTCTAAGGTTTATGAATCCTTTTCTGAGTTTCTCAACTGCAATATAAACCTTATCACCAGCATGAGATTTAATGATATTGCCCAACAACTTGCCAAGCAGTTTCACGCTTGATCTGAGTTGCGCATCATTCAATTTATCAAAGGTTTTAAGGAATTCACTCATAGTTTTATGATATAAATAGTTGCAATAAACATACCCAAGTTCATAGCAGTGCTCAAGATACCTTTAAAAAAAGGTATCCACAAGCTTGACAAAACTGTTTTTAACCTTTTTTTCGCTTAGATTTGAAGAACTTTTGGAGTAGCTTTTTCGATTTGTCATTGTCATTAAACCTAATCACATTGGGTTTATGGTGACAAGACGATGATTCAAATATCTTGGGTCCATGTATAACGCCCCCACTCTTTGGATCTGAAGCACTAAAGATTATATTACTCAACCTAGCAAAACTTATAGCTTGAGCACACATGGGGCATGGTTCAAGTGTTGATATCATAGAGCATCCATTTAGCCTCTCGTTACCTAATCTAGACATAGCTAGTCTCAATGCTAAAATTTCAGCATGATCAATGGATGATTTATTCGACTTCATCTGATTATAACTAGAGCTTACAACTTCATGTGTTCTATCATATATAATTACAGATCCAACAGGTACTTCATCAAGACTATAGGCCAATTTTGCTAATTCATAGGCAAAATCATAAAATATTTGGTAGTTATCGATCACACAGGTTTTACATAGTCTCTTTGAATTTTACCATCTCGCCGATTGGCTGCCCTAGTACTTCATCGTTACACATTACACAATTCCCTCTAACAATAGTATGAGTCGGCCATCCTTTTACTTTCATCCCATCAAAAGGTGTCCATTTACTTTTAGATTTCTGCTGCTCATTAGTGATCATCATTTCTTTATCCATATCAACAATGGTGAAATCAGCATCGTAACCTACTTTAATTCTTCCTTTGTTATGTATCTTATGTATGCGCTCTGGCCCATAGCTCCACAAGCTAACTAATTTGCTTAGAGATAATTTTCCATCATTCACATGATTAAGCATTATAGGCACAAGGGTTTGAACTCCAGGTGTTCCGCTCGGAGATTTAGGATATGTTTCTGCCTTCTCATCAAGTGTGTGAGGGGCATGATCAGAGGCGATTATATCCACGACATCATTATTCAAAGCTTTCCACAGAGCGTCTTGATGACTTTTTTCTCTTATTGGTGGATTCTGTTGTGCAAGGGTACCAAGTCTCTCATAACACTCTGGTGCGTGTAAACTGAGGTGATTGGCCAGTAGCTCAACACTCGCTACATCTTTGTTTCTAGATAGAAAATCCATTTCTTGTTCTGTAGTAATATGGAGAATATGCACACGCCTGTTGTGTTTTTTAGCGAGTCTAACAACTCGTTGAGTAGCAGACAAACAGCTTTCTGGTGAGCGCCATTTGCAATGCAGTGCTACATCATTACTATCACGTAAAATATTTATTTGGTTCTTCATCATTATCATCTGATCCTCAGCATGCACTGCAATAACTCTTTGACCATTTGCCACGACAGACTCAACTTCCTCATCAGATGCAGTCATAAGATCCCCAGTGCTTGCACCCATGAAAATCTTAATACCACAAACTCCTTCTAAATTTTCCCATTCAGATAGATTAGATGATGTCCTCATTGTTCCTCCAAGATAGAAAGCATAATCAGACCATGCACCTTTACGAGCACGTTCCAACTTATCTGCTATTGTCTCAGGTGTTATGGTAAGTGGGTTTGTATTTGGCATCTCAAAGATAGCAGTCACTCCACCTGATACTGCAGCTAACATTCCGGATTCTAGATTTTCTTTTCCTTCAAGGCCAGGCTCTCTAAAGTGGACCTGAGAATCTATAACACCTGGAAGAATAAGAAGATTTTTACAATCTATTGTTTCGTCACTCTCAAAATTTTTTTCTGAAATAAGATTTATCGACCCATCTTTAACATAAATGTTAGTAGTGACAAGTTTGTCATCAATTATTGCCTTTCCATTTTTGAGACTCAAATTATAGTGTTGAGGTGACATTATCTAATTATGCTATCATTTTTATGATATACATGCATAATACGAATTACATCAATGCAGAAGATAATAGATAATCTAGGAATAACAGTTTCATCAGTGTGTGCCATTCATTGTTTATTGCTACCAGCAATTTTTCTAATAGCACCATACTCATTTCTTGCTAGCCATGAATTTCATGAGGCTTTGATTTATTTTATTCTTCCATGTGCACTAATAGCCTTCGTGCTGGGTTGTCGTAAGCATGGTGATATGAAAGTTGCAATCATGGGAAGTATAGGCATTATATTGCTAGCTTCAGCAGTAATTCTGCATGAGGCACTTCATAGCGACCAACATAGTGAGAGCTTGATGTCTGTCCTTATCACTGTTGTTGGTAGCGTAATATTGATATTCTCTCACTTGAGAAATAGAAAGCTATGTGCGAAACATAGTTATGAATGCCACGAGTAGCTACTGGTGATTAACAGGTGTAATAACTGCTTGGAAAGGACCGCTACCAAAACCTACAACTGGAGGATCATTGGTGTCTTCAAAAATTGTGGATCCCTCAGAAATACCAAAAGCAATATCGAATGATTTTAGATTAACACCGACAACTACCGGAGTTCCAAAAGTTTGAAATCCCTCAAGTGAATCAACTTCAGCTGTTGATGTAGCTGTATGACCATTGGTATCTATAAGTATGCCTTTTATATCGCTGCCAGTATTATTTAGATTCGTAGCCTCAGCTGTGGCTTGCATACCAGCAGTGCCGCCATCTAGATCTAATAAGATTGAACCCCATGTGCCTGGAGCTATTGCTGAAGCACCGCAAGTTGAAGATTTTCCTGAAGTTTCATTACCAGTCCCAGACACAGTTGAACAATGGATTCCTTCATCATTGCCATCAACTAAGCCTTCTTTGGCTTCATTAAATATTCGTTGTTGTTTAATGTAAAAAATATTATCAATGTGCATGTACCCATGTGTGTACACAGCTGCGGGTGGTTTCGTAAATGTAGCGCCAGTAAAGTTTACTTTTGTTGAGCCAGTAACATCTACTCTAACACCGGCGCTGCCGCCATTGAGAACCAAAACACATCCGCCGGCAGTTAAATCAGCGGCGCTGGATGTTGTAGGTTGAGTTGGCGCTGATGTGCATAGATACATTTTATACATTCTAATGCCATATGAATCTGGTTGACTTCCACAGCTATTGTTATCAACGGTTGTGACTCCACTTGTGACAGTACAAGTGTTTGCCATGCTAGCAAGTGGTGTAATGATTGTAAGAAGAAATATATATATTAATTTTTTCATACTCAAAACCCGCTCGCTGTTACTACAAACTCACCGCCCCCACGAACAGTGATGATGTTATTCTCTCTTCTTACTTTCTCATACATTCTTTGGCTGTCAATTTTTCCATAATTATATGCATTACTAGAAACAGTAAATATTGGTGAGCCTATTCTTCTATCATTACAGCAAAGAATATAATTTAATTTAAGAAAAGTGTTACTGCTCATATTATCATCATCCTGCATTCCTACCTCTACAGATAGCCGAGGTGTTGGCTCCATATAAAGACTTATGTTCTGACCATCTTTAATATCTAGAGTTTCATTGTTCCATTGATAGGCTTTGTAGTAAACCTTAGCCCAGGGCAAATATGGTACTTGAGCCCCGATTTCAGCATCATACCCGCTAGCAACAACTTCAGGTACTCCGTCAACATGGTGTATATCAGACAGATCCTCATAAAAGTTTATGTTTACATCATACACACTTGACTTCATCTCAAAACCGAGCCCTGCTCTCGCATGACCAGTGTTAAACTGATGATCATAGAATAAATTTAAGCCATATATAATTGTCATTTCACTATTCATCATTCTATAGACAAGACCAGCATTTAGAGTCTCATCATCATCAAAAGTAGAATATGATAACTGTGATAAAATTTTTTGAAAATCATTTCCTGCAATCTCAAACAAGGAGATAGCTCTAAAAGTCGGTTTGGAGGCTTCTCTGGTTCTTGTCTCTATTTCAATAAGTCTAAGAGTTGATAAATTATCTCTAGCCCATGTTTCTATAGCAGACTCACCGTATGAAAAAGCTTGTTGTACAGCAGAATTTTTTGCTTGATTAACAGCGTCTTTAACCCCACCAGCCATAACAATAGAAGTCGAAAGCAATATAACAGCTGAAAAGCTAAATAACTTGAATTTTCTCGAAATACTCACATACCCCTCCAATTACCATACTAATAGAATGAATTCAGAAGTAAACTCTGTATGGGGATATTTTTAATCAATTTTCTCTAGGCTTTCCAAGTTATCTAATGCAGGTTTGTAAGTTGGATCAATTTTCAGAGCTTCCTCGAACATAGATTTAGATTTTTCATTATCTTTTGTAGCAAGATAAGCAATACCTAAATTATTGAGTAATTCTTTGGGTCTAAGCTGTTTGCTGAGAGCTTCCTCAAGGGTTTCGACACATTTCTTGTATTTAGTATTCTTTAAATAGTAATTAGAAATGTTTATGTAGGGCATGGGATCATCAGGGGTCAACTCTAGCACTTTTAGATAATGGTGCTCCGCCTTATTTGGATTGATTTGGTTATATAAATTAGCAAGATTGTTATGCGCGACTGATGAATTATCATCTAATGACAAAGCTTTTTTGTAATTGTCTTCTGCAAATTGATAATTTTTCAAATGAGAATAAATCACGCCCAACCCATAGAAAGACTGAAAGTTTTTTTTATCAAGCTTGAGAGCCCTTTTATGTTCTTGAATTGCGAGTTCCAGGTTATTGCTATGGTAAAGTATGTTTCCATAGTTAGAGTGATATACAGCGATATTGGGCTGCAAATCTATTGCCTTTACTATATTTTGCTTTGCTTCATTAAGTTTGCCCTCAACTAAGTTTATCAATGAGAGAAGATGATAAGCATCACTATTTTCCTTATCATGCTCAATTATTTTATTGTATAAAGATTTTGCATCATCGAGTTGGTTCCTATTGTGCAAATCAATTGCCTCTTTTAATGCTTGGTCAATTAAGAACTCAACCATATTTGAAACCTGATAGATGATTACTAAGCTTACTCATTGCTGGTGTCCAATCTCCTGGAGTTTGCTGTCTAATTACTCTAAAACTCTTGTACCAAACGCTTGTATCCCTAAAGTTCATATCCCATCTCCAATTAGGCACACAAGGTAACAGAAGAATTGTATCAATATTTAGTGCGCCTGCAAGATGAGCAACAAGATGATCAACCGTGATGATCAAATCTAATTCGCTTATAACTTCTGATAATTCTTGAAGATTAGAATAGCTGACATGTTTATTACAATAGTCTGGAAGTGTCTCTTTAGTCATGTATCTATCGAGACAAATTATATTGTGTTGTTTGTTGAATATATTTTTAAATAACCTTGGGGCTATACTCTCATCATCATGTGCGTTTGAATTTCTATCTGTTTCAAATACCAGCCCAACATTCAATTGGTCTACATCATATGTTCCTTTTTTATCCGTATCTACATCAATGTATGGGAATGTTTGTGTATGATGATTAGGATTATATTTCATAACATTCATTAGAGACCCAATTGGTATATAAAAATCATGCTCAGGATAATCATCGCTAGTAATAACCTTATCAATCCACCTCTGGTTTTGAATTAAAGTCTTTGCCTCTTCTGAACATTGGATGATTACTTTACAGCTTTCCTTTTTTAATTCTCTTACAAATCGGATAAAATGTATAAGATTCCCATCAGATCCCTCATCAGTAACAAGTAGTGTTTTGTTCTCTAAATTTTGACCTGACCACTCTTTCGAAAGTTTATCATCAGATTTTTTTATTAGTTTCCTTCTCCACTCATACTCACTCCAGCCATTTTCATAATCTCCAACTAAGAGATAGCATAATCCTAAATTAAGATGTGCCTCAGCATAATCAGGCATTATTTCAATACATCTCTGAAAAGCTTGTATGGATAGGTCAAATTGTTTTTTTTCTTGATAGACTACACCAAGCAACAAGTAAGCTCCAACATGATCGGGAGATAACTCCGTTGTTTTATAAAATGAAGATATTGCATCATTGTACTTCTTTAGCTTTCTGTAAGATTCTCCTAGGTAGAAATGTACTTGTGCAATCTTATTATTGATTTTTATCGCACTTTTAAAAGCTGTAACAGAACTCTCATAGTCTTCTTTAGCGCTATAAGCACACCCTAAGGTTACATGATATCCTGGATTCTCATCATTAATTGCAATTGATTTTCTTACGTATTTTATTGAATCCTCAAACTCTTGCTGATAAATCTTTATTGAAGATAAAATGTGATAGGCATCTGCATTATCGCCTGAGTTTATTATTTTAAGGCAGGTGTTCTCCGCTTCAAGAAACTTATTCTGCCCAAGAAAGTTTATGGCTTTATTAATTTCTTGTTGAACTTGATTATCTTGCTCTTCTGTCATGGCTTCTTATTGATACTAGCTTATCAATGATAAGTTTGCTAATGGGACGACTAAAAAAAGGAGAGTGTCACTCTCCTTTTTTATAGATAGTATTTTTATATTATGGAGCGTATGAGAAAGGTCCTGATAAACCAACTCTGTCTGGTTTCGGACTCCAATTCTGCCCATAATCAGAATAAGCCTGTTTATTAGTTTTGCTAACTTCAACAGGAAACCCTGGATTGATGGCTAATGGATGATACTCGCATTTAGCAACGTTGCCATTACCATCTTCAATTGCATCCATATCCCATTCACCAGCACCATCAACTTTTAATGTTTTGTGGTTGCCAGAGACGTCACATGTAATCTTGGCTCTTTTAACACCCATGACTTCACCAACTAAGCTGGCAATTACTCCTAAATGACCGCCATGTTTGCCGCCATATAGTTCTTCGAGAGCAGTTGCTTGCTCATCGGTTGCGTTTTCATCAATATAAAGTGCTATTTTAAATCCGCCCTCTGTTAATTGAGGACCTGGTGCATGTAACCAAATTGAAACTTTTAATCCATCAAGTTTCACATCATTAAGATGTCCTGACTTGATATCCCATACCAGCATGGCCTCACAAAAACCCTCAGTAGGTGTTTGCAAATACAAGCAAGGGCACATCACATCGCAATTGCAGTTTTCTGCATATGTTCCTTCTAAACTCCAACTCATAGTAATCTCCGAATAATTCTAGAATTATATTAATACTTTATACGAAAAAAATATAGCATAAACGTTTATATTAGGTCTTACTAATATATAGTTAAAATTTTGAGTGCCTGTTAATAGTTGCTCTATCAATACTAGCTTGGTGAATATTTTTTTGATAAATTGATATCGAGGGGTATTCAAATGGGGAAAAATCTACTTAAACATTGGTATAAGGATAGCGTGCCGTGCAGAGGCGCTTGTCCAGCAGACACAGATATACCTGGGTACCTCGAAGCAATTTATAATAACGAATTTGATAAAGCCTATCAGATTAACTTCAACGATAACTTCTTTCCCGAGATTCTAGGCAGAGTCTGTTCTAGACCCTGTGAAGATAATTGTAGGCACGGCGATCATGATAATGGGGAGCCTGTATCAATATGTTTTTCAAAAAGAGCAGCTGGAAAATTCACATCATCTAAAAAAGTAAAACTAAGAGATAAACAAAAAAATACGAACAAGAATATCCTCATAATTGGTGGTGGGGTAGCAGGATTGGCCTCTGCGGCTGAACTAAAAAGATTTGGTCATAACGTTACTATTTATGAGAGGCACAAGTCACTTGGAGGAATGCTTAATCAAGGTATTCCAGTATTTCGTCTGCCCAGAAAACTGATTGAAAAAGAAATAAATCAGATTCTAGATTTAGGAGTAAAAGTTGAATTGAATAAATCAATTAATACTTCCTCTGAAATACTATCACTATCAAAAAGATTTGATGCTGTTATATGTGCAATGGGAACTTTGAAACCTAACAAATTAGATCGAAATTTTACTAATAATCCAGATGTTGAAGATGGGCTTGATTTCTTGTTACGTGTTAATGAAAAAAATGATCGATATGTTGGCGAGAACGTAATAGTCATTGGTGGAGGGTACACATCCATGGATTGTGCTAGGACAGCTCTGAGACTGGGGGCAAAATCTGTAAAAACTTTTTACAGAAGAGAACAAGGTGATTTAGATATACTTCCGGGGGAATTAGAAGAGTTAGTAAATGAAAATGGCAAAATGATATTTCGTGCAAGACCAAACAAACTTCTTACCGAGAAAGGAAAGCTAAGATACTTAGAATTAATAAAAACAGAGAGTATGGGTGATAAATTAAAGGATATCTCGAATAGTAAATTCAAAATCAAAACTGACCATATAATTTTAGCAATTGGGCAAAGACAAGAATTTTTAACCACGAAGAATAAAAATATTTTTTTCGCAGGTGATTATAAGCTCGGCGCAACAACTTTAATTAATGCGATTGGTCATGCAAAAGAAATCGCGAGGAACGTGGATCATTTTTTAATGAGACGAAATATTCTAGAAGAGAAATACTCCATAGAAAGCAGTATATCAACAAAAAGATCTCTCAAAGATAATTATATTCCTATTACAGATATGAGACTAAGAGACCTATCAAAAAGAACATTTACCTCAGAAGTGGAGCTTGGCTATAACAAATCAGAGAGTAAAAAAGAATCATCAAGGTGTTATTTATGTCACTATCAATTTGAGATCAATAATGACTTGTGTGTCTTGTGTGATGAATGTTTACTGGTGAGGCCAGTAAATGAATGTATCAAAGAACTTTCATCAAAAAATGTAGATAAAAGCGGCGAAGTCTCCTTCGAGAAACTAAATCCTGGAAAGTCTCATGGCATCTATCATGGATTATTGTATATAGATCCTAAGGTTTGTGTGAGGTGCGGTGAGTGTGAAAAGGCGTGCCCTACTGGTGCTATAAAATTATCAAAAGTGAGTAAAATCAATGCGCCAGCCTAAATTTAAAAATATAAATGTAACCTGTCCTCATGATTGTCCGGATACGTGTTCTCTTGTAGTTACTGTTGATAAGTCATCAGGTAAAGCAGTCAAACTGAAGGGCAACGACAAGCATCCAATTACAAAAGGCTTTCTGTGTAATAAAGTTAATCACTACCTTGATCTTGTCTACAATAAAAATCGCGTTCTGTATCCTCATGTAAGGGTTGGTGCTAAGGGATCAAAAGGTAAATTTAAAAAAGTATCATGGGATTATGCTTTAAAATTGATTTCAAAAAATATCAAAACTAATCTTGAAAAATACGGAGGCGATTCTATACAGCCATACTCTTATTCAGGAACACTGGGCATGCTGGGTTACTGGGGTATGTCGGAGAGGTTCTGGAACAAAGTAGGTGCATCTAGACTTGGAAGAACAATTTGTATTGCGGCAGCCTCCACAGCTGGTATCTATACTTATGGCGCTGCCTGTGGACCAGCTATTGATGAAGTGCCTAAAAACGACCTTATTATTTTGTGGGGCACTAATGTTGCCTCAACACATGTTCATATGGTTCCTTTTTTAGAGGAAGCTAAAAAAAATGGTGCGAAAATTGTTTGCATTGATCCTAGAGAAACTAGAACTAGTGTTATGAGTCATTGGCACCTTCAACCAAAACCTGGAACTGATGCAGCACTTGCACTAGGTATGATGAATGAAATTGTTAAAAATAATTTGCACGATAAATCTTTCCTTAAAAATCATACAACTGGCCATGAGGATTTTATTAAAAAAGAGCTTCCTAAATATAATCTTAGCAAAGTAGCAAAAATTACAGGAATTAAAAAAGAAGATATCAAGAAACTTGCTCATGAATATGCTAAAGCGAAAAGAACTTACATAAGACCAAACTATGGTCTGAACAGACATAGAAATGGAGGCATGATGACAAGAACGATTATGCTTCTACCAGCTATCACTGGTGCCTGGAAATATAAAGAGTCAGGCTGTTTTGTTGGATCCATTGAAGAAATGTGGAATGTAGACTTGCAGAAACTGCAAAGACCGGATCTCCTAGATGGAAAAAACCCAAGATCAATTAATATGGTTCAAATAGGTAATGCTCTAAATGATAAGAAGCTTGACCCGCCAATAAAACATTTATTCGTCTGGAATTCAGATGTTGCAAACTGTACCCCTGACAGTAGTCAGGTTCGAAAAGGTTTGCAAAGAAAAGATTTATTTACAGTCGTACATGATACATTTTGGACTGACAGTTGTATGTATGCAGATGTTGTTTTACCTGCTGACACTCAACTTGAGCATACAGATCTTCACGCGCCTTATGGTCATTATTATTTTAGTCTAACGCAACAAGCAATAAAGCCACTTGGTGAGAGTAAATCTAATCAAGATCTATTTAGAGATTTAGCAAAGCACATGGGTTATAAAGAAAAATGTTTCAAAGAGACAGATGAGAGCATGATTAAAAATATGATTGATCCAAAGCATAATCCGCTATTTAGAGGTGTTACTTATGAAAAACTTAAAAAAAATGGTTGGGTAAAAGGTGATGTAGATAACCCTAGACGAAACTATCTTAAAAAAGGTTGGCCTACTAAAGATAAAAAAATACAGATCTACTCTGAAGATACAAAAAAAATTGGATTAGGTCCTTATCCATCTTATACAGAAGAGTTCAAAAAATCTGAAATCAAAAAGAAATATCCTATTCAAATATTGAGTCCGGCAACTCATCAATTTATCGGAAATTCTTTTGTCCCTGTTGAACGACTTAGAAATATGGCATCTCGACCAACAATTGAAATATCTACAGACGATGCAAAAAAAAGAAAAATTAAAGATGGAGATCTTTGTAGAGTATTTAACGATGTAGGTGAAACTTATGCTCATGCAATTATCAAAGAGACGATGCTTCAAGGAGTAGCCTCCACACAAAAACAATACAGAGGATCGTTGGTCAAAAATGGGCTTAATGCAAATGCATTGAACTCGCAAGAACTCACAGATATGGGTGATGGTCCAATCTTTTATACTGTACTTGCTCAAATTGAAAGAGCTTAATTATACATTTAGCCAAGTGTGGCAATTACCAATGCTTGATTCTCTTCGATTTTAAGGATTTTTAATTATACATGTATAATAAAAACTCATGATTAAATACAAAGATGATAAACAACTTGAGGGAGTGCAAACTTTTGAAAATGGTGACGTTTATCAAGGCGCTTTCAAAGACGGTAAGAAGCACGGAAAGGGCATTTTAAGAACAAGAAACGACAGATCTTATGAAGGCGAGTGGAAGCATGACAAACCACATGGCTTTGGTATCAACACATTTCCAAATGGAAAAATCTATACAGGTAATTTTGAAAATGGTAAACCTGTTGGTGAGGGTCAATGGACATATGCGGATGGAAGAGTATACAACGGAACTTGGATTAAAGGGGCATTTGTAAACAATGAAGATAAAATAGCGACTCAAGAATACCGGTTGGTAACCTTTTTCATAAATATGATCGTGATAGGTGGAATGATATCTTTTGTGCTTTATTGGATAGTGAGCTTTCTAAAGATTATCTGAGAGGAGCCATAAAAGCATCTATAATCTTTTCTTGATTTGTCATGACAAAATAGACATAGAATACTAGAAAGCCTGCGCCAAATATTTTTTGATTTATAAACTTATTTAGCCTTGAAAATTTAGCGACGCATTGACCAAAGTTGTAAGCGAAATAGCCTACCGCGAAGAAAAAAAGTGTCCCGATAATTAAAGTCATAGTTTAAGCTAGCATCGATAAAAAAATATCACAAGCCTCACTCAAGAATAATATCGATCTTCTTTGGTATCAAACATGTTGAATCGTCAAATGCATTTGTATATCTAACAAACATACCAAATGGTGTAGTCGCATCAACAATTCTGTTAAAAATAATCCCTGCGCCAGTACTCAGAATGGTATTAGCATTTATTGCCTCCTCAGCTTCAGGCATATATCCATACTCCCCAACAAGAGTTCCTGTTTTACATATAATGTTTATAGGCCCGCAGTTAGCTTGATATCTAATTTTGCTAGGTGACGTAAACTCAATTCTAGTCTCAGATGAATATAGTTTACATGATGAGCCAAGAGGATCGTTATATTTATTAAATGTATTTACTTGCATTGAGAATTCATAGGACCCTGAAACGCGCGTACCGCAACCTGTAATTAATAAAACAACTAGTAAAAAAACTGAGATTCTCATTTGCTATTGCTTTTCATGATATTGTTACTATAGTCCCATAAAAATTTACCTATCTCATCATTATAAGAAATACTTGATGACTTTCTAGGTTTGCATTTATCAAAATATAGCCCAGATATATTTTCTAAGTTCTGATCAGTAGCGAGATATATAGATGTTAAAGCGCCTTCACGTGTGGATATACCGAAACATTTAATTAAGCTTGACATAATTTTATATCGCAAAGAATTATTATTTGCAAAGTCTGAATTAACTAACCCTGGATGGAGGCAATTAACAATAATATCCTTATCTGCGTATTTTTTAGCTAATTCATATGTTAGGTAGATATTTGCAAGTTTACTCCTTTTATAAGCATGCCATCCGAAATAGCCTATACTATTTTGTAAATCATCTAGATTCAATTTTATTCCTCGATGTGCTTCTGAACTGACATTTATGACTTTGATGGAATTGAAAGATTCTATAAATAAGTTCGAGAGAACAAAATAGCTCATATGATTTAATGCAAACGTCTTTTCTAAGCCCTCAACTGTTATGATTTTGTTCATAAAGATAGCGCCTGCATTATTTATCAACACATCAATCTTACGAAATTTATTAACAACTTCTTCATGAAGCTTTATGTTTGATTTTACCAGTGACAAATCGTAGCTAAATACGTCACAATTTATTGAATACTGTGCCTCTAGCTCAACTTTAATTGCATTTAACTTTTCTAAACTTCTTGAAACAAGAATTAAATCAAAATTTTTCTTAGCTAATCCTCTGGCTGTCTCTAAGCCGATGCCTGCAGATGCTCCTGTAACTACAGCGACAGGCATTAGGAGTCCGCTTGTTCAATGATGTAATTAAATATCTCAGGTAGCTTAGTATCCTTTTTTGGAAAAAGTTTGTTTAGATATTTGTCTGCCTTAACTTTATATTCATAACATAATGCTAATGCATTCTCTTTACTCATGTAGTTAAGAATATTTTTATTATCCTCGTCTTGATCTTGATCAATTATATCATCGACAATCTGAAAAGATCGTCCCAATAAATTGCCGTATTTCCGTGCGATATTCGCCTTATTTGTGTCAGCTAAATCTAAAAATGGTGCTGATACACAAAATTCAAATAACTTCGCAGTTTTCAATTCATGAATATGAAGAACTTTATTCAAGCTTAGTTTTTTTGATTCGAGTGATATGTCTATTGATTGCCCTCCTGCTAAGCCATAAGCACCAGACACTTTTGAGATTTCATGAGATATTTTAGAGTCATATTTTTTTGATAAAAGCTCGAATGCTAAAGTTAAGAGGCCATTACCAGAGAGTATTGCCTGTGCCTCATTGAATTTTTTGTGTGTAGATAGTTTGCCTCTTCTGTAGTCATCATCATCCATGCTTGGTAAATCATCGTGCACTAAAGAATAACAATGGATTAACTCTGTTGCTAACATCATGTTTAAATATCGACTCTTCTTTAGTCCAAGTGCTTTGGATACTTCAGCCAGTATGATGGGGCGCAGTCTTTTCCCACCATTACTCAAGCTATACCACATTGCTGTTTGCAAAATATTCGATGTTCTGTAGGAATCGAAGAACTTTTTTAGATCTTTGTTGAATAAGTTTCTCTGGCTTGATATGTATTTTTTTATCATTAGTTAGTCTATTATGACAGAAAGATTAAACTATATGAAAAGTAAAAAATATTTATATCTTGTCACACTCTTAGCTCTTGTAATTTATTTCTACTACAACAATTCATTATTTGAAAAAATTATTTTAGACAACATTGTGAACTTAGAGGATTACTATATACAAAATCCCATTTTTTTTATGTTCTCATATTTTATTACATATGTAGTTCTTACAACGTTATCTCTTCCAGTTGCGCTGATACTTGGCTTACTGTCAGGGTTTATATTCGATATATATAGCGCCATTATACTAATATCTTTTGCATCATCATTTGGGGCAACTGCCGCTATGCTAATTTCAAGATATCTAATAAGCGATTATATAAATAGAAAATTTTCAAATGAAATTTCTTTGATCGATAATGAAATGAATAAACATGGAGCGTATTATCTATTCGCTCTTAGAATGTCGCCTATATTTCCTTTCTTTATGATTAATGCTGCTTTTGGTATAACAAAAATCAAAACATTAACTTTTTATTTGATAAGTCAACTCGGGATGCTTCCTGGAACTATTATAATTATTCTTATTGGGTCAGAATTGAATGACTTTTTGATCAAAGGAAGTCCTTTCAGTATTGACCTTGTTCTATATCTGACCTTGTTAGGTCTGATTCCGCTTCTATTTAAAAAATACAACAGATATTAGAAGTATTTGTATTAAATGAAAATATTTTATGGTCAGAGATTTACTGTACTTTTAAGCAATTAACTTTTTCAAATACTTTCCGTACTCACTGTTTGAATATTCCTCAGCTATTTTGTTCAAATCGTCAGACGATATATATCCTTTCTTATAAGCTATTTCTTCGGGACATAAGATTTTCATACCAGTTTTATCCTCAATGCTTTTAACATAATTGCTTGCCATCAAAAAGGATTCTTGGGTACCTGCATCAATCCACATATAGCTGTCATTGAGAACTTCACTGTAAAGATTATTAGATTTCATATATTCAATATTGACATCTGTAATTTCAAGTTCTCCCCTGTCTGATGGTTCTATGTTTTTTGCTATCTGTGGTGCATCTGAATCGTAAAAGTATAATCCAGTTACTGCCAAATTAGACTTAGGCTTCGCAGGCTTTTCTTCTAGACTTATCACTCGATTGTTGCCATCAATTTCACATATTCCAAATCGTTCGGGGTCATGAACCTCATATGAAAAAACAGTACTACTATCTCTCATCGAACTTTCAACAAGCTTGCTCTCTAGACCGTCACCATAAAATATATTATCAGCTAACATAAGCGCTGAGGGCTGGTTAGTTAAAAAGTTTTCAGCAATTATAAGTGCTTGTGCTATACCATCCGGAGTTGGTTGAATATCATAGGAGACATTAATTCCAAAATTTTTGCCATCTCCAATGAGGTTTGAGTAATTTTTTACATCCTCTGGAGTCGATATGACTAGAATATCTCTTATACCTGACATTAGTAAAGTAGCCAGAGAATAATAAATCATGGGTTTATCGTATACTGGAAGTATACATTTACTTGTAGATTTCGTTAACGGGTAGAGTCTTGTCCCTTTTCCTCCAGCCAGAATGATTCCTTTTCTATCCACAAAAATTTCCCATAAAGTAATTAATTTTAATGATAATTTAATATCATTTCTATTTCTATGGCTGTGCGTAAATTTGCCGGAAAGTGGAATCGAACCACTGACCTACGCGTTACGAATGCGGTGCTCTGCCAACTGAGCTATTCCGGCTAGAATACTGTCCATGAACAGGGGTTTATATTATCATAATGGTCTGCTTATGAATATTATACTTAATAACCAATCAGATGAAATCCGCGATGGTATTACGATTAGAGAACTTTTAGATCATAAGAAGATTCACACTAAGTATATCGCTGTAGAGATAAATCAAAAAATTATTCCCAGATCCAAATATAATCAGCATGAATTGAAAGAGGGGGATAAAATTGAAATCATAACCGCAATCGGTGGGGGTTAAGTTTGAGAAAATTAATCATTGATAACAAAGAATACAAATCTAGATTAATCCTCGGAACTGGAAAATATAAAGACTTTGAGGAAACAGGTAAAGCAGTTGAAGCAAGTGGGTGTGAAATGGTGACAGTAGCAATCAGAAGACTAAACATTGGCCAGGATAAGGACTCACCTAGCTTACTTGATGTAGTTTCACCTGAGAGGTTCACAATATTGCCTAATACAGCTGGATGCTATACCAGCGAAGATGCAGTAAGAACCTGTGAATTAGCTTCAGAGCTTTTGTCTGGAAAAATGCTCGTAAAACTAGAAGTACTGAGTGACAGTAAAACACTCTACCCAAACGTGGTGGAGACACTGAAAGCTTCAGAAATGCTTGTGAAGAAAGGTTTTAAAGTAATGGTTTATACAACTGATGATCCTGTCGTTGCGAAAGAACTAGAAAAAATTGGATGTGAATGCATAATGCCATTAGGTTCTGCTATAGGCTCAGGGTTAGGCATTATAAATGAGTTCAATATTAGAGAAATAGTTGAGAATGCAGAAGTTCCAATAATCGTTGACGCGGGAGTAGGCACTGCCAGTGATGCTTGTATAGCGATGGAACTTGGGTGTGATGGAGTGCTCATGAATACTGCAATAGCATGTGCGAAAAATCCTATATTGATGGCATCCGCAATGAAACACGCAATAGAAGCAGGTAGTAAAGCATATGAAGCCGGTAGAATAGCAAAAACACTAAAGGGCGTTGCGTCATCTCCAAAAGATGGAATGATTACAGATGAGTAGACCAATATATTACAAGTCATTTAGATCAAGGAAATTCAAGAATATACACTTAACATCTAGTTCAATAGTAGATGCTACAAATAAATCAGACGATGTTATCTTGGATATCGGCTTTGGAACTGGAGAGTCAACCATTAAACTTAATGAAATATTCTCTGATCATGTCGTCTGTGGTATAGAGGCATACAAACCAGGTGTTAAGAAGTTGATGACAGAGAGAATACCAGTGGAATATGGAGATGCGACTGAGATAATTGAGAAATTTGACGAGAACAAAATTTCGCAAATTTATATGCTTTTCCCAGATCCATGGCAGAAAGTTAAACATAGAAAACGTAGACTATTTAGTGAATACACTTTTAGGATCATAGATCGTATCCTCAAAAGAGATGGATTCTTTCATTTTGCATCTGACAATATAAGTTATGCTTTTCAAGCTAAACGCATTATTGAAAAAGCGACCTCCAGAGAGGTTGAATTTTCAAAGCATAGAGGTTTCAGACCAGTTACAAGATATGAAGTTAAAGGCATCAGAAAAAGAAACTTTATCTTTGATCTAATCTATTTCAAGAACTAGTTTTTGTTTTCTCAATCATAAGTGACATCAAAAATCCAAAAATAATGCCTGTCCATATGTGAGTATTGATACCAGAGAATAATTCTATTGAGAGTATTGGAAATAACAGCGTACTCAAAAAAGTAATCCAACATACTAATCCTTTTTCTGAATTATTGGCTAGAAGCTCTCTCATTTTTTTGACCTTAATGAGTGGAAGAACAGCAAAAATAACTATTATTCCTAATGTCGCTTCAGGTAAATTAAATAAGAACGGTGTTGCGTATAGCAGAGTAATCATTACGATTATAGTTGTAGTAATTGATGATATCGGACTATACGATCCTACAGATTCATTTACTGCCGATCTTGAAAAAGAACCAGACACAGGGTAAGAACCTGAAACACTAGATGCAATGTTACCAAGGCCTTGACCAAGTAACTCTTGATTAGAATTTACAGGTGTTGGATATTTGTACATTTCGATACCTTTCGAGTTCTTAATAGGCTCTTTTTGTTCTAACTGTCTGGCAATCGCTATAGCTTCCATAAACCCAACAAAGCTTATGATTACTGTGTGAATTATAAACATGAATATTAAGTCTGGACTAATGTCAAATCCGCTGAATGAGAATCTAGGAAGACCCTCGGGTATTGTGCCCACTATCGGTCCTTGATAACTGGTAAATTTAGAAATAATTATAGTCACTATAACAGCAGCAAGAACTGCTATGTTCCCGAAGAATTGATACTTGGTGAACTTATTTTTAAGAATATATAAAACTATCAGTGCTGTTAGTGACATTAATACAGCGTAGAAATTTATTGGTGTTTGTTCTAGGAAAGTACTTATCTCCAGTAAATCGCTGAGTAACACTTTATCAAGACCAAAAACTTTACTTAATTGAGAACTTGCAATAATTAATGCTGCTGCTGAAGTGAAGCCAAGTATCACATGTTCTTTCAAAACGATATCAATAAACTTGCCAGCTTTTGCTAAAGAGAGGACTACTTGGAAGATACCAACACTAAGGGCTAGCATTACTGCAAATGAGATATACATTGTCTGATCACCATACGTCAATGATGACACAGCAACAGCAGTCAACAGGCTAACCATTGCGACTGGCCCGGTAGCAAGATATCTCGAAGAACCAAAGAATGCAGCTACTGCAACAGGAATAAAAGATGCATATAATCCATAGACGGGATCAAGGTTTGCTAATGATGCATATGCCATAGATTGTGGAATAATAATCATAGCGATAGTTGTTCCAGCAATTAAGTCTCTTGTAATGTATTCTTTTTTTGAGAGTGCGTCAGGCAACCAAGAAGCAAAATTGAGCGCTAGAGATCTGATATAAATAATGTAATTGATGTTTAAAACCTCTTCTGGACTCTGTTAAGTCGGTATAATATAAACATAATGAATTTTTTACAAGATTGTTTTGTGAACATCTATTTATTATATCACTAGAAATGGAACACAAGACTTATAATTAAATTTATGAAATATAAAAAATTATCTAATACAGACTTGAGTGTCAGCCTTATATGTTTAGGGACCATGACGTATGGTGAACAAAATAATGAACGCGAAGCACATGAACAATTAGATTACTCTTTATCAAAGGGTGTAAACTTTATTGATACGGCGGAGATGTATGCAATCCCACCAAAAGAAGAAACTCAAGGAAGAACTGAAGAAATCATAGGAACTTGGTTATCCACAAGAAATGATCGCGATAAAATTATAATAGCAACCAAAGTAGCTGGTCCTGGTATGGAATATTTACGAGGAGGTTCCAGACTAGATAAGAAAAGTATTTCTCAAGCTATAGATGGTTCGTTGAAAAGACTAAAAACTGATTATATCGACCTATACCAAGTCCATTGGCCAGAGAGGAAATCAAACTATTTTGGAAGGTTAGGGTATCAATACACTGAAGATATGGGTGTTCCAATTGAAGAGACACTTGAGGCAATGTCAGAACTAGTGAAATCAGGCAAGGTACGCTACATCGGTATATCTAATGAAACACCATGGGGAACAAAAAAATATTTAGAGTTAGCTAAAGAGAAAGGTTTTGAAAAAATCGTCTCCATCCAAAACCCATACTCTTTACTCAATAGGATTTACGAAGTGGGATTAGCTGAAATTTCACAGCATGAAAATGTTGGATTGCTTGCATACTCACCTCTTGGTTTTGGTCAACTAACTGGTAAATATATCGACAAAACAGATAAACAGTCGCGACTTGGTCTATTCGGAGATTGGTTCACACGTTACAGCAATAGCAGATGCTTGCATGCCGTGAAACAATATGCGGAAATAGCAAAAAATCATAATTTATCACTGACTCACTTATCGCTTGCATTCGTAAATATACAGCCTTTTGTAACATCTAACATCATAGGAGCTACAACTATGGAGCAGCTTAAAGAAAATATTGAATCTGTAGATGTGAATTTAAGTGAGGAAATTATTGAAGAAATTAACCAAGTACATGAAGACCAACCTAATCCAGCACCATAAATACTACCTCAGTTGAAGTGTTCTCTAATTGCAGTATTGAGAGCATCAGCTTCTTCGGTATAGTCTAAGCTTAATGCTTTAATATTAATGCTTCCTGGTTGAATTAAAAATGAATCCCTACTCCAATACTTGCCTGCATCATGATTCAAAACTAAAGATGTAATCTTTAAAGATTCTATAATTTTAAAAATACCCTTTTTGATTGTGCCCGTATGCCCATAAGGTACCCGCGTGCCTTCGGGGAAAATAATTAGTGTTCTCTTGTTGGCTATATGGTCATTACATGAATTCATTATTTTTTTCAGTGCGGTAACTCCATCAGAACGATCTATGGCTATATTTTTTAGCAGAAATAGACACCATCCGAATAGTGGTATCCTTAGTAGTTCTTTTTTTAATATAAAAATCGGTTTTTCAGCATGTGCTGCAAGAAATAAAGTCTCCCATGCGGATTGATGTCTAGAGATAATTAGCTGAGAGGAATTAACCCAGGGTCCATCATATGTATAAGATAGTGAACAAAATAGTTTTAAAAAATATAGGTTGTACCTGCACCATAATTTACTTATTTTTAAACATGTACTGTAGGATAGAATGCCAGCTAAAAATGCAATAGGTCCAAATATCAAAACAGAGATAATGAGATTAAGCCAGAAAGAAATTGATCTAAATATTAAGAATGTATTGTTTATCATATTCAACAACGAATTGAGCAGCATCAAATAGATCATCAAAAATATCTAAATCAGACATTTCATTTGATAACTCACTGCCATTACCTGTTTTAACACCCAATGGTTTGCACCCAGAAGCAAGTGCCGCTCTTATATCGCGAATGGAATCCCCTATCGCGAATACTCTAGATAGGTCAATATTTAATCTTTCTGATATTTCTAGATACATACCGGGCTTAGGTTTCCTGAATGATGAGTTTTTTTCAGGATGGTCATAACAGTAATAAGTTAAAAAAATATTACCACCATATTTGGTACATGTATTTACAAGCTTATTGTGTATTTTGAGCATCTCATCGTAACTAATTATTCCCCTACTTATTCCTGCTTGATTAGATATTAGGATAATTTTATAGGAATTTTTTGTGAGGAGTGAAATTGCCTCCATGCTCCTTTCAATTGGAATCCATTCATCAGGTATTTTTATATATGCTGATGAGTCATGGTTTATGACCCCGTCGCGATCTAAAATTATGTACTTACTCTGATTCATCCGAAAAATAGTTCATAAAAAATTGTTTTACATCATCTATTTTTATAGATTTTTGTTCCATTGAATCACGATCTCTTACTGTTAATGTATTTTTTTCCAAAGAATCGAAGTCAATCGTCATACATAATGGCGTGCCGATCTCATCATGTTTTCTATAACTCTTACCAATGTTTCCCGTGTTCTCAACTACTACTCTGCCAATTTGAAACTTTTGCAATGATGTCTTGATGTCATGTGCAAGTTTTACAAGATCCTCATTATTTCTTTTTAGAGGTATAACTGCAGCTTTGATTGGCGAGAGGTGTTTTTTTAATTTCAATACAGTTCTTTTTTTATTGTCAGGTAGCTCCTCAATAGTATAAGCCTCATTTATAATTGCTAATACTCCCCTGTCTACACCTGCTGAGGGCTCAATTACGTACGGGACTATCCATTCATTATTTTCGTTTTGTATAGCTAGACGTGTATTAGAGTCATTATTTTCCATAACGTTTGCATTTATGTTAAGTTCTTTCTGATTTTTAGTATGAGACCCAAGGTCAAAATCAGTTCTATTAGCAATCCCCTCGAGCTCCTCTGAGCCATGTGGAAATTGATACATAATATCAACTGTCGATTTAGAGTAATGTGCTAAGTCATCGCCCGTTACAGTGAGGAGTTCAAGTTTATCTCTTGGTATCCCTTGATCAATCCACCAGCTGACCCTTTCATCTACCCACCTTTTATGCCACTCTTCGTCTTCACCAGGAGTAACGAAAAACTCCAGCTCCATTTGTTCAAACTCTCGAACTCTAAAAATAAAGTTCCTTGGTGTAATTTCATTTCTAAATGACTTTCCAATTTGTGCAATACCAAAGGGTAATGATCTGGATGTTGAATCAATCACATTTTTAAAGTTAATGTAAATTTGTTGTGCTGTCTCTGGTCTTAAATAGGCAACAGAGGAATCATCTACGATAGGACCAACGCTAGTCTCAAACATAAGATTAAATTCTCTTGGGTCAGTTAACTCCTCGCCAATACACTGTTCTGGTATTTGATCTTCTCTAAACCTAAGACCACAACTTTTACAGTCAACTAAAGGATCAGTGAAGGTGTCTTGATGTCCAGAATATTTAAGAACATCTGGATGAGTAAGTATAGATGTATCGAGACCCTCTACATCATCTCTGTTGTATACAGTTGATTTCCACCATGCATTTTTTAGATTATTTTTTAATTCAACACCTAATGGACCATAGTCATATAATCCTTGAATACCACCATAAATCTCATTTGATTGAAAAATAAAGCCTCTTCGTTTACAAAGAGCAACCAAATCTTCCATAGTATGTTGTGCCAAATCTACTCCTTGGGAATATAGAAATTATACTTCTATAAGCTTTATAAGCATAAGATTTTTAGATATTTCGTGTTAATTCTGAGTATTATGCCTATCCTTAAAATAGTGCACATGCACATTTATAGGATATATAGTGTTCGAATATGGTGCACTATATGATACAATTTAGAGCATCAATGAAAAAGATAAAGTTGGTGATATGGCACGATTAATGCAGATTTAACAATGCAAATAAAAACCACTAGTGAGGAATAAAATGAGTGCAAATGATATTAAGAAACTAGTCGATGAAAAAGAAGCAAAATTCATCGATTATAGATTTACAAACACCCAAGGAAAAGAGCAGCATGTTACTGTAACAGCTTCTGAAGAAGGTATAGAAACTGACTGTTCAGAAGGCAAAATGTTTGATGGTTCATCCATAGCAGGATGGAAGGATATTAATGAATCAGACATGATACTTATGCCTGACACAAGTACAGCCTTTGTTGATCCATTTTACGATGAACCTACCGTTAATGTTACATGTGATGTGATTGAACCTTCAGATGGTTCGATATACGAGAAAGATCCAAGAGGTATTGCCAAAAAAGCAGAAAAATATCTAGTTGATTCAGGTGTTGCTGATACAGCATATTTTGGACCTGAAAATGAATTCTTCGTTTTCGACGATGTTAGGTTTGAGGATACAATTGGAAGTTGCTTTTTTAAAGTTGATTCCTCTGAAGCTTGCTGGAACAGCGGTAAGACCTACGAAGACGGTAATATGGGACACAGACCTGGAGTTAAAGGTGGATATTTTCCAGTTCCCCCAGTTGACGCACTGCAAGACTGTAGATCTGCGATGATAACTACATTACATGAGGTTGGTGTCCAATGTGAGGTTCATCATCATGAGGTTGCGACTGCAGGTCAATGTGAAATAGGAACTTTGTTCAACACACTCGTTAAAAAAGCTGACGAAGTACAAAAGTACAAGTATGTAGTACAAAATGTTGCACATGCTTTTGGTAAAACTGCTACCTTTATGCCGAAACCAGTAGTAGGTGATAATGGAACAGGTATGCATGTACACCAATCACTGTCTAAAGATGGTAAAAACATTTTTGCAGGTGATAAATATGGTAACTTATCACAAGAAGCTTTATGGTACATCGGTGGAATCATCAAGCATGCAAGGGCTTTAAATGCATTCACTAATGCATCTACTAATAGTTACAAAAGGTTGATTCCTGGTTTCGAAGCTCCGGTGATTTTAACTTACTCTGCAAGGAATAGATCAGCATCAATAAGAATTCCATACGTCATGAGCGATAAAGCAAGAAGGATTGAAGTCAGATTCCCTGACTCAACTGCAAATCCATATCTAGCTTTCTCTGCAATGATGATGGCTGGTCTCGATGGTATTAAAAATCAAATTGATCCAGGTCCATCAATGGATAAAGACTTGTTTGCTATTAGCAGGGAAGAAGAAGCGCTCCTCCCAACTGTTGCACCTGGTCTTGATGTTGCGCTTGATGCACTTGATAAAGATAGAGCATTTTTAAACGCTGGTGATGTATTCACTAACAACATGATTGACTCGTATATTGATCTAAAGATGGATGAAGTACAAAGATTAAGACAATCTACTCATCCATGTGAATTTGAAATGTACTATAGTCTATAAAAAATATATGCTGCCCTCCTTGGGCAGCATACTAAAAAAATGGAATTACAGGATAAAATAGCATTAGATTCGAAATTGCTTTTGGATATTCTCGAGAATATCTCAACATCAGTTATTGTGCTAAATGACGATAATAGTTACTTTTTTGTCAATATTGCTGGATTAGACTTACTTGGTATCAGTGGTAAGTTTCCTGAATTGTCATCTCTGAAATCAATCATTGGCCATCAACATCTTTTACAACATATAAACTCTGTTCGTCAGGAGAGACACTCAAAGATGATTAGAGATTTTAAGTTTAAAAACTTTGAAGGTCACGAAAAAATTGTTGATTGTAATTTGTCCTTAGCAAGATTTGACAATAAAGAGGTTACTTTGATTGAATTTACTGAAACGGGAAGACTTCACAGTATTTCACTTGAGCAGAACCTTATTGAGCAAGAGAGAGCAACTAGAGAAATGATAAAAGGTCTATCTCATGAAATAAAAAACCCACTGGGCGGTATATTGGGTGCGGCGCAGATTCTTGAAAAATCGTTAGATGATTCTTACATTAAATTTACAGATATCATAAAAAAAGAAACTGGACGATTAGTGAATCTTCTTAATGATATGGCGTTACCAGCGACTTCAGTCAAGAAATCACCAATTAACATTCATGAAGTTACAGAACATGTGGTTGATCTCTTTCAATTTGATCTTAAAAATAAAAATGTACACTTCATAAAAGATTATGATCCTAGTATTCCTGATGTAAATACAAATAAGGAACAACTCATACAGGCATTGATCAACCTTGTTAGAAACTCTATTCAGGCTCTAGAGTTTAAAGGTAATGTAACAATCAAAACAAGAACAGAGCCAAGTTACACTATCGGTAACGAATATCACCCCCTGGTTACGAAAATTAGTGTAATCGATAATGGTCCCGGTATCCCTGAAGAAAAATTAAAAGATATATTCTACCCAATGGTAAGCACAAAAACAGATGGAATGGGGTTAGGGCTTACAATTGCACAATCAATTATAATGCAAAATTCTGGTCTTATTGAATGTTCAAGTAAGCAGAGAGAAACTTGTTTTACTGTAGTTCTTCCTGTGAGGAGTAATGTCCATGACTAAAATCTGGGTAATTGACGACGAGGAGAGTATAAGAACAATTTGCACGAGCGCGCTCGAAGACCTGTTCACAGTAGAGTCATTTGCAAATGCGTCGGAGGCACTTCTTGAACTTAATTCAACGCAGCCTGACCTCATTATCACAGATATAAGAATGCCAGGGATGTCTGGTCTAGAATTCCTCGATAAAGTATCTGATAAATTTCCAGAAATACCGACAATAATTATCACTGCACACGCAAACATTGATAATGCTCTATCAGCATACAAAGGTGGTGCATTTGAATACTTAACAAAACCCTTTGATATAGATGAAATAAGAAAACTAGCTATCAAAGCTACTCGTGCAAGTAATAGTTATAACGGCGACTTTAGTAACAGTACAGAGAATAATATTGTTGGCAAAGCTGATTCAATGCAAGATGTATTCAAAGCTATAGGTAAAATATCAAAAACAGACATCACTGTACTTATCAGAGGTGAATCAGGTACAGGAAAAGAGCTAATAGCACAGTCAGTACACGCTAACAGTCCTAGGAGTGATAAACCTTTTGTTGCCATAAACGTCGCAGCAATCCCTCATGAGTTACTTGAAAGTGAACTATTTGGTCATGAAAAAGGTTCATTTACTGGAGCACAAACTCAAAGGATAGGAAGATTTGAACAAGCATTAGGCGGTACTTTATTTCTTGATGAAATTGGAGATATGCATCCTGAGTTGCAAACAAGACTTCTTAGAGTATTGTCTAGTCATGAGTTCTACAGGGTAGGTGGACAAAAACCAATTAAATCAGATGTGCGAATAATTGCTGCCACGAATCAAAACATAGAAAATTTAATCAAAAACGGCAAATTCCGAGAAGATCTTTACCATAGATTGAATGTCTTTAGGATTGAGCTACCTCCCCTCAGAGACAGAAAAGAGGATATAAATGAACTCGTGAAATACTTCTTAAGCAAAAGTGCTAATGAACTTAACAGTGATTCAAAAACTATAGAAAACACGGCTATGGAATTATTAAATAAGTATGATTGGCCAGGTAATATAAGACAGCTTGAAAATCTATGCAGATATATGACAGTTATGGCTCCTTCATCTACAATCACAGTAGATGATGTTCCTGACGAAGTTAGAGATTTGAGTTCAAATAGTAGTAATCCAACTTTAAATGAAACCAAGAATACAGGTTCATCATGGGAGGAAAATTTATCCAGTCACATAAAAGGTGTACTCTCAGATAGCAATGATTTAAGTGAATTTTCTCGTGAGCTTGAGAAATTACTACTAAGGGAAGCATTATCCGCAAGCAAAGGAAAACGAATAGAAGCGGCTAGAATATTAGGCATGGGAAGAAACACAATCACAAGAAAAATAAAGGAACTAGACTTGTAAAAATTCCTTAAGTAGCCCCTCACGCTCTTTAATCTCAGACTTCAAAATCTCATACAAAAGTGATGTTAAACCATTGCTACCTAGCTCCGAATTCTCCATTAGAGTTTGGCAGCAGTCATAACCCTCGACAGTTCCAATAATATCTCTGGCGTCTTCAATACTTGTTTCTTGATCTGCTATAAGCTTCCCAAATTGATAGTTCCGAGACTGATTTTGTTTGCAGGTTAAAATCATGTCCCCTATGTAGCCTGGAGAGGAGATAATTATATCTTTATGGTGATTAGTATCATCAATCATTTTTTGATACTCCTTAGCATGAAGATGACTAAATGATTCTTCTGCTAATCGCCATGTATCTTCGCATGCCTTTTTGATAATTTTGTTAGTATAAATACCCTTATCAAAATATTTATCGACCATACCGCATATAATTGCGGCAATATTTTTTATAACTCCAGCTATTTCAATATGATGAATATATTTTGTTGGGGTCATCTGAAAATATGAACTTCTAGTCACGTCAGACATGTCCTTGCATAGATCATTGTCTAGAGAGGCAAATGATACAATAATCTTTTTCCTATCACATAAATCCTTAGCAAAGGAGGGGCCAGATATTAGTCCATATTTTTGTATATTTGTAAATCTATCAGATAAATAATTGCTAAATAGTCGTCCACTTTGATGGTCAATTCCTTTTGTAAGAGATACTAACTCAGTCAATCTACTAAAGTAGTCATCATGATTATTTAGTAGATCTCTGAAACCTTTACTGTTGACAGCAACGATATTTATTTCATCATCAAGTTTCTGATCATCAAGCGTGACTAATAATTTAATATGTTTCGGTGTGACATTCTTTAATCCAAGTTTTTTGATACTATCAGACTCTAAGCTTGTATCTCTTCTGAATATTTCGACACTATGACCTAAGTTCAAAAGGTGATCTGAAAAGGCTAACCCCCACACGCCAGCACCAAGCACCCTGAATTTAGTTGTCATTAATTTTCTTTTCTTTTTTCAAGCTCGTTTTGATAGATAGTATGAAAGTCTATGGGGGATAAAAATAAGGGAGGGAATCCACCCTTTTGTATAATGCTAGATATATTTTCTCTTGCATATGGGAATACTATCTCAGCACAGTGAACGTTGAGAAATCTTTTTTTGAGATCTTCATTATCTGTTGAAATGAGAAAAACTCCACATTGCTTTAACTCAACTAAATACAGAGTCTTATCATCTACTTCCGCTTTGACATTGAAAGTGAGTGTCAATTCATGTAAATCATCTGTCAATTTATTTATATTAGATTCAAAGTTAAATCCAACCTTCGGGGACGATGACATATTTGTAAAAACATCGGGTGTCATGGGTGATTCAAATGAAAGATCTTTCAGATATACTCTTTGAATATTAAATTGAACTTTATTATCGTTCATTTTCCCTCCACAAGAGGAAGATTATTTTCAGTCCAAGATTGAATCCCGCCCTCTAAGTAAAGTACTTTCACAGAGTTGTTTTTCGATATTTTCTCTGCACTGGACACACTTGTCATTTCATCTTTATCATATACAACCACTTCAGTGAAATCTATTTTTTTTGTGCTTGATGAGTCATGGAGTATAGCCTGTGAGATGTGTCCTTTTTTATATTCAGATTTTTCTCTAGTATCAAGAACAACAATCTGACTTTCATTAATTTTAGTAACAAGGTCACTACAATTAATTCCTTTATATTTTTTAGTAAAGTTTTTAATCTCAAAAGAAATGATGAGATAAATAAAAATAAATAATGCTACTGATAAAACTGGATGATTAAGTATAAATTCTAATGAGTGATCCATTGTATGGATCAGTTATGTTTGGAACAGAAAACTTCTCTCATCATATCAATCAACTTTAATGTTTTAAAATCACTGACTTTGTAAAAAACTTTATTAGCATCTTTTCTTGCAGAAAGAATGCCCTTGTCTCTAAGTATCGCTAGATGTTGAGAGATATTACTTTGAGATGTACCAACATTATCAACTATGTCTTGTACGCTAAACTCACCCTCACCAAGTTTGCATAATATCATCAACCTCAAAGGATGTGACATTGCTTTCAATGATCGTGAGGCAGTTTCAATATCTCTTTCTTGATCTGCAGAAGAATAACCAATCTTTTCTTCTAACTGTACTTGTTCGTTTTCCATTGTATTATTATATACCTATATTAGATGAAACTAATAATAAATCTAGTAATAAAGTGCTATTATTAGCCTGATGATTAATAATAATAAACCCATAAAAATTGTACTTTTATCTGCATTCTTTGCTTTAATTTGTGTACCTGGATACTCATCTGATAATGATGTGCCAACAGAAAAAATTCAGCAGTTTGTTGACGTGTATAAGAAAATCAAAGATCAGTATGTTGATGAGGTAGATGATACTACTCTCTTTAACTACGCAATTGAGGGGATGGTCTCTAATTTAGACCCCTATTCAGATTATCTTTCTAAGGATGATTTTTCTGAGCTAAAAATCGGGACAACTGGAAAATTTGGTGGTATTGGGATAGAAATTACAATGGATGAAGGCTTCGTAAAAATTATATCACCAATTGATGACACGCCTGCACAAAGAGCGGGGCTTAAAGCTGGTGACCTAGTGATTGAAGTAGAGGATATTTCACTCAAGGATAAATCTATCAATGATGCTGTAAAATTAATGCGTGGTGAACCTGGCACAAAAGTAAAAGTAAAAATTTTGCGAGAAAAAGAAGAAGCGCCACTAGATTTTGAATTAGTAAGACAAATCATAGTATCTAAGGGGATTAAAACCGAAATTTTCAATGGTGAAGTTGGATATCTGAGGCTATCTAGTTTTCAATCTAACTCAACCTCAAATGTTAGAAAAGCAATATATGACTTAAGAAAGAAAAGCGGAAATATGATGGTTGCGCTTATTCTTGACCTTAGAAACAATCCAGGTGGTGTGCTTGGTTCTGCTGTCGGCATATCTGATTTATTTTTGAAATCCGGCAAGATTGTTTACACAAAGGGACGTACAAATAATTCTGATTTAGAATATTTTGCTAACAGTGAAGATATCCTTGAGGGTTTACCTCTGTATGTTCTAATAAATGGTGGTTCTGCATCTGCCTCTGAGATTGTAGCAGGGGCTCTTCAAGATCATAAAAGGGCGATAATTTATGGAGAAAAATCTTTTGGCAAAGCCTCCGTTCAATCGATACAGGAAATGATGGATGGGTCTGCCCTCAAACTTACAACTGCTAAATACTACACACCCAATGATAGGCATATACATGAGAATGGCATCTCACCAGATGTAGAAATCGAATTCAAAGAGCTAGAGGTACCAAGCTCATTAGTGCCTGACCCTTACAATACTGATAATCAAATCATTTCTATCTTAGAAGATTATAGGACAAATATTTCTCAGCTTAGATAACGTTAATGCTGAATAAAATCACATTTTGGGTACTCGTGGTGATGCTAATGGTGTCTTGTTCAAGAAAAATCTCTGATCCATGTGAAAACGTAAATCCTCAAAGTACTATAGATATAGTATCAGATACACTTGTCTGTTTTGATTCTATTGATAGCTATGACTTGAACTATAAAAACAAAAATAGTGTCATTATAAATGGTAAATTATTCCTACCGAAGGTCAAACGAGAAATCTACAACGCTGTAATAATGACTCATGGATCTGGGGGTAAAAGAAGGTATCATAATAAATACGTAGATCTACTTACAGATAGTGGCCTTATTGTCTTTCAAATTGACCATTACTCGGCAAGAAAAATCAAGTACGACAAAACTTTTTCCAAAGTATCAGGGATAACTTTTATGAATGACGCATACGCCGCTCTAAACTTATTGAAAACAAATACTAAGATTAACAATGTTGGTTACCTAGGCTGGTCACAAGGTGGGGTAGGTCCAATTTTATCGCATTTTAAATTTGTCAATGATCTCATTCCTACAGATTATAAGTTTCAATCTGCAGTTGCTATATACCCTTACTGTGGATTCACATTCCCTGGCTCATCAGAAACTGAAACTCCACTGTTAATGATCACTGGAGCCGATGATGACTTGACGCCTGAGGCTGCATGCAGGAACTTGTACTCAAAATTCTTCAGGGATGATGGTAAAATCGAATTCTTATCGATAGATAATGCTCGACATGGTTTTGATAACCCATTTTTATACTTTGGATTTACATTTGAAAAGCTGCCTAACCTAATGGTGATGAACTTAGATTGCACATTGACAATAACTAGTGATGGTGAAATTCAAAATATGAATGGAACGATTATAAATACCCCAGAGTTAAGTGAATTCTTTTTGAATAAATGCTCAATTAAAGGTGTTACTGTCAAATATGACTCCAATGCTACCAAAATTACGCTGGACAAAGTCCAAAATTTCTTCATGAAAACTTTAACAGAAGAATGATTTATATTCTTATAAGTCATATAATGCACATATGAGAAGTATCTTATTCATAGCTTTAGCTTTGTTATCATTGCAAGTTATTGCTGATGATAAAGCAAGACCGGCACCTCATAATAAGATAGGTCTTACCAAACAATCAGCAGCAGAAAAGAAAGATTCATTTTTATATAAGATTTTTAACAACGAATCTGATCTTATGGGGTCGAGTAATAAGAATCAGAGTTTCAATGATAGTAATACTGAAATACTATCGCAGATTGAGAAACTAGCTGATCTACGAGATCGTGGAATTATCACTGAAGCTGAATTTAGTGATAAGAAATCGATATTATTAAATAAAATCCAATAATAAATGGTCGTATTTATAATCTGGGTGCTATTGATAATATTATGGAATTATGGATATCCTGAAGCCTCGCCACTTTATGATGTTATAGCTTCTGTAGTTTTATTTTTCTTTTCCAAACTTTTAAATACTCTCTCTATCTAGGTTGTACACAATTTGTGTCATTGTTTTTTGGAGAGTTGACATAAGTCGATACTCTATGGATTTGGATATTTTTTGAGAGGCTGTCTCTTAAAATATGATCACCACTAATCCATTTTTCTACTTGTGATTCTTCTAATAATAGCGGCTGACGGTTATGTATTTCAGAGATAGGCTTAACTGATTTTTTCGTCACACAGACACATCGACCCCTCTGATATAAACCGGCCACAAAAATAATCTCGCTGTTAAGATGATGGTAATATGGATCTTTAACGTTCTCTCTTTTGCTCCAGTCAAAAAATCTTTTCCATTCATACCAACCATCCATAATAAAAACGCACCTACTCATATTTTTAAAAGATGGTTTTTCATCAATAGTCTCATATCTAGCATTAATTAGATTCATAGGCTTTTTGGCCCAAGATGGTGAGTAATTCCATTCCATCCACTCGGGCTTATTTGTATAGACAAGAACTTTTGAACTAGGACAGATATTAAAGTTTTGTTCAATATCTATTTCAAATTTTCTCTTTACTTCTTTCTTATTTGTAAGAGTATATCTTCCGCACATACGGCTATTTGCCAAACTTGTCCCAATTATTTAGAGCTTTGAATTCATTTAGTTTTTCATCCCACTCAGAAAATTGTCTTTGAAATTCAGAATTTGCCTTATCAGAATCTGGTTCGTCCCCAATTTTGTAGAATGCTGCACTTCGATTCTTGCATATATGTGTGTATTGATTCTGTTTCATCAGGTCTAATGAGAGATAGAATTCCTCACATTGTTGTAAGGTTCCGTCTCCAATTTTAGATTTACTTTTCTCTGTCAACCTACGGAAGGAGCCTGTGAGTTCTTTTACACAGCTCGGTGACAAATTAGTTCCGAACTTTTCATTGAAGTGTTTTTCTTTTCTTAATTGGTTATCCCAGTCTATTACCCTTTTTTTTACTATGTCTATCATGTTAAATATTTTTCCTATTTTTTATGAGACCATCTACTACAGTAGCGTCTGCAAGAGTAGATGTATCTCCAAGATTATTATAATCATTTATAGATATCTTTCTCAGAATTCTTCTCATAATTTTTCCTGATCGGGTTTTTGGCAGACCCTCGGTAAATTGTAAGAAATCAGGCTTAGCAATTGATCCAATTTCTTGTTTAACCCACTCTAATAGTTCATTTTCAAGACGACTACTTGATTCAACATTTTTATTAAGTGCGACAAAAGCATAAAGTCCTTGACCTTTAATCTTATGGGGATATCCAACTACGGCTGCCTCTGATACATCTTTATGAAGCACAAGCGCGGATTCAACCTCTGCAGTACCCAAGCGATGCCCTGATACATTTATGACATCATCCACCCTTCCTGTTATCCAATAATAACCATCTTCATCCCTCCTGCACCCATCTCCTGAAAAATAACGACCAGGATATTGCGTAAAATATGTATCTATAAACCTTTGGTGATCACCGTAAACTGTACGCATTTGACCAGGCCATGACATATTGATACATAAGCTGCCCTCTCCAGGTCCTTTGATCTCATTGTTATTATCATCCACTAAAACTGGTTCGATTCCAAAAAACGGAAGTGTTGCAGACCCTGGTTTCATATCAATGGCTCCTACAAGTGGCGTTATCATAATGCCTCCTGTCTCTGTTTGCCACCAGGTATCCACAATTGGGCAGTCAGAATTTCCAACCACATCATAATACCAGCGCCAAGCCTCAGGATTAATTGGCTCTCCAACACTTCCTAATATCCGAAGAGATTTTCTAGATGTCTTATCAACATGTCCTTTACCTTCTGACATGAGTGCTCTTATGACTGTTGGTGCGGTATAGAGAATATTCACTTCATGCTTATCAACAATCTCCCAAAACCTACTAGGTGTTGGATAGTTTGGAACTCCTTCAAACATAATTGTTGTGGAACCATTACACAATGGTCCATAAATTATATAAGAATGCCCAGTTACCCAACCCACATCTGCGGTACACCAGTAAATATCCTCGTCATGACAATCAAATATGTATTGATGTGTAATAGATGCATAAACAAGATAACCACCAGTGGTATGTAAAACACCTTTTGGCTTTCCTGTTGAGCCAGAAGTGTACAGAATAAATATCGGGTCCTCAGAGGACATTTTTTCTGGTTCACAAATATTTGAGGCAGATGATACTAACTCATCGTACCAGTGATCAATACTGCTGTCCCAATTAATTGCATTACCAGTTCTTTTCACGACAACACATTTCTTAAAATCCTCTATCTTGGAAATGGCCTTATCAACATTTTCCTTTAGGGGTATTGTCTTGCCGCCTCTGACGCCCTCGTCCGCAGTTATTATGTATTTAGAATCACAATCTTCTAAACGACCTGCGAGAGCCTCGGGAGAAAATCCTCCGAATACAACAGAATGGACAGCGCCGATTCTGGCACATGACAACATAGCAATAGCAGCTTCAGGAATCATAGGCATGTAAATGGTAACTCTGTCGCCTTTTTTTACACCTAAAGATTTTAACCCATTAGAAAATTTACATACCTCTGTGAGTAGTTCTTGATACGTAATTTTTCTCGAATTAGAGGGATCATCTCCCTCCCAGATAACTGCAATCTTGTCAGCATTTTTTTCTATATGTCGGTCGAGGCAATTATATGATGCGTTAAGTTCGCCATCTTCATACCACCTAATATATAGCTCATCTTTCGCATATGAGTAGTCTCTAACCTTTGTATAGGGAGTAAACCAATCTAATCTTTGTCCTTGCTCAAACCAAAACTCATCCGGTTTAGAGATAGATTGTTCGTACATAGCTTTATAATCATCATTTTTTATAAAGGCTTTTTCAACAATCCAATCTTTAGATTTATACACATCAGATGAGCTCATTTGTTTGAATATTCCTCGTATTCATTCACGTCTCTTAAAAAGTAGAATATTTCAGCTGTAATTATCACTTACCTCCCTTTTTTTTATTGACCACCCTCTAATATTACATAATATCAAAATAAAGAAGAGTAATAATATAAATATATGTACTCAGTTGTATAACTTATCAGAGCTATTTTTGCTGTATTTTTCAAGATCTCTGAGATGTAAACTAAGTGCATAATGTGACTGCTGTGACTCAATAATGAATAAGATAATTGCTATTGATAAGATAAATACGGCACCGCCAAAGAAATTTAGTGCTATGTTCATGACGCCTATGTAACCAAATAAAATTGTTAACAGATTCAGCAAGAATGAAGCCCCAGACAAAGATTGCATCCATCTAAGTAATAATAATCTATAGGAAAGTATTTGGATTCTCTCAGCCGACAGATAGTTGCCTGAATTATCATATGACATAACATGTAATTTTCTAATCAGCATAGCGAGTGCTGTGTATTTATTGGTGAACACTAAAAGCATTATTGGTATAGCCGGAAATAAAAGAGCGGGGTACCATAAGTATATTCCTATATCTTGCATACTTAAGAGGATGCATATATCATGCCAACACAAATAGTTGAGGGGTATGTTGGAACAAAGACCATCCCAACAATAATTTATATATCTACTTAACTTATCATTAGATCTAGTAAATTCTTATCCGCTTTCTTTGCTGAATCTTTTTTCATAGATTGAATTTAAAAGCAGGTGAGGAAGTGTAAGGCATGCCAAGGTAATAAAAATATATTTTATTATCGCGCTCTCGAGTGATATTTCTGCCAATGACGATAACATAAAAAGTATAATGAAAGTGAAAGCAATTGTTAGAAATAAAAAGAAAACAACATATTTAGTTAATGAAATCTTTTTTTCAAATAAATTAGAATCTATCAATGCATCTAAGTAGTGTCTTAATGAGTGATGAAAACAGAAATATAAAATAAATGATAATAGGGGCGGGAGATATATAAAATTTATTAATAGTAGAACATACAATAATGATAATCTTCGTGCGTACAAAAATATTACAGCTAGTACTGTAAGGATATACATAGTTTGATGAAGAGCGGAAAATACAATGTCAGAGATCTCTTGGTTCAGTAGAATAGCAAATAGACTAAAAACATCATCCGTCTGGAAAATTATAGGAGTAAAAATTGGCACTCCCCCCAATATAAACATCAGAATAATATTCTTAGAATCTAGATTACCTGATTCTTCAACTGCAAAATGATACTGAGCCATCAATAAGAATACTATAAGTGCAAAAATCGGTGAAACAATCCATACATATAAGTATAACAAAGATGTTGCTGTATAGACCAAGATAAACTTGCTCAACCAATAATCAGAGTTGGAGTAAAGTTTTTTAGCAACAAGAAAGTCAAAGTATCCATGCGGTATACCTATAATAGTTACAGTTGTAACAAGTAATATCAGTTGAGTATTAATTGAAACTAGACTTGGAGCAAGAATGATAATTACCCAAGATAGAACACTCAGGTTAGTGAGGAGAATTAATTGATATTTACTATATCTTTGATGCTGTGAATGACTTAATTGCATATTTGATGAATATTACTTTAGGCATGTTCCATATGATAGATATTATATCTACCAGCGTTGGTGTGTCAGATAGAAATCTAATAATTCTCTTTGCCTTATTACGATTAAACATTTCAAAAAGGATTTTTTTACTTTCTGCTGGATGATCTCTTATTATCATCAGTAGTAAGTTATCCATCTTTCTAAGAACTTTGTTCTTAAGGGTCTTGGGATATTCAATGAATTTTTTACCATTTAACATTCTAATATATTCGTCTGCTTGTTTTTGAATGTTTAAAAAAGTGTATCCTGTAGAGGCTCTCGTAGAACCTGCGGGAATACCAATTTTGATATAGTTGGATTTATTCTCGTTTAGTTTTATATTTGTTGTAAGGGGTATTTCACCATACTCTTCTCGAACTACTGAATAACCATCTCCATATTTTTCTTTAATGTAATCATGAACCTCATTAGTCATCAATTCACAATCCATATTTAGGGGTGTGTAATAAGTAGATTCAAATAAATACTTAGTTTTTCCCAATGGAAGACTATAAAAAAAATGAAACTGGTCTTTATCTGAAAAATCCATTAAGTGAGCTTTAAAGTTTTCGAGAGGTTCATGGAATTCAACGAAAATTCCTTTAAATATTTGCTTCATGCTAAAGGGTGATTTATTTGGTCTGCTATCGAATACATAACGCGCACTACAATCAAAATTCTCTGAAACTCTGAAAATATATTCAGTACCTTCTAGTCCTATATCTTCAATATTTGTCTCAAAGATAATATCTATGTTTTCGCTTTGTTCTAATTCAGAAAAAACAAAATTATCAAAATCATTAGAGTCAATTGTAGAGTAGTTATATGTATTACAATCTAGTATTGTTTGTGAGGAGTTTTTTACTATAAGAGAGCTGTTAGAATAGGCTTGCAAGTGTTCAAATGGATGTTGATATGTATTCCAGTATGACCAGGTCTTCCTATGCCTGTTATCTCTTTTCATATTATCTAGTACGCATACTTTGAGAGGTGACCCAATCAATCTGTAGGCTAGACTAAGACCCGAGCAACCTGCACCTATTATTACCACATCATACTGTTTCATTGACGTACGGGAGTCCCTGTAGTGATTTATGAAGAGTTTGGTTATGTTGCTTTCTATTAGATTGTATTAAAGACATAGTCATAAACTCAAAAAATGACTTAAAAAATATAATCATCTTTTCACTCAATGTAGTATTTATTTTTTCTTTGAAATACTTTTGTTGTTCTCTTAAAATTTTGTGACCGATAGCCTGATAGAGCCTCAATGCGTAGAGTATAGAAAAGCGCGATCTGATTGGTATAAGTTTGATACCACTTAAGGCGCTATTGTAATAATCATCAGCGAGTTTGATTAGCTTCGTTACAACGGATAGTATTTCTGCGTCTGTCATAGATGAAATTTCATTATCTCCTATCATGGTGCTTGGTAAGTATACCCTGCCACCTCTGTAGTCAATTAGGACATCCCTGCATATATTTGTTATTTGCATAGCAATTCCTAAGTCTATTGCGTAATATCTTGCTAGGGTACCTTTGATAGATAATACATCACACATCATTAGCCCGACACAGCCAGCTACTTTATATGAATACTTCAGCAAGTCGTTAAGATCTTTAATACTAGAACGATTGATATCGGAATTAATGCCATTTTTCAATTCCCTTACGACACTGCCATCTATCCCCAGTTTGAGAATATATTCTTCTAAGTCATTTGTGTCATCCTTCCTATCAAGGTCCACGTTATCATCATAAAGTCTACAAAAAGAGTAAACTTTAAAAACATCCCTCCTCACGTATTTAGGCAGGAGCCTAGAAGCAATGTAGAAAGTTTTGCTATTTGATTTAAGTACATGTTCAAAAGTTCTAGGCATTATATTTAAGTATAAGCTTTTCAGTAACTTTTGCAGAGGATAATACACCCGGTACACCTGCTCCTGGGTGACTGCCTGCACCAACAAAATATAAATTGTTGAGTTCTTGTGATTTATTTGAGTATCTAAAATAAGCAGATTGTCTGAAAATAGGCTGTATACCAAAACCACTTCCATTAAATGAATTCAATTCGTTCTCAAAATAGTCAGGTGTAACAAAGAACTGGTCAACAATATTAGATTTAAGATCAGGTAGTACAGTCTCGCTCAGTATGCTTATAACGTGCTGACAGAACTCTTCTCCTTTTTCATTCCAGTCAATATTACTTTGATTATTAGCCACTGGCGCAAGAACATAAAAAGAATCGCAACTATTTTGAATGTTTTTCTTATCAGTTGCAGAGGGTCTATGAAGATACAGACTGGGATCGTTGATATAAATTTTATTATCAAATATATCATCAAGCAGTTCTTTATGTCGTTTGTTAAAAATTATAGTGTGGTGCTGAACATCACTATAAATCTTTTTTGTAGAGAAATAAAAAACGAACAGTCCCATTGAATGCTTCAAGATAGATTTTTTATTGAATATTTTCTTAGGTGCAATTTTAAGTATATTCTCATAGAAATGTGATGGATCTGCATTACTCACCACTAAATCAGCCTCCAAAGTACCCTCAGAAGTCTCTACTGTTTTAATACGCTTATTGTCATGATTAACATTTAAAACTTCACAGTTAGTCTTATACACTATTCCCTCTTCATCAAACAACTTCTTAAAACCACTCACAATAGAGCGGGTCCCGCCATCTCCATAATAGACACCCCATTTCCACTCTAAATATTGAATGAGAAGGTAAATAGATGTAGTTGTATATGGATTACCACCTACTAAAAGTGGATGCATGCTGAGTGCTTTTACAAGATTTTCATTATGAAGGTATGACTTTACAGAACTATGTACTGATTTGTAAAACTTGATCCTCATCAACTCGGGAACATAAGGAAACATGCTTTGAATATTCTCAAAAGGATAATCCGCCAGTTTAAGATACGCCGTATCAAAAATACGTTTGGAATGTTTCAAAAGTCTAAGATATCCGATAGCATCCTCTTTTGAATAGTTTTTCTTGATTTGATTAAGCATCCCTTTAAGTGATGATCCATAGTCAAAAGAAGATTTATCACTAAATACAAATCTATAATAAGGCTTAACTCTTAATAGATTAAAGTAATCTCTCGAATCTTTATCGAAAAGATCAAATATTTCATTTAATAGATATGGAGCGGTAATTACCGTAGGTCCAGCGTCATATTCAAAACCATTATGATAGAGAGTTCTGGCTCTGCCACCCAGATTGTCTAGCTTTTCTAGAACAGTGACATCATGTCCCATTGCTTTTAGTCTGCAAGCAATTGCTAGGCCACCGAAGCCTGAACCAATAACAATAGTTTTTTTCATTTAGACATAATACAAGGAGCGCAAGCGCTCCTTGTACATATTTTTAAGTTTATTTATGCAGTTTCTGCTGAATCTGCTATTGCAGCTGCCCAGATAAATACACCGAATGCGATTTTGTTTACAAAATCAGCTAGGTTATAAATCAAGTTCAAGCTTGCTGCATCTACACCACCCATTAAGTATCCGAATAGATACCCGAGTGGATAAATCGCCCAACCGACTAATACGATCATACGACATGCATTGAATGCCATTTGTGCACCCACGCTTCCACAAGACGTACTTTTTTGTCCTGCTTCACCAGCAAATATTTCATACAGGATGTATATCCAGCCTGCCATCCCGATGATGAATCCGAGCATCGCATTGATTACTCCAGCTTCACCTAAGTAACCACCAATCAACATGACTAGTGTACCTACAAGCAGTCTATTGAATACACCTGCACTAACAGTTGTTACAGCTGCTAGTATTAAGTAGAATTCGATCATTTGTAACGGTACAGTTAAAATCCAATCAATGTATCTGAATACAGTTGGAGATTCGCCTGTCTCAACCCATACTTCTCTCATATAGAAATAGTGTACAGCTGCGATTAACGTTACTAGTGATATGACTGATAACGATGTTTGCCATTTAGCTGATACTCTTGATCTTTCAGAGAAGAAGAAGAGAGTTGCTGCAACCATCGAAATCGATATTATCCAGAATGTCACTCCTACAAAATCGTTAGCTTGAAGATCCCCAGCGAATGCCACGGATGGTAGAGCTGTTACGAACAGTAGTGAGAGAGCATATGATAAAACGTTCCTCATAAATAACTCCTTTTTTTTAAATTAATTTAAAATTAGATGTATAACTATTCTATATAAAATCGGGCATTTATCAATTATCTATTACAAAAAGTATGGTCAAATTTGGTGCAAATCAGAGAAAAACACCCTGATTTTGATAAATTATGATATCTGGCATGTTAAGTAGTGTCATCAGGATGGGCGAGGTGATGATTCCTAAAATTGCGAATACGATACTTAGTATACCAGCTGTGTATTCCTTTTGAAGACATGCCAAGGAACCGAGTATCAGCGCCAGAGGGCTAAAAAGTGGTGATAGAATAAAAATTCCTACAAATCCAAATATGATACCCAGTGTTCCATAAATAGGAGTTGACTGCTTTATAATAATTTTTTCTTCATTCATTTACTTGTAGTGCATCCTTCTTTTTGAAAATTTTTTCACACGCTCTCTCCATTTTTTATAGGAACCAAACGAAATATTTTGTTTCATTATTCTTTTAATTTGATCACTGTCGATACCAAAACGTTCATTGATACTATCAAAACTCACGTCATCTGAAAGAGCCATGAAAATAATTTCTCCGATTTGAGCTTCAGTAAGTTTGTTATTTTTATTAGTAGCCATCCTTTGCAATTACAGAGAGCCTTGGACAATATACTTAAGTATCTTTACTGCCTGACTCTGATCTTTTGTCACTGCACATGCAGCAGCATCAACTTCCTTAAGTGGATGTTGATGTTCATCTCCATGGATAACAACTATAGATTTATTCAATGCTGAAGCGTAGCCTGCATCGAATGCAGCGTTCCACTGTTTGTATTTTTCTCCAAACTTAACTATAACAACATCGCTATCCTCAATTGATTTTTTTGTGCGTATTGAATTTATGTTTGCTCCTTTGTTATCTTTCCAAAAGTTATTTTCTTCAGCTCCAAGAATATCTACACCACAATTGTCTGATAATTCATGATTAGTGACTGGTGATGAAAAGTTAATATCAAGACCCTCTTTTTTACATTCATCAATAATCTCTTGTCTCCAATCAGTATGAATTTCACCTGATAAATATACGTTCAGCATTACGTTCTCCTTGCGTTTACTATTTTAGCTATTATATAAGTTATTCTAATAGTTGTATAATGCTAAAGATCAGGGAGGACTGACTAACTTAAAAATATGGATAAACAAATCATAGCAATTGGTGGTGGTGGATTTGGGAGAAATCCTGGGATTGGTGTTATTGAAAAATATATACTAGATCAATCAGATAAAGATACCCCAAACATTTGTTTTATTCCGACAGCAACAGGAGATAGTGAATCTTATAAAGTTAGTTATTATTCAACAATGACTAAGTTGGACTGTAATCCAACTCATTTAGATTTTTTTAAGAGAACTCCAAACCTTGAAGAATTAATTCAGATGCAAGATATCATCTTTGTAGGCGGTGGAAATACTAAAAGTATGTTAGCTGTTTGGCGTGAATGGGGTTTGGATATAATTTTAAAGAATGCATACGAATCAGGAACCATCATGAGCGGAGTTAGTGCTGGCGCGATATGTTGGTTTGAAAAAGGCATTACAGATTCATGGGCAAATAATCTAAATGTTTTAGAATGTTTAGGTTATACAAAAGGTAATTGTTGTCCACATTATGATGAAGAGCCTGAGAGAAAACCCTCTTTATCTAATTTCATCTCAAATGGAGAGATTAGTGACTGTTTTGCAATAGATGGTGGATGTGCATTACATTTGAAAAATGATCGGGTATTTAAAGCAATTTCTTTCAAAGATGGCAAGAACTCTTTTTTAGTTGAAAAAGAAAACAAAGACATTATCGAAACTACACTACCAAGCATTAGTCTTGTATAGTAAGTACATATGTAATTTATACCCTGTGTGTAAAAGGTCTTTCTGCTCAATTAAAAATTTTAGAGTAAATTTATGATTTTTTTATTCTTCGGTCTGATAATTATTTGTACTCTGGCACTGGTAACATCATCCGAAGTGAGTTTGAATTGAGCGAAAACACATGTTGGATAATCGATAAAATTAGATTTCAAGAGATCTGAGATTAATTCTGATACTCCGGGATTATGTCCAACTATCAATAAACTTTTATTACTACAATTTTGAACTATTTCTTTTATCTTGTTCGAAGAGGCATGATATAGGCTATCGAGGTAATTTACCTCATCAATTGAATGCGGGGAAACTTCGTTGATAATCGATATTGTCTCTCTGGTTCTCTGTGAAGATGAGCAAAGTGTATTCTCGAAATTAATATTATTTTTGCGAAGATACTCCCCTAATGTACGTGCATCATTTCGACCTCGCTCAGATAAGACTCTATCATAATCATCTTCATAAGATTCCCAAGAGGATTTAGCATGGCGAAGGAGGTATAGATTCAAAGTTACTCTACTGTTACTGAATATTCTACTTTGAACAGGATGGTTATCGGTCCAGACATATTCAATTCCCCGAATTACTCTAACACTAACTTTAATTGGTTTGCTAATATTTGCGCAAAATCCACTGGAACAGCATTACCTATCATTTTATAACCATCAGTTACATTGTCATAGATAAACTCATAATCATCTGGGAAAGTTTGAATCCTAGCGCACTCTCTTACACTAAGTCTTCTGTATAAACTTTCACTCCCTTTTTTAAAAATTTTTTTATTTTTACCCACATGAACCATTTCAGGTGCTTGAGGGTGTATTGGTGCGTGCCTTCCACCTGCTTGTATAGTAAAAGAAACCTTATTCCATGGTCTTACTCGATTCCTTGACATATAAATTGGTGAGAATGAACCAATCATGTATTCATGATTTAAAACTTTACATTTACCATTGTTAGCGTAATTTTTTGCTTGTGCGGGAATAGCATTATTTGCTAAATCATATATACAATCCTTTAAAGTAATTTTATCCTCATCAAGACTAGTTGTTGTTTTTGGAAAAATAAACTTAGTATCCAAGTCACTTCTTATGCCTACGAATATAACTCTTTTACGATCTTGAGGTATGCCATAATCACTGACATTAAGTAATTTGTAAGACACTTCATAACCACAATCCTTAAACAAACCTATAATGCCTTTCAATGCATGCGCATTTCTCGCTGCTAGCATACCGGATACATTTTCTGCTAGAAAAAACTTTGGTTGTTTACCTCTGATTATCCGTATGAAGTCAAAAAAAAGTTGTCCTCTTAAATCCTTTATCCCTCTGAGTGCTCCTGCCTCACTCCAACTCTGACATGGAGGACCTCCAATTATTCCATCACAATCCGGCACATCTTCAGATTCAACTTTAGTGATGCTTCGTTTGTCTAGTCTAGTTTTTGGGAAGTTTTTTTCAAATGTATCAAATATTTTTTTGTCATTTTCATTAGCATAGATTATTTTAAAACCCGCTTTCTCAAAACCTAAATCTAATCCACCTGCGCCAGTGAAAAATGATGCTAATTTCATAAGTTAATTTTCTCATATATGCTAGTGTTAATAAATAAATTATTGTAATACGAATAAATTATGACTAGTAAGTCAAATGATAATGGCAGAGCACTAGAATTCAGTATAGTTGATTATTTTCAGAGAAATCACCCAAATACCATATTGTCTAAGAATACTTTAGATGACCAAAAAAGAGATAGTATTAAATTTCAAAATCTATCACAAGACCTTAAGAATAGATTCAGGATTGCAGCGAAGAAGTTTTTTATATGGTACCAGTCATTAAATACTAATCAAAAGATTATCAAGATTGATAGACTACGAGATAGCAGTGGTGTAGTTCAAGATGTAGAGATTAATGGAATAAACTTTTCTATTAAACATAATCATTATGCTTTAAAACATCCCAGACCTTACTCATTAGCGAAACAGTGTGGTTTCAATAGTAGTAGTACTGAGGATATTACACATCGAAATGATATGAAAGTTGTTGCAGATGCTTATAGGAGGAATTTAAATGGTATAAAAAAATATAATGAAGACCAACAATTACTCTCGCAGTTATATAAGAATATTAATCAAGTATGTAAAAATTCTATAGATAAGTGGTGTAAACAAAATCCATTGATTGCAGTTAATTTTTTTAATTTCATTGTTGGTATAAACTTTTACAAGGTAATTGTGAGTGAGACCGACGAAGTGAATGTGGAAATTCAGGATTTTCTAAATATACCTAAACCACAAAATTTAATCTGTGGTTTTGATCCACAAAGATCGAATTATCTGAATTTTTCTTTTAACCATAATTGGATAATTGATTTAAGACTTCATACTGCTTCATCTACAATTAATACAAATCCAGAAAATCAATTATCCTTAAAATTTGATGCACAAAAAATATCAGGCAGTGTAAAAACATATAATATTTAATCTTCAACGAGTTTATTGGTCTTTGTACAACTCTCTACTACAAGATAATGTAAATCTTATGAAAACATATTCATGTAAATAAAAACTAAGAATTATATGAGTATAATTAAATGGCAAGTAGTTGTAGTGTGAGCGTCAGTTTTGTGCCTGTGGATAACTTTATACTATGTCGCTCATGTGATAACTTGTTCTTACACAACCCACCCTGTTCAGAGTTAACTACTCAACTGTGACTGATTTTGCTAGATTTCTAGGTTTATCAACATCTGTCTTTTTCTTAATTGCAACATGATAACTTAAAAGTTGGGCAGGAATGATATATAGAATTGGCACGATAAGATCAGGGCAATCAGGCATTTTAATTACCTTAACTTGTTTCTTATTCTTGGCAATTTTTTTATTAGTAAAAATAAATGTCTGTCCTTGCCTTGCTTCTACTTCAGCGAGATTAGATAAAACTAATCTTGCCAAGTGATTATCTGGAAGAAAACAGACTACTGGCATCCTTCTATCAACAAGTGCCAAAGGTCCATGTTTGAGTTCCCCAGAATGATATGCTGATGCATGAATGTATGATATCTCTTTTAGCTTCAAAGCAGCCTCAAGTGCTATTGGATATGACGCACCTTTACCTAAAAAAAGTGTATGCTCTTTATTTTTAAATTTGGTAGAAATTTTCTTAATCTCTGGTTCCATTTCATACAGTTCTTCAATTTTTTTACCTATTTTTCTTATATCCTGGACCATTCTCTTTTCAGTATTGTCATACCTTCTTGATATGATTGCCGTTAACAGCAGGAGAGTGAAAAGTTGTGAGGTAAAAGCTTTTGTAGATGCAACGCTGATTTCTGGTCCTGCGTTCATTAGAAAGTTCATCCCGGACAGCCTTGTGAGTGTGCTTTCTGCAACATTACAAATTGCTAGGGTATTTGTATATTTTAGTTTCAGCGCTTTTTTCAAAGATGAGATAGTATCAGCTGTTTCCCCAGACTGAGAAATACTCACAAATAGTGTGTCGGGCAATACATTGATTTTTTTGTATTTATACTCACTTGCGACCTCTGCAGTGCATGTCACAGTCGTAAATTGTTCTATCCAGTCTTTGGCGACCAATGATGCATGATAACTAGTTCCGCATGCTACAAAATGTATGTGCTTGATCTCTTCTAGAAGTTTATCTGTGCTATGACCAAAGATATTAGGTAATATTTTATCCTTACCAACATAACGATTTATCATATCTTCTATGATAGCTTTTTGTTCATAAATCTCTTTGTGCATAAAATGCTTATGTCCCATTAGCGATGCTTGGTTCTTATTAATTTTTGATACTTTAGTTGGCTTTGAAAGTACTCTTTTATTTTTGTTGAAGATTTTAATATCTAAAGAACTTATTTCTGAAAATTCATTGTCATCCATGGGTATATAATTTTTAGTGTGATCAACTATTGGAGTCATGTCTGATGATATATAATTAGATGAAACGTCTTTACCTAGGATAATTGGACTACCCTTACACGCCGAATAAATAGTGTGAGGAGTCTGAGCGTTGATAGCAGCTAATGCATAACTTCCCTCAAGTGAATTTGCAGTTGAGATAATTGCAGATTGCATATTAGCTGATTTACTAAAATAATAGTTTATTAAATGACAAATTACCTCTGAGTCAGTATCACTCTTAAATACAAAGCTCTTCTTTTTAAGATATGATTTAAGATCCATATAGTTTTCTATAATTCCATTGTGAACAGTACAAATATCACCAGACAAGTGAGGATGAGTATTTTTTAGCGTTGGCTGTCCATGTGTTGCCCATCTAGTATGTGAGATGCCTGTCGTTATTCCTTGTAGCTTATATAATTTGCTTTTCAGGTTCTTAATTGGGCCAGTCGCTTTAATTGTAACTAATTGATTCTTAATTCCATGGCCTGAGATGCCTGCTGAATCATAACCCCTGTACTCAAGTTTTGATAATCCCTTAATCAGTTGGTTTGAAATCGGTTTAGTTGAGGATATTCCAAAAATGCCGCACATTATTTTTTCTTTGTTTTTATGGTATTTCTATTCTTCCAATTCCTTATGGTCATTTGCTTGCTTCTAGCAATGGTTAAATGTCCTGATCCTGAAGTATCTTTAGTAATTGTAGAGCCAGCAGCAATAAATGAACCTTTGCCAATAATCACTGGTGCTACCAGCATTGAACCCGAGCCGATGAAAGAGTTGTCTCTTACAATCGTTTTATGTTTATTCACGCCATCATAGTTACATGTTATCGCGCCTGCGCCTATATTCACTTCTTTCCCTAGTGTTGCGTCTCCTACATAGCTTAGGTGATTTATCTTTGTACCATCTCCTATTGTGGAGTTTTTAATTTCGACAAAGTTTCCTATGTTACAAGATTTTTTAATGACTGTGCCTGGCCTAATCCGCGCGAATGGTCCAACAGTTGAATTATCACCTATGGTAGCGCCAAAGATAATGGTGTTTGGCTTTATATTCACATTTTTCCCAATTTTACATCGGTTCAATAGGCAGTTGTATCCGATAGAACTATTCTCTCCAATAGAGACATCGTCTTCGAACACACAGTTTATATCTATTTCAACATTTTTGCTTACCGTTAATTTTCCTCTGATGTCTGTTTTTGATGGGTCTCTTATCAAAGTACCTTTTTCAAGAAGTTGTTCAGCTTTGTGTCTCAAGTATTGTTGTTCTAGGTTTACTAAATCAACTTTTGAGTTCACACCTCTTACTTCGAGTTCATTGCTGAATTTAAAGGTAGTCACTTTCTTATCATGATCTATTAAAATTTTAATGATATCTGTAAGGTAATATTCTTTTTTTTGATTATTGTTTTTTATCAATGAAATATATTTTCTCAGTACATTTTCTTGGATAGCGATAATGCCAGTATTGACCTCTCTGATCTGTCTTTCATCAGGAGTTGTCTCTTTTTCTTCAACGATAGAACTAAATTTGTTATTGACACGTACTATCCTCCCATAACCCTTCGGTGATTCAAGCTCTACAGTTCCTACCACTGCATCATGATTTTTGAGCTTTGCAACGAGCTTTTTAATTGAGTTGCTTGTAATGAACGGAACATCTCCACACAGAATAAGTATCTTTGAGTTAGAATTCTTTTTCGATTTAAGAGCAGCCTTAACTGCACCTGCTGTTCCATCTAATATTTTTTGATATGCAAAACTGATTTTTTCAGCTTGTAAAATTTTTTTCAATTCAGCTGAGGAGTTATTTATAACACATATATTATGTTTTGCTTTTGCAGCCTTTAAAGACGATAAGATATGATTGATTACGGGTTTACCGGCAATATTAAAGAGAAGCTTTGATTTGTTGGCTTTCATTCTAGTGCTTTTTCCTGCACCAAGAATTACAGATGTGAACATACAAGCTACCCCTTGCTTATTTTTTAGTATTACTTCTCAACTTTTTAATAAGACGTAATTGTGCAGCTGCTTGTAATAATTCTGTTTTAGCTTTTGAAGAGTCAATCTCACTAGAACTATTTTTCATAGCTTCCTTAGCTTGACGCTCTGCTTCAAGAGCTCTTTCTTCATCCAAATCATCTTCACGAATAGCAGTATCTGACAAAATCGTCACCTCGTTTGGTTGTATTTCCAATATACCACCACTAACGTAAAAGGTCTTCATTTCGTCTTTGCTAATTTGAGCTCGAACGTCGCCAGGCTTTAGCTTTGTTATTAGTGGAGTGTGTTTAGGTGATACGCCAACTTCACCCATTTCTGCTGGCGCATAAACCATTTCAACATCTTCTGAAAAGAGCTCCTCTTCAGCGCTTACAATCTCAAGTCTTATTTTATCTGCCATTATTTAATTTCTTCTGCTCTTTTTTCTGCTTCAGAAATCTCACCGATCATATAAAAGGCTTGTTCTGGCAGATGATCGTAGTCACCATTTACAATAGCTTGGAAGCCACTTATTGTATCTTTCAAAGAAACATACTTCCCCGGAGTTCCAGTAAATGTCTCTGCTACGTAGAACGGTTGAGACAGATATCTTTGTATCTTGCGGGCACGGTTGACTGCCAACTTATCATCCTCAGATAATTCATCCATTCCAAGAATTGCTATAATATCCTTGAGCTCTTTATATTTTTGAAGCACTCCTTGTACAGCTCTCGTTGTATCATAATGTTCTTGCCCGATTATTAATGGATCTAGTTGTCTACTTGTAGAGTCTAACGGATCCACAGCCGGATAAATTCCAAGTTCTGCAATGTTTCTAGATAATACGACTGTTGCGTCCAAGTGAGCGAAGGTAGTAGCAGGACTAGGGTCTGTTAAATCATCAGCTGGAACATACACAGCCTGTATTGATGTAATAGATCCTGTCTTTGTTGATGTAATACGTTCTTGTAATACTCCCATTTCCTCAGCAAGTGTTGGCTGGTAGCCAACCGCAGATGGCATACGACCAAGTAACGCAGATACCTCTGTGCCAGCTAATGTATAACGATAAATGTTGTCAACAAATAGTAGTGTATCACTGCCTTCATCTCTAAAGTGCTCTGCCATGGTTAAACCTGTAAGTGCAACTCTCAGACGGTTTCCTGGTGGTTCGTTCATCTGACCATATACGAGCGCTACTTTGTCGATAACTTTTGCATCTGTCATTTCGTGGAAGAAGTCGTTGCCTTCACGAGTCCTTTCACCAACACCTGCAAAAACAGAGAACCCACTGTGCTCAGCAGCAATGTTTCGTATTAGCTCCATCAAAATAACAGTCTTGCCTACACCCGCACCACCAAACAGACCTACTTTGGAGCCCTTTGCAAATGGGCATATTAAGTCGACAACTTTAATACCAGTCTCTAAAATTTCAACTTCAGATGCCTGCTCTGAGAATGTAGGTGCTGCCCTGTGAATCGGCATGGTCTTCTCAGCTTTAATATCACCTGCATTGTCTACAGGCTCTCCAAGCACGTTCATTATTCTGCCAAGTGTCTTTTCTCCAACAGGCACATTGATTGGTGCACCTGTGTTATTAACAGATAATCCTCTTTTTAGTCCATCTGTGGAACCCATAGCTATAGTTCTTACAATTCCATCACCTATTTGTTGTTGTACCTCAAGGGTTAATCCGCTCTCATCTACTTTAAGTGCGTCAAAGACTTTAGGCATAGAATCTCTCGCAAACTGAACGTCAATTACAGCTCCGATAATTTCTACAACTTTTCCTGTCTCCATTAGTTTCTCCTATATTAAAGCGCTGCTGCACCAGAGATAATCTCTGAAATTTCTTGTGTAATAGCGGCTTGTCTATTTTTATTATAAATTAATTGTAATTCTGATATTAAATCTGAAGCATTATCTGAAGCTGCTTTCATTGCTACCATTCTTGAAGCTTGCTCACATGCTAAGTTTTCAACAAGTCCTCTGTAAATTAGTGACTCGATATATCTGGTAAAAAGTGACTCGAGCACTGCTTCAGCATCTGGTTCATATAAATAGTCCCAATAATAATCATACTCCTCATTTTTATCTTCTGTTTGTATAGGTAATACTTTTTGCACTATGGGTTCTTGACTCACAGTATTGATGAATTTGTTATAGACAATGTATACCTCATCTATATCTTTGCTAATGAAACTGTCGATAGTATTTTTTATTAAACCAAGTACTTGCTCTATTTTAGGTTTGTCACCAAGTTGTGACGTCTGAGCTATCACATCCCCTCCCATCCTTTGAAAAAAAGATGAGGCTTTGCCGCCTATCAGGGAGAAGGCGGGCTTTATGCTTGAACTGCTATCCTTTTCAATATTTTCAACAACAAGTTTAAATAAGTTATTATTTAAACCCCCGCAAAGTCCTCTATCTGAGGATATTATGATGTAACCCTTCTTTGATACATCTCTCTGAGCAAAAAACTCAGAAGTATACTCAGGATGAGCATGTGCTAAATGTTTTATTACATTTAATATTTTATCTGCGTACGGTCTCGCTTTTGTCATCTGGTCCTGTGCTTTTTTCATTTTACTGGCTGCAACCATCTCCATAGCTTTTGTGATTTTTTGAGTATTTTGAATACTTGCTATTTGCGTTCTGATCTCTTGACTGCCCGACATGATTAATAGACTCCCTTTTCTTTGAAGTCATCCATAAGAGTTTTAAGCTTAGCTGCTACATCATCATTGTAGTCACAGTTAGTATTAATCTCTTCAACTAGATCTGGATATTTTTCAGCAGAAAACTCATGGAGAGATTTCTCATAAGATATAATTTTTTCCAGATCAACATCATCAAGATAACCCTCATTGGCTGCATAAAGTGAAATAGCCATGCCAGCAACAGATAGCGGTGAATACTGTGATTGTTTCATAAGTTCTGTGACACGTTTACCGCGCTCTAACTGTTTTCGTGTTGCTTCATCTAGATCAGACGCAAATTGTGAGAAAGCTGCCAACTCACGGTATTGAGCAAGAGCAAGTCTGACACCACCTCCAAGTTTTTTAATAATTTTTGTTTGAGCAGCACCACCGACACGGGAAACTGATAATCCTGCATTAATTGCTGGTCGTATTCCTGCGTTAAATAAATCTGTTTCTAGAAATATTTGACCATCTGTAATAGATATAACATTTGTTGGAACGAATGCAGATACATCTCCTGCTTGTGTTTCGATAATAGGAAGCGCTGTTAATGACCCTGTCTTGCCTTTAACCTTCCCGCCAGTAATATCTACAACAGCATCCTCATTAATCCTAGCTGATCTCTCTAATAGTCTTGAATGCAAGTAAAATACATCTCCAGGATAAGCCTCTCGCCCAGGAGGTCGTTTCAATAAGAGTGATACTTGACGATACGCCCACGCTTGCTTAGTTAAGTCATCATAGACTATTAACGCGTCCTCTCCAGAATCTCTAAAATATTCGCCCATTGCACAACCTGAGTAAGGCGCTATATATTGCATGGCTGCAGAATCTGATGCTGATGCAGCAACAATAATCGTATGTTTAAGAGCATCATGCTCTTCAAGTTTTCTCACAACAGCGGCTATCGACGAGGCTTTTTGACCAATAGCAACATAAATACATTTCACACCTGTATCTTTCTGGTTGATGATCGCATCAATCGCAACAGCCGTTTTACCAGTTTGTCTGTCACCAATAATCAACTCTCGTTGTCCGCGTCCAATTGGGACCATTGAATCAATGGACTTTAGACCTGTCTGAACAGGTTGGTCCACAGATTTTCTTTCAATAACACCGGGGGCAATCTTTTCTATAGGAGATTTAAGTTTTGTGGTTATGGGTCCTCCATTATCTATTGGTTCTCCGAGAGAATTTACCACTCTACCCAATAACTCATCGCCCACAGGTACTTCTAGGATATTACCAGTACACTTTACTGTATCTCCTTCTGAGATAGATTTATAATCACCCAGAATTACGGCACCGACAGAATCTCTTTCGAGGTTAAGTGCTAAGCCATATATATTATTTGGGAACTCTAACATTTCACCTTGTAGAGCATCTGTAATTCCATAAATTCGAGCTATGCCGTCAGTAAGAGATACTACTGTACCCTCGTTATGAGACTGAGTTTTAATATCAAGATTCTTTATCTTGTCTTTAATGATATCGCTAATTTCTGTTGGATTAATTGTCATGACTTTACCTATTATTTATGATTTGTTCTTTCATTAGATTTAACTTGTTTCTTACGCTGTAGTCGGTTACCTCATTGTTGACACTGATTTTAATACCCGCTAAGAGTCTTTCATTTATTACTTCATGGATTTGAATTTTTTTATCATATTTTTTTGAAAGACTGTTAACAATATCACTTTTTTGTGTATCACTCAGGGCAAAAGCTGTTTCAACCTCAGCAATCATTGTTTTTTTATCCTCCAAAACCATATCGTTAAATAGTTTGTAAACCTCATCGAGGAAATAAACTTTCTTATTGGCTATCATTATGCTGAGAAAATTACTGAATGATTCATCCTTTTGAGTCAAGAAACTCATGAGAAAATTAAGAGTTTGATTTGAGTCAATTTTGGGACTTGCTATTATAGCCTTGACTTCCATATCTACTATAATTTCCGATAGAGTCATAAGATTGTCATTCCACATTGGTATGGATTTCGACTCTGATGCGATTTTATGTGCCGCCTCTGCATATGGTCTAGAATATGTAATGCTATCGGTCACTTGTTCACAACCTCATCGATAATCTTGTCATGCATTTTTTTGTCAATTTCTTTACTGATGATCTTCTCCGCACATAATAATGACATAGCTGCAACCTCAGATTTAAGTTTTTCTCTAGCAGCGTTTATCTCTTGTTCTAATTGCTGTGAAGATGTTTTTGCAATTTTTTGCGCCTCTTCCCTTGCTGCTAACCTTGCTTCTTCTACGATACTTTTTGACTTTGATTCAGCGTCTGTAATGATAGATGAAGCCTGTGTCTTTGCTTGATCAATACGCGTAGAGAATTCTATCGTCGCTTGTTCTATTTTTTTTTGGCCTTGTTCAGCAGCTGCCAGGCCTTCCGATATTTTCTTAGTTCTACTATCCATTGCCTGTGTTAAAGGCTCCCATAGATAAGCTTTAATAAACCATACAAACACAATAAATGTGATCATTTGTCCAAAAAGTGTCGCAGTTACATTCATTAAGACTTAGCTCCCTATGCTCCAAGCGCAGCTTTTGCTGCTCCTACAAATGGATTCGCAAACACAAAGAACATTGCAAAGGCAAGCACAATGAATGGAAATGATTCCATCAGGCCTGCTGTGATAAACATTTGTGTTCTAAGTGCAGGAAGCATTTCTGGTTGTCTAGCGATACCCTCGATATACTTCATGCAGATCAAGCCCCAACCTAGTGCTGATCCAAGTCCAGCTGCAGCTAACATTATAGACACACCTAGACTAGTAGATGAATAAATTTGAGTGATCATGTCTGGTGATAGTGTTTCCATTATTTTTCCTCTTTAATTATCGTTAATGTGATTCCTCAGATGCCATGCTTATATACATTATAGTAAGTACCATAAAGATAAACGCTTGTAAGGTAATTACTAATATATGAAATATAGCCCACAAGCTTCCTGGTATTGGGATGATGTACCATGGCAACAAGGCTATCAGTAAAAATACTAACTCCCCTGTGAACATATTCCCAAAAAGTCTTAGTGCTAAGCTCAGTGGCTTAGCTAATTCTTCAACTAGTGTAAGTATAAAGTTTACTGGTGCAAGATAAATGCCAAAAGGATGGACCATAAATGACTTCATGTACCCGCCAAATCCTTTTATTTTTACATTGTAGTAGATGCATAGTAAGAAAATTGAGAGTGACATTGCAAATGTAGTATGTGGATCCGTAGTAGGAACGACTTTGAGATAGTGGATTCCCATCATATCTGCTAATTTTGGTAACAAGTCTACCGGTATTAAATCCATAGCATTCATTAACAAAACCCAAACGAATATCGTTAAGCCTATAGGCCCAACTATTTTATTTGGTTTGGGGAAAGCCTCTTTAACTAGACCGTTGACAAAATCTATGAGTGATTCAAGAACATTTTGCATTCCAGTCGGTGCCCCATCAGAAACCCTCTTTCCTACCCTGTATGCAATTATCATAACTATTCCAGCTAGCAGAATACTGAAGAACATAGTGTCAATGTTAATTCTCCAGAACCCATCTCCTACAGCGAGCGGCTGAAGATGATGTTGAATATAATCAACTGGATTATCTGTTGCTGGTGCGTTGTTATCCATCTAACTACCTAATAAATCGTCTTATTCTTATTAAAGACATACCCTATTTGTGTGACTGCGAATGCGACCAACATTTGCAGAGCGTCTAGGCTCAAAGTCACGATGCCAATGTAGAAACCCACTAAAATAAGAGCTATCCTAATCAGCAAACTCTTAAATAAAACTAGTGTGCCTCCACTAACATTTTGCTCAAGTGCAGCCTCGCCTGCTTGTTCTACACTTTTAGCAAGAAGAATAGTATTGAGTATCGAGATAACCCCGCCAAATAGAGATGATTCTATTTTTTGGTAGCCCATATACATAAATACGAGCGCTGTAACTAACGCTATTGTGCCTTGAAAGGCAATTACTCTTCTCACTTTTGATGTTCACCATGAGCAATTACGACCAACATTTTGGTCACGCTTAGTATAGTTTAGTATGGCTGTGGATTCAATTTATATGCAGAAAAAACTCTATCACTACATCATTTCTTGTTGGTATTCCTTATCTTTTCAATAATGCCCTGAAGTTCGTTCATAGTTGAGTACTTTATGCTAATGACTCCGCCACTTTTGCTATGTTTAATATTTATTTTGGCTCCCAGTGACTCAGACAGCTGCCTCTCAAGTATAGCTGTATCAGGATCCTTGTTTTTGGACTGAGTCTTAGAATTTGGTTTTGCAAGATTTTCAACAGCTCTGACAGATAGATTTTTACTCACTGCTTCTCTCAGTATCCGGGATTGCTCATCAGGAGGCAAAGTCAATACTGCTCTTGCATGACCCATAGTAATTGTTCCGGTTCTTAATTGTTCTTTTCCATATTCTGATAAGTCGTTCAGCCTTATTAGATTAGTGACATGCGTTCTTGATTTACTTATGTATTTCGAAACATCCTCATGACTCATTCCAAATTCATTTACCAAGCGAAGCAAGGATTCTGCCTCTTCCATAGAATTTAGGTCCTCCCTTTGGACATTTTCAACAATAGATAAAACTGCTGAAGTTTTTTCATCGGCATCAATTATTACTGCATCGATTGTGTCCTTCTTCAATAGCTGTGTAGCTCTCCATCTTCTTTCCCCTACTATGAGCTCAAATTTTTCTCCCATTTTTCTAACAACTATTGGTGAAATTTGTCCATTCTCATTTATCGAATCTGCAAGCTGTTTAATTTCATTTTCATGGAATACTTTTCTTGGTTGGTGCCTGTTTCTCACTATCTTATGCACCGGTAAAGATGATGATGATTGGCGCTGATCGGAAGTTTCAGATTCTGTAACGCGGCGAGCACTGCTAAGAAGTGAATCTAGCCCTGAACCCAATGCCTTGCGTTTAGTCATATATCAAATATAACCCTAGACATCATTTTTGTACATAACTGTCTATTCGTCTTTTATTATTTCGCCTGAGAGCGAGTAATAGGATAATGATCCTTTAGATAAGCCATCATACTCTAAAATTGATTTTCCAAAACTAGGAGCCTCAGCAACTCTTATATTTCTTGGTATTTTTGTCTTGTATAATTCACTAGGAAAGTGTTCTTTAAGCTGATCACTCACGTCATTAGATAGATTATTCCTTGAATCAAACATAGTTCTGAGTATTCCCTCGATTTTTAACTTTTCATTGGAAGTATTTTGTATCTGGTTAATAGTGTTGACGAGTTCGCTTAAGCCTTGAAGTGCAAAGAACTCGCATTGAACTGGAATCAATACGCCAGTTGCAGAGACGAGCGAGTTGACTGTAAGAATATTCAGTGAGGGTGGACAATCCATAAGTATATAGTCATACCTACTAAGAACTGATGTCAATTTGTTTTTAAGAATAAATTCGCGCTCATCTCTAGCGACTAAAGCTACCTCGCTCTCTGTGAGTGATGGTGTTGCTGGCAATATATCGTATCCGTCAAATTGTGATTTTATAATGGCTTTTTCAATATCAACTCTATCAAGAAGAACATCATTAATGCTATTTTGTATTATAGATGCATTTATTCCCGAACCCCTCGTGGCATTAGATTGAGGATCGAGATCAACCAAAAGAACTCTTCTCTTCATTTTATAAAGACAAGCTGATAAATTAATTGACGTGGTTGTTTTACCAACACCTCCTTTCTGGTTCACGATAGACAAAATTTTCATAGACAAACCTCAGCAATGTAACGGGATGTATCAAAATAAGGTGAGTCAATCTTATTCACATTCATCTTGTAATCCTCATGAAATTGCTTACTTAACTGTAACACTGGGGTACCTGTAAGAATATATACTTTCGATACAGATTTGCTCTTTTTGGTAGTTCCTATCAAATACTTTAGTTTATTTTCAAAATCCATTTTAGCTATTTTTTTGTTACTAAAATTTTTAAATAACGTACATTTGGAATTAATACTAAATTTATTATCAAAAAAATCTTGCTTTTCGACGACGACATTTTTCAGCTTGAGCTCAGACTTTACTATTTCTAAAAAATCAATAAATGTTGTCTTTCTATCTATTAAAGTGACTTTTTTATTAGGATTAAGTATGGCTAGTATCATACCTGGTATCCCCCCGCCAGACCCAACGTCTGTAATAGAACTTACTGAAATGAATTTACTGAGTATACTTGAATCAAATATTTCTCTTTTGATAACATACTCCTCATCTGATGAGGACACTATGTTATCTGTTTCATGCCATTTAAATAATAGAGTTAGATAATTTTTGATCAGGTTTACCTGCTCCAAAGGAAGCTTTGAAAAGACCTCATCTACGGTGACGGCGATTTTATCTGCCATGTTAAATAACTTTATTTTTTTTTAGGTGTATTTTAATGAGCGCTACTGATGAAGAGTTGATACCGGAAATACGAGACGCTTGTCCAATACTCTCAGGTCGTGCATTGTTCAGTCTTTCGACTGCCTCATTTGATAAGCCTTTAATATCAGCATAATCAACATTCTCAGGTATTAGTGTCTTATAGCTTGCCTTTAGTTGCTCAATTTCTTTTTCTTGCTTAGCAACATAGCCTGCGTACCTTATGTCAGATGCAACAAGATGTCCTACGGATGCATTTGTAGTCATTCCAAAATTAGATAAGTTCATTAAGTCAGAATATTGTATTTTTGATGTTTTAAGTAAAGAAGCATATGACTTATTTTCAGATAAATGAAGACCATATTTGCTTTTAAGTAATTCATGATCTTCTGATTCGATTTCAACTTTTATTTTATCAAGACGAGTCTTCTCAGAATTGATTCTGTCAACTTTATCGCAAAATGACTGATACCTCGCCTTGCCGACTACACCAATTTCAAATCCCTGTTTGGTGAGACGTATGTCTGCGTTGTCATCTCTTAGCCTCAATCGATACTCCGCCCTACTTGTAAACATCCTATATGGTTCTGTAACACCTTGAGTTATTAGGTCATCAATAAGTACACCGATATATGACTCATGGCGCTGAGGTGTCCAACTAGATTTACCTTGAGATTTTCTTGCAGCATTGATCCCTGCGATTATACCCTGAGCAGCAGCCTCTTCGTAGCCGGTCGTGCCATTTATTTGCCCAGCGAAGAATAGGCTATCAATATTTTTTGTTTCAAGGCTTGATTTCAAGCCCCTAGGGTCGAAGTAACTATACTCAATAGCATATCCCGGCTGTGTTATTTCGCAACGTTCCAAGCCAGATATTGTTTGTAAGAAGTCTTCTTGTACTTCTAGCGGTAAACTCGTTGATAGACCATTTGGATATATTTCTAAGTTATCGGAAGTCTCAGGTTCAAGAAAAACTTGATGGCTAGATTTGTCTGAAAACCTGAAAACCTTATCTTCAATTGAGGGACAGTATCTCGGCCCAACTGATTTGATTTTTCCATTGAATAACGGTGACTTATCTTTACTAGATTCTATGATCTCATGTGTATGCATATTTGTATGAGTTATATAGCATGGTATCTTTTCGATATGACTTGGAGAAAATTCGTAGTGATCATTTAGATATGACAGCATAGGGAGAGGATGGTCGCTGTCTTGTTTTTGAAGTCTGTCGAAGTTAATAGATTCGGTCTTAATTCTCGGTGGCGTTCCTGTCTTCAATCTTTCAATATTGAATCCGGAATCTTTAAAGTACTTTTCTAATTCGACAGAGGCTCTGTCACCCGACCGCCCGGCAGAAAATGTTTTTTCTCCCATATGTATTACACCGTCTAAAAATGTTCCGGCAGTCAGCACTACACATTTTGATTTTATGTAATCTCCCGTTTCAATAACAACACCCTCAGCTCTGTTTTTTGAAAACTTTACAGACTTTACAGTTGATTGAAGGACAGTAAGGTTTTCATGATTCAAAATATCCTTTTGCATAGCTTTCTTATACTCATCTCTGCAAGTTTGAATCCTAGTTGCTCTGACCGCTGCGCCTTTGCTTGAATTGAGAACTCTTGACTGAAGAGAGGCATCATCCGCAGCTTTGCACATTAGACCATCAAGAGCGTCGACCTCGCGAGCAAGGTGAGATTTCCCAATACCCCCAATAGCTGGATTACAGCTCATTTGACCAATACCATCTATTTTCATCGTAATTAAAAGTGTCTTAGAGCCAAGACGAGCGCTTGCGTGGGCAGCTTCACAACCAGCATGACCTCCACCAACAACTATTACGTCATAAATATTCATTTACCAATACAAAAACTTGTGAAAATTTTATTTAATAATTCTTCTGTTGGATTTTGCCCTAAAATAGATGATAAAGCTACATGTGCGTTTCTCATGTCCTCTGCGAGAATGTCATACTTACAGTCTGAGATATGACTTGGACATCGATTGATACATTCTTTTGCATCCATCAGATGGTCAATATGCCTTGATCTCGCAAGATAGAGATCCTCGGCTTTCTCTACTTTAATAAAGTCCTCGTCAACTCTATCTCTAATAAGATCTATGCCTATATTGTTGATGGCAGACAGATAGATCTCGATGGGAGAATTTCTAATTACTCTTGGCTCAAGACCGTCTAGATCAATTTTATTAAATACGATGTCATAGTTTGTAATATCATAGTTTTTCAATATAGCGTGATCATCTTTATCCAGTCCTCTAGAAACGTCGACTACGTAGAATATCTTATCGGCCTTTTGTAAAGCTTTTATAGATCTTTCAATTCCCTCAATTTCGACTTTATCTTGAGCTGTTCTTATTCCAGCAGTGTCTACAATTGTTACAATCTTATTATTTATGGATAATTCATACTCAATAGAATCTCTAGTTGTACCTGCTATGCTGGTTACAATAGACGCGTCCTCTCTTAGCAAGCAGTTTATAATAGATGATTTGCCTGAATTAGGTTTGCCGATAAATGCGTATGTTCTTTTGTGATTTAAAGAGCGGCCCTCTTTTGAATTGATAAGTATACTATCAATAAGCAAAGCTATTCGCTCTATTTGCTCAGTAATTTTTTTGATTATTAGGTCTGGAGTGTCATCATCTTCGGGGAAGTTAATAATAGTTTCAAGCTCGGCTCGAAGACTAACTATACTAGTTAGGACCTCGTTTACATCATCATAAAATCTCCCACTTAGAGAATTTTGTGCTGCCCTCACAGCCTGGATATCTGAGGCAGAAATCAAATCAGCAACTGCCTCAGCTTTCTCTAGAGAAATCTTGTTATTTATGAAAGCTCTCTCGGTAAACTCTCCAGGCGCAGCATTAGAAACGCCATGCTGGCACAAGAGCTCTATGATGGAGTTCATTATCACAGGATTTCCATGAGTGATAATCTCTATCACATCCTCACCAGTATAAGATTTTGGGGCGCAATATAAGATTACTATGCAATTATCAAATACGACATCCTTAAATTTAACATCAGTTAAAATGGCCCTTCTATCCGAGAGTTTTTTTGCAAATAAGTGAGATAATAATGCATTTAGATTCTCTCCGCTTATTCTGATTACGCCTAGTGCTGAACTTCCTTTGGCTGTTGCAATAGCGCATATTGCATTTGATTTCATTGTTAGCCGACAATTCTTTTGTTAATAACATACTGTTGAGCAATTGACAGAATGTTGTTGGTCAACCAGTACAATACCAAGCCTGATGGGAACGTTGCGAAAAGGGCAGTAAAGATAAAAGGCAAGAAAAGAAATATTTTTTGTTGTGTTGCGTCAGTAGGAGCTGGGTTAAGCTTTTGTTGAATATACATCGATACACCCATAGCTATGGGTAGTATAAAATATGGATCGGCTGACGCAAGGTCCTTGATCCACCCGACAAAGGGAGCGTGCCTCATTTCTACACTCTCAACAAGCACCCAGTACAACGCTATAAAAACGGGTATTTGTATTAAAATAGGTAGACATCCTCCAAGAGGATTTACTTTTTCCTCTTTGTACATTCTCATAAGAGCTTCGCTGAATTTCTTTTTATCTTCAGCATATCTCTCTTTCAGTGCCTGCATTCTAGGGTTAAGTTTTTTCATTTGCGCCATTGATCGATAACTCGTCTCTGATAATTTGAAGAATATGGCCTTGATTAATATCGTTAAGACAATAATAGATATGCCCCAATTATCAAAAACCGCATGTATTATCTCTAGGATCCAAAACAGAGGAGCAGACAGAAATGTAAGAACGCCATAATCTACTGTAAGATCAAGACCTTCAGCTAGATCAGAAATTTCGGATTGAAGTTTTGGACCAACAAACATTAGTGACTTAAATTCATAGTTCTGGCCGGGCTCTAAAGTATCATACTGTGTTGTGCTTCCAATTGTAAAAACTCCACTCTCGTGGTTGGTATAGACAGTTTTTGTTTGTGCATTAGTTGGAAGCCATGCAGAGAAAAAATAATGCTCTATCATGCTTATCCAGCTATCTTGTACTCTGATTGCCTGTTCACTTTCCAGCATATCGTCAAAAGAGATTTTTGAGAATTTGTTTTCCCTATCGTAAAAGGCGCTACCTGTGTAGGTTGGCAACATTAAACTTGCAGCACTATTGTTATCCCGTGAAATTATCTCATAGTTCCTAACGTATATATTCTTATTTGAATTATTAGTTATGTTGTTTGTAACCAATAGCTGATGGCTGCCCTCGATAAGCGCTATTTTTTTTGTGAGTATGATGTTTGGTAAATTAGTAGAGGTTAATTTTACACTGTCGTCTGATTTCTCAACAACGCTGAATACTGGTCTGGACTGTTCATCTTTTATTTGTATGTTAGATGCTGCGGTATATCTTTTTTTGTCGTAATCTAAAATTACAACACTGTCTTGTGCGCCTAACTCTATAGGATAATTTTTTAGTTTGGAAAATAATAATTCACCTGATTTTGCGTCAAAGTTTATAAAAAGTTTATTATTTTCTAATGACGTAATTTCTTTTTGAATTAACTTTGCGCTACCTTGTGGCGTCTTATTGATTATTGAGCTTTGAGGTGGTTGCTTGGCAGATTCATTTGTGCTGTCAATGGTTTCGGATTGAGCATTTTCTGTTTTTGGTTGATTGTAATCCCTATCATACGCGTCAAATATTAAAATTAGTATGAAAAGGAAGCCGCTATACAAAAATAGTCTGTTCATTTCTCTCTCTTAGGCACAGGGTCGAAGCCATGAGTTCCTCCGGGTCTACACCTTGATATTCTTTTCAATGATAAGTAGACCCCTTTTATTACCCCATGTGTTTTTATTGATTCAATAGAATATTCTGAACATGTAGGATAATGCCTACATGATGGGCCCATCACAGGTGATATAACAAACTGATAGAATTTGATGATTCCAACGATAATTAGAGTAATTGGCTTAGTAAAGATTTCCATTCACGCATTAGAATATCATTTATAATTTTTTTTTCAGCCTGAATTTTTGTAGTTAAGGACAACAAAATCACATATGAGCTGTTTGGGAATTTTTGATCTCTGAAGAAACCTCTCATTCTTCGTCTGAGGGAGTTCCTAGTAACTGACAGCGGTACGATTCTTTTCGGGATTACAATTCCTAAGCGTTTTGTGTTTGATTCAGAGAACTGTAGCTTGAGATGAGCTGATTTCAGAGCCTTTTTATCACTAAAATATTTGAGGGTGTCTCTAGAGATAGTGATGAGATCTTTTTTGAATGTGTACAACTATGGGCAAAGAACAGCTCTTCCTTTTGCTCTTCTTGATGCGAGAACTGCTCTTCCGGCTGCAGTCTTCATCCTAGAACGAAATCCATGAGTTCTCTTTCTTTTAATATTACTTGGTTGAAATGTTCTTTTCATAGATCAGTATAGTGATTCGATTATTACTTTATGTCAATATATTAATTCATATTTTTTCATGACATAGTTAACATCTCACTATGATTACAAAACACAACATTTGGAACGAATGTCTAGACAAACTATCAAAGACTCTTACAGAAAAAGAGATGAGGTTGTGGATTGCCCCATTAAAGGTCAAGAAAGATGGTGACGCACTAAAGTTGTATGCTCCGAACAAGTTTATGAAGGAGGAAATTGAAAAGAACTTCCTTAGTAAAATAGCTAGTGTGGTGAACCAGCTCGCGGAAAATACATTGATTAGCTTGGACGTAAGTTCGCCAGTAAAAGCAGATGAAAAAGTTAGAACAATGCCGTCAGGTTTTATCTCAAATTTAAATAGTGACATGACGTTCGACTCATTTGTTGAAGGAAAATCTAACCAGTTGGCAAAAGCTGCGTGTTTGTCTGTTGTTAATGAACCAGGTGCTTTCAACCCGTTGTATATTTATGGTGGTGTTGGACTAGGAAAGACGCATCTTCTTCATTCGATAGGCAATATGTTAAACAATGAAAATAAAAAAGTGGTTTATCTCCACTCTGAGAAATTTGTACAAAACATGGTTACCGCATTAAGGAATAACCAGATTGAAGAGTTTAAGAAATTTTATAGAAATCTTGATGTTTTATTGTTGGATGATATACAGTTTTTTGCTGGAAAAGAGAGGTCACAAGAGGAGTTTTTTCACACATTTAATGCTTTATTTGAATACAAAAAACAAGTTGTTTTAACGTGTGATAAGTATCCAAAAGAAATAAACGGGTTAGAGGATAGGATCAAATCTAGACTTGTTTGGGGACTGAATGTATCTATTGACCCACCAGATCTAGAAACAAGAGTAGCTATACTTCAGTCTAAGGCAGAAACTCTTGGTCTGCCGATAGAAAATGACGTGGCATTCTTTTTGGCTAGAAATATAAATTCCAATGTTAGGGAATTAGAGGGGAACTTAAGAAGAGTTTTGGCGACAGCGAGATTTAGGAAATGTGATATCACATTAGAATTCACAAAAGAGACTCTGGCAGACCTTATCTCACTGAACCAAAGATTGATAACAATAGAACAGATACAAAAAATTACAGCCAATTACTATAAAACAAGAGTTAGTGACATACTTTCAACAAAGAGAGACAAGAAAAATACACTGCCAAGACATATGGCTATGGCGCTATGTAAAGATTTAACTAACAATAGCTTGCCATCAATTGGCGATGGGTTCGGAGGCAGGGACCATACAACAGTCTTGCACGCAAATAAAAAAATACAAAAACTCAGAAAAGAAGATTCGCAAATAGAGCAAGATTATATCAACATAGTGCATATACTAAACAACGGGTAAAAGCTGTTAATAACTTATGCTTTATGTTTTATCCACAGGATACACACGCTGAAAGAACTATCAAACACATGTTAGTCAACATATTTTTATCGTACTAGTGCTATAAAAATAATAAGTTAGAACACATAAAAATAACATATAATAAATATATGAAAATAATCTTTAAGACAAAAAGTTTGATAGACAAAATAAAAAATATTGCTCCAACTGCTGAAGCGAAGCAAACACTCCTAATCTTAGGCAACGTCGTGATTAAAATAGAAAACAGTAAAGCTTACTTCACTGCCTCAGATCTTGAAATACAGGTATCCTCATCTATAGAATGTGAGTCAGATAATGATTGCGAGTTTTCACTCCCAGCAAGGAAACTACTTGAAATATTGAGTGCGTTATCTAATTATGAATCTGTTACCTTTTCTGTTTCAGACAGTAAAGTAGATATCACAGCAGGAAAAAGTAAAATATCACTACCGAATTTACCTGCAGTAGATTTCCCATATATGGACCTTAATCAGCTTGATAATGAAACAGATATAGCGAGCGATGACATGACAAATATCATCAATAAAACATCTTTTGCTATGGCTTATCAAGATGCAAGACACTTCCTCAACGGTCTACATCTATGTACTGAGGGTGGTAAAATCGTTTCAGTATGTACAGATGGACATAGACTAGCGAAGTATAAATCTCAGGCAGATGGGGATGACAGTCTCTCTATAATAATACCAAGAAAAGCTATCTTAGAAATTAATAGAATTATGAACTCTTTTAACGACAATAAACAGAATATAATCAAATATAGCTACAATTCAACGATGTTTCATATTCAGATTAACGATTATGCCATTATATCGAAGCTCATAGAGGGGAATTATCCAAATTTCAATAAAGTTATACCAGAGAGCACATCTTCCGAAATCATAGTTAACAAGATTACTCTGAAAAACTCATTAAATATCATTTCAAAGGTAGTAAACCAGCAGTATAAAGGTGTTAAGTTAACACCTAGCAACAACACTATGCATTTGATATCCAGCAATACTGACAGTGAAATTGGTGAAGACCAGATTGATGTAGAATATTCAGGTGAAGAAATGTCTATAGGATTTAATATTTCATACTTGCAAGACGTCATAGATACACTCGAGGGAGATATTATACATATTTGTGTTAACGACCAAAATTCTGGCTGCGTAGTCCAAGACAATCAAGACCATGATTCTACTTTTGTGATTATGCCTATGCGTGTCTAGCGGTGCATATAGACTCTATATCTATTGAGAATTTTAGATCTATAGATTTTACTAAGATATCATTCGATAGTGACATAACCATTATATGCGGCGAGAACAACGCTGGAAAAACGACATTACTAGAGGCAATTTATCTAACCTCAAATTTAAAATCATTTAAAGGCGTTTCAAACGTCGAACTTATCCGATCTTCATCTAATCTCTTTAAAATATCACTTAACTTCTCGAATAAGTCATCAAATAACAATATATTCGTTGAAAAGTCACTAAAATCTCATAAAATACTTTATAATAATAAAAAAATTACTAAAACTGATATCTCTACTATATTTCCTTGCTATTCATTAGTTTTTGGTTTCAATAATATTCTTTTGAATGATTCATCTTACAGAAGAGACTTTATTGATAATGGCATGTTTCACGTGGAACCTGAATCGCGAAAATTCTTTAATGCATTTGAAAAGTCACTAAAACAGAGAAATTTTCTCCTTAAATCCAAAAGGTATGATTCTATCGGTTTGTGGGAGAGACAACTAATTGATGCAAACAATAAATTGTCAGGATGCAGAGAAAGTTATTTTAAACACTTAAACAGTTGTTTTCTTAGTATTATTGAGAGTATTAGGAACAAGATACCTGAAATATACAATGATATTGCCTCTCTAAAACTTGAATACATTAATGGCTGGGGTAGCGACGATTTCGAAGTAGTTTTTAACAAAAATCAATCTAAAGACCGTGCTGTAGGCTATACGTCTACCGGAACACACAGAAGTGATTTTATTGTAACATCTTTAGGGAAGCCGGTACGTGAGTCAGGTTCTATGTCTACACTTGTCCTAGCTTGCTTGATAATCAACTTAGCTAAAATAAATGTTTTTCACGTGAAACATGGATTCAAACCAGTCTTGCTCATAGATGATCTATTTTTTGGAATTGATAATAAAAACCTTGGTACTGTGGTAAAATTACTTGTTCTTTCTAAAGGAAATATTGTGCTCACAGCACCCAATATATACAAAAATATATTAGAGAAAATTTGTGAAGAGAACCAAGAGTTGAAGCTCATAGCTGTAGGAGAAATGGTTGAGTAAGAAAGCATATACCTCGGAAAGTATAAAAGTACTAAAAGGTCTTGAAGCTGTTCAAAAAAGACCCGGGATGTATATTGGTGACACAGATGATGGTAGCGGTCTGCACCAAATGATATATGAGGTTGTAGACAATGCAGTCGATGAGGCATTGGCTGGATACTGTAAGAACATCGAGGTTACACTTAATGAGGATTCCTCTGTTACTGTTAGAGATGATGGTCGCGGCATTCCTGTTGATATACACAAAACGGAAAATAAGTCTGCAGCAGAAGTTATTATGACAACGTTGCATGCAGGTGGTAAGTTTGATGACGACTCATACAAGGTGTCTGGCGGTCTGCATGGCGTGGGTGTGTCTGTAGTTAATGCTCTGTCAGAAAAGCTTTCACTAACAATACATAAGGATGGACATAAATATCAGCAAGACTATAAAGAAAGTTCACCGGTTCAACCACTTAAAAAATGTGGTATATCTGACGTATCAGGCTCTGTCATACAATTTCTTCCAAGCACTCGATATTTCAAAGATCTAAATTACAAAGAGGATGTAATTAAGAAGAGACTAAAAGAGCTGGCTTTCTTAAACTCTGGAATAACGGTTCATTTCAACAACGATATTTCTGGTAAAAAAACAAAATACTATTACGATGGAGGTCTCAAGCAGTACATTGGCGAAATTCTTCAGAATAAGAAAGAGATACATAATGATTTAATCTATGTGTCACCTATTGTTAAAAATGGTAATTCAATAGAGATATCTATGAAATGGACTTCATCATACTCTGAACAAATAATGTGTTATACAAATAACATTTATCAGAAAGATGGGGGCACACATCTTAGTGGATTTAAGTCAGCACTGACTAGGACAATTAATAATTATTCTCTTAAAAATAATGGCAAGCAAAAATATGAAATATCTGGTGACGATTGTCGTGAGGGACTAGTTGCAATCATATCAATAAAGATGTCTGATCCTAAATTTTCTTCTCAGACCAAAGATAAGCTTGTATCATCAGAAATTAAAAGTTTAACTGAGACTACACTTTCTTCTAAACTCTCAGAATTCTTAGAGGAATCTCCTAAAGATGCAAAACTTATTATTGGTAAGATCCAGCAAGCAGCTATGGCTCGTGAGGAGGCAAGGAAGGCTAAAGATCTAATTAGAAGAAAAGACCCATTAGGTATCGCAAATTTGCCCGGTAAGCTAGCAGACTGCCAAGAGAAAGATAGGGAGAAATGCGAACTATTTATTGTTGAGGGAGATTCTGCTGGTGGTTCAGCTAAACAAGCTAGAGACAGGAAAACACAAGCCATTCTTCCCCTAAAAGGTAAAATCCTCAATACAGAAAAATCACAAGATTATAAGTTACTATCTTCATCGGAAGTCGGATCTCTCATATCTGCTCTTGGCTGCGGATTTAATCATGAATCAGAGGATTTCGATATAGATAAGCTTCGTTATGGCAAGATAATTATAATGACAGATGCGGACGTCGACGGTGCTCATATAAGAACTTTGTTACTTACCTTGCTTGCTAGGAAAATGAAGCCCTTATTTGATCAAGGAAGAATATACATTGCACAACCCCCTTTATACAAGATTAAAAAAGGAAAATCTGAAAAGTATATTGCTAATGACTTTGAACTGAATAGATTTCTAACCTCTTCTTTTTTTGATAGCAATAAACTCTTTTCTGATAATAAACTCGTGCCCGTCACTGACTCACAATTAATACTACTTAATTATTCGATGATTGATAATATTCTTAAAAAAGTTAGTAAATCTAAAGATAAGTATATTCTTAAATCAATGGCATTTGTAAAGCCTATTAATGCGGATCATACAGACCAGAATGATAATTTAGATGCTATATCTGAATATATAAAATCATTATGTGATCTTGCTAACATAATATCCCCTATTAATGTTATTTATGATCTTACTTTAAATGAACTAGATGATAATTCTTATGAAATCCTAATCACAAAAAAGGTGAATGGAGTGCCTGATAAATCAGTTTCGCCTATAAACAAAAAGTTTTTCTCATCCAAAACATATCATAGTCTTGTAAAACTCGATTTACATAAATTAAATAATATGTCGATTTTGCTCAAGTCGGATAACTCGGAGGCTACTTTTGACTATCTTCATCAATTTTGTGATCACGCATTTACATCTGCCAGAAAAGCTATCTCTTTGCAGAGGTACAAAGGTCTTGGCGAGATGAACCCTTCTCAATTGGCTGAAACAACAATGAACCCACAAACTAGGTCTTTACTACAGGTATCACAAATAGATGACGATGATTATGCAATATTTGACACACTAATGGGTGATGATGTTGAAAAAAGAAGAGACTTCATAGTATCTTCAGCTAATGCTGTTGAAAATGTCGACGTTTAATGAAAATTGCAACTTGGAACGTTAACTCAGTAAATGTCCGTCTTCCAAATATACTTAAATACCTAAAAGATTATCAACCAGATATTTTATGTCTGCAGGAGCTTAAATGCAGCGAAGACAAGTATCCATTAGAGGACTTTGTAGCCGAAGGCTATCATTCAATACAGGCTTGTCAAAAAACATACAATGGTGTTTCCATTATCTCAAAATCTCAAGGCATGGACTGCCATAACAATCCAGTGGCTGTAAATGATAATGAAATGAGATCTATATCAGCAACGTTTGGCGATTTACGGGTTATTAATTTTTATGTTGTTAATGGTCAATCTATCGGGTCTGATAAATATATTCATAAACTTAAATGGCTTGAAAAAGCACGAAAGTATATCGAAGAACAGCTATCATCATATCGTAAATTAGTTGTCGTTGGAGATTTTAATATTGTCCCAAATGAAAACGATGCATCTAATTTCTCACCAAACGACATTCTTTGTTCTGATAAAGAAAGGAAGGCCTTGCAGGCTATACTTAATCTAGGTTTGACTGATTGTTACAAACCACAAGATAACGTGTCACCATATACCTGGTGGGACTATCGTGCAGGGGCTTTTCACAGAGACATCGGTTATAGAATAGACCTACTTCTGGGTAGCTCGTTGCTTATAAAGGATCTACAGCAGTATGAGGTGCACAGAGATACAAGGCATAAATCATGGTGCCCAGAGCAACCAAAAACATCTGATCATGCTCCAGTAATGATTACACTCTAAAACAATCTAGACTAATATGCACAGTCTGATATATTAAAATAGAGAATCATATGTCTAGTATAATGGTCATAAACGCCAAAGGCGGCTCAGGCAAAACAACAATTTCTACAAATTTAGCCTCATACTATGCTAACAGCGGATTCAAAGTTACTCTTGTGGACCTTGACCCTCAAGGATCTTCCTCAAAATGGCTCTCTTCGAGGCCTATTACAAAAGCAAAAATAAGGGGCGTTACATCTTTACCGCCTCAGAAAGTGTCAAAAAAAGAGGATGAGATCACAATATTTGACGTACCTGCTGCGATATATGGAGCAAGACTTCAAACATATATAAAAAAAGCAAGAAAAATTATTGTCCCTGTCCTACCCTCACCAATTGACATGTCTGCAGCAAAAGACTTTCTGAATTCTTTGAGAAATCTTGGCAGCGTGATAAGAAACAGAACTGATATATGTCTTGTAGCTAATCGATGCAGAGCAAACACTAATATTTTTGAAGAGCTAGATGATTACCTGGTTAAGGAAAAAGGCATTCGCTATGTTACAGCATTTAGAGATAATACGAACTATATAAATGCTGCCAAAAGAGGGCTTGGTATTTTTGAAATGGGTGAAGCGATGACCGCACAAGACAGGGAGGAGTGGAAACCATTACTATCCTGGCTGAAGCGCAAAAAGAAAAAATAATTATTACTTTAGACAATCTTTTATACCTTCTCTAACATCTTTGAACTCTACAATGTTCGGGAATAATTCTAGCATTAATCGTGTATCTAAAATTCTTGACTCGTTTATGAAAGACTGTCTTTTCTTATCGTATAACTTGGACGCATCTTCATAATCAATGAATTTGGGATAAGGTTGTCCAATGAGGTCATAAATATGTAAATAGTAATCAGTTGTCTTGATTGCGGTACCATCACTTACGTTAATTATAGACATATCTGATTCTTTATTATGAACACTCGCAACTATGAGTCTAGCTAAATCTTTAACATGTATTAAATTTGTATGTTTACAAATATCTCTCTTGATCAGAGGTAACCGTTCCTCGATCCTTTTCATTGGCAGCCTGCCTTTACCATAAATCCCAGGAACTCTAAATATCGTATAATTTAGACCAGAGGATTTAATTTGAGATTCAGCGTCAACCCTTCTTTTTGCTCTATCAGTTATAGGTTCTATAGATTCACTCTCATTTACAACTTTGTCTTTTTTGTCACCATAGACTCCACTCGTGCTCGTGTATATAATTTTTTGTATATTCTTTTTATTCACATTTAAAAGAAAGTTTTTAAGAACTAAATCTATACATCCATTTTGTTGTGGAGGAGCTAAATAGATAACTATGGATTTTTTGGTTATTAATTCTTTTAGTTTTTTGTTGTCTGCAGAAATGTCTAATTTTATGTTAATGTCACAATTTTTTTTCTCTGATCTACAAACCCCTACATATTTCTTATTTTCAATTTTTATTTGTGATATGTAGCCACTTACATAGCCATTGCCTACCAAATAGATCATACTCATTTGGTTATGACCTTAATTTTCTCAACAATATCTGGGATATCATAGATATCTACCAACTTTGTCATAGATGCAACATCCTTGTCACACTTTATCTCTTCATCTGACTTGTCTAAAACAATAAAGTGTACACTATCTAATTTTATATCTGAGTTATCTAGTAGAGGTTCTACACTGCTTTTACTGAAACCAATTACTACAGCTCCATTTTCTATCATTGCAGTCACACTATGAAGATTATCTTCATTAAGAACTCTCTCGTAAACATTACAAACGTTATGATCCAGATTCTCTGATTCTAGAAAGTTTTGTATTGTTGTTTTCCCGCCTATGCCTTTCAGTAGGAGAGTTTTCCCAAGTTCGTATTTATCATGTTTAATTTTTTCAATAAGCCCAGAGCTCGAATAGTCATGATCAGGTATTATGCAGTCTAAGCTGAATTTTCTCTTTACCCAAGTTCTGCAGTTCGGACCAATACCATAAATATGCTTTGCGTTATAAATATGATTGTTACTAGAATCTATTTTTTTAATAGCATTTGCACTTTGAATAATTATAGTCTTGTATTCATCATCGATTGGATATCTCTCAATGTGATTAATATCCTGTATCATAAGATCATGAAATTTATAGTCATTAGATTTGAGTGATTGCTCTAGCTCTTCTTTCATTGAGTAGTTTGATACCAAAATAACATCTAACATTTCAGCATACCTTTTGAGCCCATTTTGATGAATAAATTTGAGAGTTTTGTTGACAGGTCCCTATAGTTGTCCTTGTTACCTTCAATTTTATTTCTGATATATCTTGTTCCATCAACTGTGGCAACAAACCCAGTAATAGAAATTAGATCTTTTTGGATTGTCGCATGAGCACCTATTGGCGACATGCAATCGCCATCCATTTGGGCAGCAAATATTCTCTCAGCTGAAACACATATTTCTGTATTTAGATCTACTATCCTCTTAATCTTACTCATAATCTCGCTATGTTGACTTAAACACTCTATACACAATACACCCTGTCCTGGCGAGGGGACAAACGACTCGACACTTAAATTCTGTGTTATTAGGTTATCCATTTCCATCCTACGAAGCCCGGCTTTAGCCAATATGATTCCATCTATATTTGAGTTTTTAAGCTTTTTTAGTCTGGTGTTTATGTTACCTCTCATCTCAACGACATGTATATTTTTTCCTAAACTCTTGATCATTGCTTGTCTGCGCGGACTGGATGAGGCTATAGTTCCATTTGATATCTCCTCTATACTTTTGTAAGAATTTGATATGAACACGTCACAGGGATCCTCTCTCCTCATAATGCTTGAAATCAAAAACCTATCATTCACTTTAGCGGGCACATCTTTCATAGAATGCACTGCAATATGAGCTCTACCCTCAATAAGAGCATTTTCAAGTTCTTTAAGAAATAAGCCTTTGCCCCCATTCCTCTTAAAGGTCTCATTATCAGCTTTATCACCGCTTGTAGACATCGCAACAATATCTATTTTATTGAAGACATTATTGTCTAGTAAATACTCTCTAACTATATTTGCCTGTCGTAGCGCCAAGGGGCTTTCACGGGTAGCTAGTTTTATATTATCCTGCATAGTTGTATTACCAGAAATTCACATATAGTATACTGGCATTAAGAAAGATATTAAAATTTCTAGAGGAATATTGTGAAAAACGCGACTTGGTCAGGCAGATTTAAGAAAAGCCTCGATAAAGAGGTGCTCGAATTTTCTGAAAGCATTAGTGTCGACCATCTATTGTTTGATTCTGATATTAAAGTTTGTATGGCACATGCACAAATGCTTTGTGAATGTAAGATTATTACGAAATCAGAATCGAATAAAATATGCAAAGGTCTACAAACGATTCAAAAAAAATATAATGATGGAAAGCTTTCTTTATCAATCAATCTAGAGGATGTCCACATGAACATTGAGCAAGCTCTCACAAAAGAGGTCGGAGATCTTGGTAAGAAAATACACATGGGCAGATCAAGAAATGATCTTGTTTCTACCGATCTAAGATTATATCTACGAGATTGTGTTGATTTGATACTAAAAAAAATTAAAGATACAAGATATGCGATAGCTATAACAGCTCTAGATAATTCAAATGTTGTCTTCCCGGGTTACACACATATGCAGCTGGCACAACCCATTACTTTTGGACATCATTTATTGGCATGGCATGAGATGTTGCAAAGGGACGAGCAGAGACTTGATAGTGTAAGAGAAGTCATCAATGTGATGCCACTGGGGAGTGCTGCACTTTCTGGGACACCTTATCCCATAGATAGGAAGTTAGTAGCAAATAAACTTGGTTTTAAAACAACATCAGCAAACTCCATGGATGCAGTTAGTGACAGAGACTTTGTCTGTGATTTTGCTTACTCTTGCTCTATGATTATGGTGCATTTATCTAGAATATCTGAGGAGCTAATCTACTGGATGAACACACACATCAAGCTTGTAGATATCGATGAAGCATTTTGTACAGGGTCATCGATCATGCCTCAGAAGAAAAACCCGGATGTCCCAGAATTAATAAGGGGTAAATGCGGATCTGCTATAGGGGCCCTGACTTCGCTTCTCGTACTAATGAAAGGACTCCCTCTAACTTATAACAGAGACATGCAAGAGGACAAAGGCATTATAATAGAATCTATATCGGAGGTTCTGTCATGTTTGAACTTAATGCCGAGATTAATTTTAACTTTAACAGTTAATCAAAAAAGAGCTTTGAGCTTTTCCAACCAAGGTTATTCAAATGCCACTGATCTTGCTGATTATTTGACAATGAAAGGCATACCATTTAGAGATTCACATGAGATAGTTGGAAAAATAGTAAGACATGCAGAATTGAAGAATACTTCGCTAGATGATTTACCTCTAAAAGATTTTAATAAGTTCTCAAAAATTATAGGAGAGGATGTTTACTCTGCAATTAACATAGAAAAGTCAATTCACAAAAAAATAACCTCAGGATCAACATCACCACTTAATGTTAAAAAATCTGCAAAAAAAATCTTAGCCTCTTTAGAGAAAAATGGGTATAAGTAAGAATCTGTTTTACATATTAGCTGCACTGCCATTATTCATTAGCTTGAATGTTAATTCTTCAGATAGCATTCCTACAATCAAGGAGTATATTGATAATCCTGAATCCTATGATTCTTATGTATTTGGGCTTGAAAGTGGACTAGAGTGGGCATCAGAATACTATTATCGGAAACATAATATTCAGCTGTACTGTAAACCTGGGAACGTTCAGCTACCAGCAGAAATGCTCAGAGAGATGATAGCTAAGACAATTAGTATAAAGCCGGGTTTTTTTAAAAAGTATGAGAATGAGCAGCTTTTGGGTTTAGCCTTGAGAAATGGCTACATGGAAGCCTTTCCATGCCAATAGTGCTTGTTAGTATCTTTCGAATTTTGTAATATATCTAGTCTAATAGGGTAAATTTACAGGAGGAGTAAAATGCCAGATCATCCAGTACCACAAGGAGATGACATCATATTGCCAGATGGAACCAAAGTAGGTTCATGGAATGGTGAGGATGTAAAAGACCTTCAGGTAGAGGTCCAAAGAATTATGAAGGAACAAAAAGCAAGCGGAGCCGACAGAAATAACCTGTTGATCCGTTTTGGAATTCCGCATATGGATCAGACACCAGATCATCTCAAAACCTTCATCGCCTATGCACTTTGGGGCGTTGACAAAAAAGGTATGTGCCTTACACACAGACGAGCAGACCACTTTGAATCAGTTGAAAAAATAAATGAGAAATACGGAAGTGAAACTGCAATGGCTGCTGCACAAAGGCATCGCGACTAACGTGTTAATTTAAAGGGCAGTTAATCTGCCCTTTAAAGCTTGTCATACATCCATTCACTCAAACTGTTGATCATGCCTTTGCTTATAGTGTGTCCACAATCATCTACATACTCTGTATGAGGAAGATTGTTTTTTTCTAAAAAACTTACTGACTTCTTGTGAGTTTCAATAGAAATAGTCGTATCATTTTTTCCGTGTGCGACATATATATCTTTATTATGATCCACAATATTGATTTTTGAGGCTGACGGGACATATCCAGATATTGCAATTATTCCATCAGCTCTTACATCATTATTTAGTCCCATTGATAGAGAAAGAGCAGCACCTTGTGAGAAACCACCTAAGTACAATCTCTTCTCCTTATCTATATGTTCATGAAGCGCTTCGGCTAAATTTTTTTTTGAGTTCATTATTCCTTTATCATCCTCGACTACAGAACCATTATCTGTTGTTGGTAGTGGATACCAAGACCTTTTACCGTTGTCCATAGGGGCATTTGGCATGACTACATGTAACCTTCCGTCTAAGTTTAGGTTTAAAAGTTTAATAAATGGCTCAAATCCCCAGTTATTTGCACCATACCCATGAAACCAAATAAGTACGATGTCTGCAGTACTTTTTTCACCTACAGTAATTACATCTAAGTTCATTTATCACAAAACTCCGTTATATGTCAGTATGATTTAGACTATAATATAACTAATCATATGAATAGATATAAAAAATTTATTTTACTTATAGTATTGTCTACATCTCTGATGCTTATTTATGGTTGTGGCAACAAAGGCCCACTCTCTCCTGCGGAAAATATCATTTCAATTAGTAATTAACTTTGAAAAGTCTAGAATACAAAAACGATAATCTTTTTTTTGACGGCATAGCGATTGAAGATATTGCGAAGAATATCAAAACCCCGTTTTATATATATTCAGAGGACTCAATAAAGAAAAACATTAAGGATTACATATCCGACGCCTCTCAAAAAACATTATTTTGTTATTCTGTAAAAGCCAATTCTAATTTATCGCTTTTAAAGTTAATTGCATCTCAAGGCATGGGATTTGATGTTGTATCAAAAGGTGAACTCCACCGTGCAATTAAAGCTGGAGCTAATCCAAAACGAATAGTTTATTCGGGAGTAGGAAAAACAAAAGAGGAAATTGCATATGCTCTGAATAATAAAATTCTATGTTTCAATGTTGAATCTGAAGAGGAACTATTTGCCATTAACTCTCAAGCATCCCTGATGAAACTAAAAGCAGACATATCTATAAGAATTAATCCTGACGTTAAGGTCAAAACACACCCATATATCTCAACGGGTATGCGTGAGAACAAATTTGGAATTGCATATGAAGATGCATTTGAAATTTATAAAAAAGCAAAACAACTAGATTCCATTAATATAGTCGGCATCGATTTTCATATTGGATCACAGATAATGTCAATAGAACCATACCTAGATTCAATCTCGTCTGTCAAAAAGCTAATACACAAGCTTGACACAATTGATATAAAACTTAGTCACATAGATGTTGGTGGAGGTTTAGGAATTAGTTACAAAGGCGAAAAACTTGTAGACAAATCTGAGTACGTAAAAACTATTATTAACTCTCTTTCAGATTTAGATTTAAATATTATTTTCGAACCAGGACGATCTGTTGTGGGCGACTGTGGAATATTAGTCAGTCAGGTTCAATATGTCAAAGAGTCGAGTGCAAAAAATTTCCTAATCATAGATGCAAGTATGTCCGAACTTATGCGCCCTCCACTATACGGAGCATACCATGAGATTACGCCAACCAGAAAAAGTGAGATGCCAAATAAAGTTTACGATGTCGTTGGCCCTGTTTGCGAGAGTAGTGACTTTATAGGCAAAGAGAGAAAACTTAATTGCAAATCAGGTGACTTACTAGTTATTCAAGACGTAGGGGCGTATGGTTCAGTATTGTCATCTAATTATAATACTAGACCAAGACCGGCAGAGTATATGATCTCTAACAGTGAAATCAAACTCATTAGAACCTCAGACACACTTGATCAAATCATTGAAAACGAAAGTTGTTGAAGCGAGTCCCTGAACCAGATTTGATGGAACAAAAAGAACAGGCATATGCCTATGCAAATGCTGATTTTTCAAGTTCAAATGAATTATTTTTAGAAAATCTATTTGGATTTTGCTCAATCACAGATGAAACACAAATATTGGATGTTGGATGTGGTGATGGCGAAATACCAATCGAAATATACAAGAAGACCAAAAGTAAGATAACAGTCCTGGACGGCTCCTCAGCGATGCTTGATGAATTCTCAAAAAAGATGAGCGCCAATAATATTGACGATATTAAAATTATTCAAAGAAGGTATGAGGACACACACCTTAAGGAGAAAAGTTTTGATATTCTTATCAGCAACAGTGTTCTGCACCATGTCAAATCTCCAAAACAGTTTTGGGAAAAATCATTCAAATTAGTCCGACAACAGGGGCATATTGTGTTGATGGATTTATTTCGGCCTTCTAATGAGCATGAACTTTTAACTATCCTAGATAAATATGGAGGTAACAATCCAGTATTACTTAACGATTTTGAGAATTCTCTTAGAGCCGCTTACACACCTTATGAAGTTGAGGGACAACTCTCCTCTTTTCCTAACATATCATCTTCTGTAAAAGCTATATCAGATCGTCATTTTTTTGTTACTATAGAAATAAAAAAATGATTCCATATTCAAAACTTAATAGCCATGGTAATGATTTTATATTGGTAGAGAACGATGGGACTAAGCCTTCACTGTCTGTTGATCAAATTAAATATTACTCAAAAAGGGACGTAATTGGGTGTGATCAGTTTTTTATTATTAATACATCAAATATAGAGAATATAGTTTGTGATGTTTTTAATCAGGACGGGACAAAAGCATGTCAATGCGGCAACGGTCTTCGAGCAACAATGTTATACCTTAACAAAAAGTATAATTTAAAGAGAGCAAGGCTCGTTGTTTGTAATCAGGTTTATCAGGCAGAGTATGATAATGAGTTAATTTCGGTAAACATGGGCAGCCCTATTTATGTAGATAAAATTGATCTACTAAATGAAAGCAAATACTCAATTGAGAACGATGGTCTAGTAGTCACGTTGGACGAATTAGATAGTGATTTGAAGTTTTCATTCATACCTCTATCGATTGGCAATGATCACTGTGTAGTTTTTTCACCAGAGTCCATAAATTATAAGGAGCGAATAAGTGAAATAATTAATGAAATTTACAACGGCACAATGAACATTGGATTTATAAATAATGCTTCTGATTTTATGTCAGATGATAAAACAATCTTAGATATTATGGTTAATGAGAGAGGAGCCGGCTATACTGATTCGTGTGGTAGTGGAGCTACAGCAGCAGCTATATGTATGTTTAAACTCTATGAATTAAGTCACGAATCAAGAGTTACTCAGTCTATGATTAGAGTGAAGCAGAAAGGTGGTATATTAGATATTAAGAAGACTTATAACCCAGATGAATTTATGTTAATTGGTCCAAGTACTTTTGATGGAGAGGGTGCACTTGAGTAAAACAGACTCATATATAAGTGATTTTCTAGATTACTTAAAAAACGAAAAACTATATACAAATGACACCCTCAAAAACTATCAGATCGATCTCAAGCAATTTAATGAATTTTTGCATAGTAAAAATCAAGATTTGTATACTGCAGATAGACTCCACATCGAATCTTTTTTTATGAAATTGAATAGCTTAGGACTATCTCCTTCATCGCTTGCAAGAAAAGCATCTACATTAAGATCATATTTTTTATTTCTCCTTAAGACATCTGTAATTTCTACTAGTCCAATGATCGATATTAAAACACCAAAATTATCAAAAAAATTACCAAATATCTTATCAATTAGTGACGTAGATACTCTTTGTAACATTGATGCATCAAGCAGTGTTTCGAAAAGGGATAGAGCAATAATAGAGGTAATGTACAGCTCTGCATTGAGACTGAGCGAGCTCTCAAGTTTAAATATAGATTCTGTAGATATTGAGTCCAAATGCGTCAAAGTCATAGGTAAAGGAAAGAAAGAGAGAATCCTACCACTGGGAGCAAAGGCCTCTGAGGCACTATCAGATTGGACCAGCGCAAGATGTGACCTTCGTCCAGTGGATAACGCTCTATTCATAAATAAATTCGGAACTAGATTGTCTAACAGATCTATTCAGAACAGGATTAATTTCTGGGTTAAGAAACAAGGCTTGAATTGTAAGATATCACCCCATACATTAAGACATAGTTGTGCAACTCATCTTTTAGAGGCATCTGGAGATTTGAGGGCAGTCCAAGAATTTTTAGGGCATGAGGACATTAGCACGACACAGATTTACACTAATATGGATTTTGAGCATTTAAATAGAGTTTATAAGAATAGTCATCCTAGGGCATAGATATGAATAATAACGAAAAATTTCATGGCACAACAATAGTTGGAGTACGAAGAGGTAAAGAAGTAGTAGTCGGTGGCGATGGTCAAGTTACACTAGGAAATACAGTAATGAAAAATAATGCAAAAAAAGTGCGAAGACTTTATAAGGATAATGTTATTGCTGGTTTTGCAGGTGCAACAGCAGATGCTTTCACACTTTTTGAAAAATTTGAGGGCAAACTTGAAAAGTATAGTGGTCATCTAACTAGATCAGCTGTTGAACTTGCAAAGGATTGGCGAACAGATAAGATTCTTCGTAACCTTGAGGCATTACTGATTGTTGCTGATAAGGAGGTATCACTGCTTATATCTGGTAATGGAGATGTTATAGAGCCCCAAGATTCTATAATCGCTATAGGATCCGGTGGTTCTTTCGCACAATCTGCAGCAAAGGCGTTGTATGACAATACTGAATTATCGGCAGAAGAGATTGTTAAAAAATCTTTGACCATCGCATCCGATATTTGTATTTACACAAATTCAAATCTTACAATCGAGAAGATAAATGTCTGAGATGACACCAAGAGAAGTGGTTCAAGAGCTTGATAAACATATCATCGGTCAGGCCGATGCCAAAAGAGCTGTAGCTATTGCTTTGAGAAATAGATGGAGAAGACTTCAGCTTCCAGAAAAAATCAGTAACGAGATAACACCAAAAAATATCCTTATGATAGGTCCTACTGGAGTTGGCAAGACTGAAATTGCTCGGAGACTTGCGAAACTCGCACAAGCGCCTTTTATTAAGGTAGAGGCAACAAAATTTACTGAGGTTGGTTATGTTGGTAAAGAAGTTGATTCAATTATCAGAGATTTAACAGAGATCGGAATCACCCAAGTCAAGACTAAAGCTATGTCAAAAGTCAAACACAGATCAGAAGAGATAGCTGAGGAGCTAATTCTAGAGAAACTGCTTCCATCTCGTGAAAATGAACTAGTCCAGGGTTTAGATACAGCAGATAATACAAACAATAGTGAAACCCGACAGTCCTTGCGCAAGGATTTACGTGAAGGTAAACTCGATGATAAAGAGATTGAAATCGATGTGAGTGCATCAATGCCAGCATTTGAAGTAATGGCACCTCCTGGTATGGAAGAGATGACAGATCAGCTACAAGGTATGTTCAAAAACCTCTCCAGCAATAAAACTAAGTCACAGAAAATGAAAATTAAAGATGCTCTGTCTGTATTAGCTGAACAAGAGGCAAGAAAGCTTGTTAATGAGAATGATTTAAAACAAGATGCAATAAGGCAAGTTGAACAAAATGGCATAGTGTTCATTGATGAGATTGATAAAGTTGCCTCTAGATCAAATGCCGGAGGTGCAGATGTTTCCAGGGAGGGAGTTCAGAGAGATCTTTTACCACTAGTCGAAGGATCAACGGTAAACACTAAACATGGCCCTATAAAGACCGACCATATATTATTTATTGCATCTGGAGCATTCCATCTGTCAAAACCCTCAGACCTAATACCAGAGTTGCAAGGACGGTTACCAATTAGAGTTGAGCTGAATGCATTATCGGTTGACGATTTTAAGTCTATCCTTGTTGAACCTGATTATTCACTTACACAACAATATACTTCACTTATGAAGACTGAGGGAGTTGAAATTATTTTTGATCAAAGTGCTATAAGCAGACTATCTACAATTGCATGGACTGTTAATGAAAAAACTGAAAACATAGGTGCCAGAAGATTACATACCATCATGGAACGTTTGTTAGAGAATTTATCCTTTGATGCAAGTGATATGAAAGAGAGTAAAATTACAATTGATGAGGACTACGTAAATAAGTATCTAAATGAGCTTACCGAAAACGAAGATTTAAGTAGGTATATATTATGATTAAACCTACAGAACTAAGATATATAAAGAAAACTAACACCCTATCTATTACGTTTGAGGACGGATATAGCAGTGATATAACTTCAGAATACCTCAGATGTTTCTCGCCTTCCGCTGAGGTAAAGGGGCATGGACCTGGACAAGAAAAACTTCAAATTAACAAAGAAGATGTTGCCATAGATAAATTAGAACCAGTAGGTAACTATGCCGTGAGAATTGTATTTGATGACGGACATGATACTGGTCTATATTCATGGGAACATCTCTATAACTTGTGTAAGAATTATAAAGAAAACTGGCATAACTATTTAGAGAGATTAAAAGAAGCTGGTCACACTAGGAGAAAGCCATGAGCAAAAAAGAAATAGTATGTGAAAAGGCGCCATCAGCTATAGGCACGTATTCCCAAGCTGTAATAGCAGGCAATTTTATATTTGTCTCCGGACAAATTCCTCTGGATTACAAAGACATGACTGTTGTGCAGGGTTCTTTTGAAGAGCAGGTAGAAGTCATAATGCATAGCCTGAGTAATATCGCAGATTCCTCAGGAGCAAGCATAAATGATTGCGTCAAGCTAACGGTTTACCTTAAAAATCTCGAAAACTTTTCATCTGTTAATAACGTAATGAAAAAGTATTTGTCTAAACCATATCCATCACGAGCAGCTGTTGAGGTAAGTAGGTTACCAAAAGATGTCGAAGTTGAAATCGACGCAGTTATCTTCAAAGAATAAATCATGCACAAAAAGCCCGATGATCTCTCAATAAGTGTGGGCTCTTTAAATGGTGTAGGCCCCAAAACGCTCTCGTTACTCAGACACATAGGTATAAACTCAGTATTTGATTTACTCTCTAGTGTGCCAAAAGAGTTGTGTGACAAATCTGAAGCTTTATCTTTAGAGAACATAAATCATGGCGACCGTGTTGTTGTATCAGGTGAGATTATTAAAGCAATAAGAACCAAGGGCTTTAAGCCCAACTACATAATTACTATAAGAGGAAAAATAGGAACTTTTACAGTAAGGTTTATTCACAAAATTATTATATTTATGAATCTTCAACCCGGGATTAATGTGAGGGTTGATGGTAAAGTAAAAAAAAATAAAGACAGTATTGAATTCATTCATCCAGAAATAGAAACTTTCGTGGATAATAAGCCTTTGCAGTCTATCATTCCAACATATTCTCTTAGGGGAGTTATCTCTCAACAAAAGATACGAAAACTAATAGTGCAGGCTTTCAAGATACTTTCAAATAATTATAAGTTTTCTGCACTCGATGATTACTTCAATGAAAACTTTAGTTGCATGTCCATACTTAAGGCATTCAAAAAACTACATTTCCCTGAAGGAAGCTATGATGATGCATTTGAAGAATATCAAAGAGCAAAAAAAAGACTTATTTTTGAAGAAGTCTATTTATATAAACATGAATTTCTTGAAAGTTTATTAAAGTATGACAAGAAACAATCATTCGGTATTACTATAGAATCTAAATTTACAGAAAACTTTATAGAGAGACTGCCTTTCACACTTACAGACGGTCAAAGGAACGCTTTAGATAGAGTCTTTGATTCTTTGCAGTCTACTCAGCCGTCAAGAGTATTAATACAGGGAGATGTTGGTTGCGGCAAAACAATAGTAGCGGTTATAGCATGCTTGAATGTTGTAATGAATGGATACCAGTGTTTAGTTTTAGTCCCAACGGAAGTTTTGTGCAATCAGCATTTTAAAACATTTACATCTCTATTTGATGACATTGGTAAAGTTGTGATGCTGAGTGGCAAGGATAGCAGTTCAAAAAAGGGAGATATCAAACTTGAACTGAAAAATGGGAAAATATCTATACTTGTTGCAACACATGCACTTTTATATGATGACTATGATTTTAAAAACTTAGCCCTTGTTGTAATTGACGAGCAACATAAGTTTGGCGTGAAACAGAGAGAACAAATCACATCAAGTTATGCTTATCAACCGCATTTAATTTATATGTCTGCTACACCTATCCCAAGAACTTTAGCATTAGTTCTATATGAGAATATGAACTATATAAAAATACCTGATAAGCCCTCTTCGCAAAAAAAGACAAAATCTGCTGTATACAGTGACCACAAAAGACAAAAAGTTTATGAGCTTGTACAAGATCATTTAGATAAAGGCGTTCAAACATACTGGGTTTGCACAAGGGTTGAAGACACAACTGATGATACTCTCCAGTCTGTAAAAATGTTTTCAGAAATAATAAAAAACCAATTCCCAAAATATAGAACTGCTGTACTACATGGAAAAATATCTTCTGATGAGAAAATTAGGATAATAAATGAATTCCAAAGAGGCAACATAAAAATACTCGTAGCTACAAGTGTAATAGAGGTAGGTATAGATTGCCAAAATGCAAACTGTCTCGTAGTAGAGAATTCTGAGATGTTCGGGATATCACAGCTCCATCAATTAAGAGGAAGAGTCGGAAGAGGTAAAGATCAAGGATATTGTTATTTTATTCATACTGATGACGTTAAAGATGAAACAGTTGAGAAATTAAAATATTTAGAAGTAAATACTTCTGGATTTGATGTAGCAGAGCATGACTTAAACACGAGAGGGGCTGGTACATATCTTGGGACAAAACAATCTGGTTTACCTGATAATTATAGAGTTACAAATATAAATGACATCATGAATAATATTCATGAGATAAAGAGTTTTACATATAATCTCCCATCTGCAAAAATCAAAGAGCTTAAAAAAAGATGGAACATAAAAAAAATTGATGAAGTACAACTATAGGAAAAAATGGTTGAGGGAGAGCTCACTCGGGGGTTTACCAAACAACCTAAAAAAATTGTTGATAGATAACTCGTCATTAACAAAAAGGCTAGCAATGAAAAGCTCCATAAGAGTTTTATCTTCTAAGATGCATCTTACGAAAGAGTGTATTCATACGTCAAAGAGGTACTCTCTAGTAAGAAAAGTTCAGCTCCTAGGTAAGCTTGAAAAGCCTATTCTGGCGACATCATATACCCCAGTCAATAGGCTTAGAGGGCGACTAATTGCTATTAAATTTCTCAAGGATAGATCTCTAGCTTCACTTTTATTTAAAAAACCAAAGTTTAAAAAAAAATCAATTGAATATAAAATTTCCCCTGATCATGTGACCCGTTTGACTTATTTCGTGAGAAGAAGTTTGAGAATCAAAGTAGAAGAAGTTTTCCCAAAAAATAATAATTACCCTGATTTAAGATTAATTGAATGCAGAAGGAACATCGTTTATTGATGACATGCAGAGAATTTTATTTGATGATGCATACTTTTCATTACCTAAGTAAATTGCCTTGGATATCCCAGCTGATAATCCCATATGAATATTTTTGATGGTATCCTCTACAAGTACAGTTTTTTCGAAATCAATCCTGTATCTAGATCGTAGCATATACCAAAGTTGTACATCCTCTTTCACGTAATGCAGTTCGTGTGCACAAACCATCTCGTCAAAATATGGAGATAAGTCATATTTCTGTAATTTTATGTTTAATGTTTTCCTATGTGCGTTAGTAATTAGAATCATCTTCATTTTACCTTTCAATTTTTCTAAGCAAGAGATTGAACCCTCGTAGAGTCTTATTTTTCCATAGCTTTCTTCTGCTTTTTTTTGTTTTTCTATATCAATATCAAGCATATTTGACCAATAATCTAAGTCGTACCAATCTTTAGAATTTTTTTTGTAATTAAATATTTGTATCGCGAGCCTTTTGGCATCCTCAAAGGATATTTGTCTTTTTTCAGCTAAAACACTAGGAATCTGGTTTTGCCAAAAATTATTGTCATAAGTATTATCTAAAATAACACCATCCATATCGAATAATAAGCATTCTGTATCTTTAAATATCATAACCATTAATGTATCATCAACTCTTATTATTTTACAACATGCCAAAAATTCTGAAAAAATCATCACTCTTTAAAAGTAGATTATTTAATGTCAATGAGGCAAAAATAGAATTTTCAAATGAAGTTTTAAATTACGAGATCATTTCAGGGACAGGACAGGGTGCCGTATTAATTATTCCTGTTCTTGATAATAATATAATATTTATAAAGGAGTATGCAGCTGCTGTAGATGATTACATGTTAACTCTTCCAAAAGGAAAAATAGATTCTAATGAAACAATATATGAAGCAGCTGATAGGGAATTACAAGAAGAAGTTGGATTCAAGTCTTGCAAGATAAATTTCATAAAAAAACTATATCTTGCTCCCGGTTATATTGATCATATTACTTATATGATGCTTGCAGAGGGTTTAAAACCATCATCACTGATCGGGGACGAACCAGAAGATTTAGAAATCATAAAAGTAGAGATACCGCATATAAATTCACTGCTAGAAGAATATAAAATTATTGATTCTAGAGTTTATGCTGCGGTGAATTACATACAAAATAATTATGAATAAATTTGACGAACATATTCAAAATCTTGTGACCCTTTGTTCGAGAGTCGGGAAGATTCAACTAGAAAATCAAAGTAGTTTAAAGATCAAGACAAAATCTGATAAGTCACCCGTCACGAACATTGATTTAATCTCTAATGACATTATTGTCGAGTATTTATTATCTAATTTTCCTGATGATATCGTGATATCTGAAGAAAATATCGATAACACAAAAAGAGACAACTCTTACTGGGTAGTTGATCCTATTGACGGGACCAAAGATTATATTAGGGGGGGCAGCCAGTTCTGTATTTGCATCTCATACATAGAAAATAATTATCCAGTTTTTGGGATCATTTATATTCCCAGTACGAAAGAATTCTATTATGCAATACAAGGTAACGGCTCGTACTTGATACGTGAGGACAAGGGAAGTGTAAGGTTACCCTCTAAAATGAATATTAACGATTGTATATTTTTAAGCACTTCTGTTAGAGAGAGTATATTGGATATATTAGGTAATCACTTCCCTACTTCAGATAGAGTATTTATGTCTAGTGCGATTAAATTTTCAAAAATTGCTGAGGGCAGTGGTCATTTCTCAGTAAGACTCGGACCGACATATGAATGGGATACTGCAGCTGGACAGTGCATTGTTGAGGAGTCTGGCGGCCTATTTTTAGACAAGAATTTAAAAAGATTTTCCTACGGTGCGGAGGATAATTTTCTTAATGGCCCTTTTTTTGTTATTAATGGGAATTTAAGTGATTATAAAGATACCATTAGTCAGTGTCTTTCTTTGACAGGATAGATTTTTTATATGCATCTTTATTGAGCTTTTTCATGATTCTATATTTGCCTAGGACGCTTTTACACCATGTAGTCATATTTTTTTCATAATCCTTCAATTTATTATTATCAGCCATAGAATCGATTGTGTGTTATTATTTTTTGTGAATTATGCTTAAAAGTTTATTATCAAAGATTTCCCCTGAAGGGTATTATAAATTTACTAGCGCCATAATACCATGGCTTCTTACCTTATCGCTATTTTTCATCTCTTTTGGTTTATATCAAGGACTTTTTGTAGCTCCACCTGACTATCAACAGGGAGATGCTTTTCGTATTATGTATGTTCATGTCCCAAGTGCATGGATTTCCCTATTCGCTTATTCTGTTGTTTTTTTCTCTGCAATTGTATCTTTGATATGGCATGTGAAAGTATATGACGTAATTCTACTTGCTTCATGTAAGCTCGGGGCGCTTTTCACTTTGTTTACTCTTCTCACTGGAGCTATTTGGGGAAAGCCAATGTGGGGTACATGGTGGGCATGGGACGCAAGATTAACATCAGAATTGATACTTTTCTTTTTATATCTTTCGATATTACTTTTACATGGCTCTTTCGAAGATAAAAAGAAAGCTGCTTCCGCAGTGAATATTTTAGCTATAATTGGTTTTATAAATATCCCAATCATACATTTCTCTGTCGAATGGTGGAACACGCTGCATCAGGGTCCATCTGTAATTAAGTTGAGTACACCTAGCATTGCTGGGGAAATGTTAACACCACTTATTATCACTGCTTTGGGGTTTACATTATTTTTCTTTGGAGCTATGTTGAAATCTTCTCAAAATATTTTACTAGACTACGAAAAGAATAAGCTTTGGGTCAAATCAATCTAAACTATTCCTTACACCGAACGATGCCGCAAATGGTGCAATTATCAGAAAGAAAATTAGTAATGTCGTAAGAAATAACATTTCTGAGCTATAGTTCATACCAATTGACGCATTATAGATTGCACTTGTTCCAAAAATCAGTATCGGGATGTCAAGTGGCAATACAATAGTAGACAGTAACAAACCATTACCTCTAAGACTGAGCGTTAACGAGGCTGCTATTGATCCTATTAGTGATAATGTAAGCGTTCCTATTATCAGGCTTGTTAATAAGATTATAGATACGTCAAGCTTATCTGTTAAAAGTAAATTTGTTGAAAAAGCAACAATAACCAAAGGGATTATTGTAAACATCCAATGTGCTATGACTTTAGCTAGTAGGCTTATTTCGAGTATCTCAGAATTTATAACAATACCATCAAGCGTTCCGTCTTCATAATCCTCTTTAAATAAAGAATCCATATTAAGAAGACTAACCAAAAGACAAGACAGCCAGATGATTTGAGGCAGGATATTTTCATACCCACCAACAGTTGTTCCTTCTAGGCTTATTGAGAAAAAAGTTATAATTAACAGTAGATAAACAATCGGCATGAAAACACGAGAGCTGGTATTTAGTACAATGTGCATTTCTCTAAGTAGAATTGTTATGAACGATTTCAACATAATTTTATATTATCAAAATTTTCTTTGACGTTATGACTTGTAATTACAATGCTACCCATATTGCTTACGTGTTTATCCATTTTAGAAAGTAGCAAATCAATTTTTGCTTTGTCTAAGCCGGTAAAAGGCTCATCTAATAGCCAGAGTTTATTAGAAATCAGAGTCAGTTGAATCAAACTAATAATTTTCTTTTGACCATGTGATAAATATCTTACTTGCGTATTGATATACTTTTTCATCGAATACTCTTCAAGTTCTGATTCAATGGAGGAATGATCATTATTATTAGCAAAATTAAGTGCATATTCTAAGTTCTGGTAAACGGACAGCTCATTTTTAAGTCCATATTTGTGACCTATGTAAAAAATGTCCTTGTTCATATCAAATGATGGATTGGAGTGTATCTCTCCTTCAGTTGGTTCGGTTATTCCAGCAATAATTTTTAATAAAGAAGTTTTTCCTGACCCATTTTCACCATAGATGTTATATTTTTGTTTTTGATTGATTTGCAACGAATAGCTGTTGATTATTTCTTTATCTTGTTTGACTAAAGAGATATTTTCCAAGCTTATAAGGTTAGATATCACTTGATTAACTCTGACGAAGATATGACGATACCGTCAGGATCTGAATATATATAATCATTTTCTTTAAATAAAATGCCTGCGAAAGATAAATCTATGCCATATTTACCTACATCTTTCTTCTCACTTTTATTAGGGACTAGATTAATCGCTTTTATAGATATAGGTATTTTACTTATCTCTAGACAATCTCTTATGCATCCATTAATGATAATACCGCTCCATCCATTTTTAAATCCTAGTTCTGCTAAGTTATCTCCAACTAACGCACATTTTTCCGAGCCCTTACCATCCACCACCATTACACATCCATGACCATCCTCACTTAAAAGCTTTTTTACATACGAGTTATCGTTTATAGCCTCTACCGTTCTTATGCGACCATGGCAATGAGAATTTGCACCGAACAATTTAAAAATAGGTTTAGCTATTTCAAGATTATGATCATCGCAAAGATCAGCTGTATTAAATTTTTTCATCTTTAATAATAAATTTAATTCTTCTTAATATTATCAGAGCAGGTATTGCTATTAAAGAGCAAAAAATAAAGTATAAATCCCAGTTCAAAAGCTCTACTAGATATCCTGAAGTACCAGAAAGAAATGTTCTTGGCAAAGACATAAGTGCTGTCATCAAAGCAAACTGCGTTGCAGTAAATTCTTTAGACGTCATGTGTGCAATGAAAGCTAGATATGCTGTATAGCCCATTCCAGCTGCCAGGTTTTCAAGTGATATAACTGTGATTAACATCATAGTATTATTCCCGGCATAGTATAATATTGAAAACCCTAATGTAGCTATTAGCTGAAATATTCCGAAGTATATTAATGATTTATAAAGACCTAGTTTCAATGATATTGCCCCACCTAAAAAAGCACCAAGTAATGTAGCACCAAGACCAAAGAATTTTACAATTGTTCCTATCTCTGTTTTCGAAAAGCCAATGTCAAGGTAGAAGTTTGTGCTCAAAGAGTGGGCCATGGTATCACCTACTTTATACAAGAGTATAAAAAGTAAAATAAGATACGGCGTCATAACCTTTATATTGCTATTGATCGCTGTATATCTTGTAAAGAACTCTTTAAATGGCTCAATAATTGATTCACGTAGAGTGTATGATTTAAATTCGACTTTGGGTTCTTCTGCTAACAATGTTGTTATAACACCCAGTATCATAATTAGTGACATAATTGTGTAAACAAGGGAGTAGGAGTAAATATCTGCTAGAATTAATCCACCTGCACCAGCGGCTAAAGCACCAAACCTATAACCTAGTACATAAGCGGATGCACCTATTGTCTGCTCACTCTCTCTCAAACTTTCTCTTCTATAGGCATCAATGACTATGTCTTGCGAGGCTGAAAAAAAAGTTACAGCTAAGGATAAAACTGCAACGTTATACAAGTTAATTTCTGGTTGTGATTGTCCAAGAAAAAATATCGAGGATATCAAGAATATTTGGGATAATAGTAGCCAACCTCTTCTTCGACCCAAGGCAGAGATTACATATCTATCAAACAAAGGAGCCCATAGAAATTTAAGAGAGTAAGGCAAACCAATTAAAGCAAAAAGCCCAATTGTAGATTTTGAAATATTTTCATCTGTTAACCATGCTTGAAGAAGAGTTATAGTTAATAACAAAGGTAAACCCGATACAAATCCCATGATCATTGACACTAGAATTTTTTTCTCTAGGTAGGGAGTAACACTGGCCTTGAGAGTTTTAAATATCATAATCAATTACCAATGGAGCATGATCAGAAAATTTTTTTCCCTTATAAACGGATACTTTATTTATTTTGTCTAATAAATTACTCGTAACCATCTGATAGTCAATTCTCCAGCCTACATTATTATTATATGCATTACCCCTATTAGACCACCAAGTATAAATATCATTTTGCTTACATTTAACCCTAAATGCATCTACGAGACCTATGTTATCAATTAATTTTGTCATCCAAGCTCTTTCTTCTGGGAGAAAGCCAGAGTTTTTCTGATTTGATTTCCAATTTTTTATATCATCTTTTGTATGAGCTATATTGTAATCACCACATAGGATTAGCATTTTTCTCTTTTTCATTTCTTTTTTGACATATTTCTCAAATAAATCCATAAATTCATATTTCATTTTCTGCCTTTCTTCTCCGGATGATCCAGAGGGGAAATAGATTGATGCGACTATATAATCTTTGAACTCTAGGGAAATAAATCTTCCCTCTTCTTCAAAAATAGACTTAGAGAATTTACTAATGATTTCTGAAGGTTCATGTTTTGAATATATTGCAACTCCACTGTAGCCCTTTTTAACTGCGATGTTCATGTATCTTGTATAACCTTTTAAGATAAAATTATCATTATCTATTTGATCCTCTAGCGCCCTTGTCTCTTGCATACATATATGATCTGCTTTACTTCTTGAAAGCCAATCAAATATACCTTTTTTCTGACTTGAGCGTATACCACAAACATTAATTGTTATTACTTTCATGATGTTTTAAAGGATATGGTATCATTATTTAATGGTTGCTCACTATGTTTAGTAAAAAACAAGAATTTATTGAGTTCACACTTCATGAGAAAATATTAAAGTTTGGAAGCTTTACCCTGAAGTCAGGCAGGAAAAGCCCTTATTTTTTTAATACGGGTCTTTGCAACAATGGCAAACTCCTTAATGAATTATCCAGTTATTATGCATGCTATATTAGTGAAAATTCATTAGATTTTGATTTTATTTTTGGACCAGCTTATAAGGGTATAACCTTGTGCTCGTCAATTTGTCATAGCTTGTATAAGAATTATTCAATTAATAAACCCTTTGCATTCAACAGAAAAGAGGAGAAAAAGCATGGGGACATGGGAAAGTTTGTTGGTTGCCCTATCACAGGAATATCTTTGATAGTTGATGATGTTATATCCTCAGGATCATCCATTGTTGAATCTATAGAAATGATTACTGAATCAAAAGCTGCATGCAGCGATGTTTTGGTAGCTTTCGATAGGATGGAAGTTGGAGAGAATAAGGCTGCCGCTAAAGAGATAACAGGAAAATTTACAATAAAAGTGCATAGCCTTATTTCACTCCATGATATTTCGAATTTTATAAAATCAAATTCAGAGTATAAAGAACACATTCAAGCAATGGATGAGTATATGTTAGAACATGGTGCTAACTAGAATAATAGTTTGTATGCAACTATCAGAGTAACTAACTGGTATGCCGATTTTATCAGAAGATTAGATTTTTTTATAGCAATCATAGCGCCCACATACCCTCCTGCAAATGAACCAAAAAGAAGTATAGGAAGTATTGAGATATCAATTGAAGATATAATATATAGAACGATTGCGCCAATCAAGTTATAGAAAAGACCTACAACTAATAAAGTATAACCTATTGCTTCTTTGTAAGTATAACCATATAGCTTTGTAAGCATAAGTGTGTACAAAAGACCTGTCCCGGCTGATAAGGACCCGTTCAAAAATCCAATAATAAAAAGCAATGGGTATACAATTAACGGATTGGGTTTAGTTCTATCTTGACCGTGACTTTTTGTAAATGATAAAAAAAAGACAAGCAGAATTAGTAAACCTAAAAATTGCCTTGCAAGATTTTCATTGATAAAACTTATTGAATATGCCCCTAGCATAACGGCTGGTATGCCTATTATTATGCCTTCGCTTAAGAGTTTATAAGACGGTTTACTTTTCTCGAAGAACTTCAGCGTAGCACCCAAGCCTAATAAAACGGTTGAAACTTTATGGGTAGCTAGAGCAACCGGAAAAGAAATTTCAAAAAGAAGCAGAATAGCAGGTAGCTGAATTATTCCAGCTCCTCCACCTGAAAAAGCTGAAAAAAGATTTGATAAGAAAGATATTAAAAGAAGAAAGAAATATTCCAAGGTTTAGGTTCTTCGTATCATCGTACCTACACCTTCGTCTGTAAATAACTCAAGTAGTATAGCATGGTCGATCGTCCCATCAATTATCTGAACATTTTGTACACCAGCAGATACGGCTTCTAACGCAGATTCAACTTTTGGAAGCATGCCAGATGAAATTATCCCTTTGTTGACAAGTTGTCTAACTTGTTCAGCATTCATTGACTTGATTAGGTTGCCGTTATCGTCAAATATTCCTGTTGTGTTAGTTAGAACGACATATTTACCTGCTTGAAGTATTTTTGCTATTTTGCCAGCGACAATATCTGCATTTATATTGTACGTTTTAAAATCTTCACCAATACCAATGGGCGCAATAACAGGTATGAATGGGGTTGCATCAAGAAGGTTTACCACACTGGGATCTATACTGGAGACCATTCCAGTATTTTTAAAATCAAAATCCTTATTTTTACCTTCACCTACCATTTTTTTAGCCCTAATTAATCCTCCGTCTTTTCCAGATAAACCGACTGCTCTACCTCCATGGCTGGTTATTAGATTTACAATCTCTTTGTTAATTGATCCTCCTAAAACCATTTCAATCATTTCAATTGATTTATCATCCGTTACTCTCATTCCATCGACGAATTCGGATTTGATACCCATTTTTTCAAGGTAGTTAGTAATTTGAGGTCCACCGCCATGAATTATGACTGGATGAAGACCAACCTGTTTTAGAAGAACGACATCTCTAGCGAAGTTATTTTTCAGCCTATCGTCTATCATGGCATTACCACCAAATTTTATAACAATAATTTTGTTGGCTAGCTTTTGAATGTATGGAAGCGCTTCAATCAGCACATTAGCTGTTGACGGAATATTTGCAGAGTTTTCTCTTAGTATCACTTTATCATTCATAATTTTAGAAGGGTAAGTCTAACTTATTATCAATTTTAAGAATAGCACTTTTAATATCATTTTTTATGCTTTTTAGTCCGTCTTCCGTGGCAGATTCAAACCTAAGTGTAATCTTTGGAGATGTATTTGATGCTCTTATCAAACCCCATGACGTATCATTTGATATTTTAATGCCATCTATTAAAGAAACATTGTATTCATCAAATTTACTTGACTTGATAAATTCCTCAATAAATTTGAAATGACTATTTCCGTTAAATTCAATGTCTATCTCTGGAGTAGCACACGTTTTTGGTAAATCTTCAAGAGATTTGAGAAGCTGACTTTCTTGAGATAGAATTTCTAAAAATCTCAAAAAAACATAGATTCCATCGTCGAAGCCGTACCACTTGTCATTAAAGAAAATATGACCACTCATCTCACCACCTAATTTTGCACCTTCTTTCTTTATTGTCTGTTTAATATATGAATGACCTGTCCTAGATTCTAATGGTATGCCTCCATCATTAATGATATTGATTTTTAAATTTCTTGTACATTTAACATCATAAACAATTTTAGCTTGCGCGTGCTGCATCAGCACAGACTTAGAAAATAGTATCATTAATTCATCAGGCCACAAGACCGAACCGTCTTTTCTGATGATGACGGTCCTGTCACCATCACCATCAAATGCTACACCATAATCAGCATTAGTACTGGTGACCTTTGATTTCAAATTTTCAAGGTTCACCTCTTTGGTTGGATCTGGGGAGCAATTGGGAAAATTACCGTCTACTTTTGAGTTTATGTAATCTGCGTTTATATGAAATGACTTTAATATTTTATCTAAAACTGCAGCTGTGACACCATTCATGCAATCTACTATTACTTTTTTTGATGTCGAAATATTCGTGTCTTTTTTTACTCTTTTTATGTAATCGTCTACTATCATCTCATATTTTTTTATTGGACCTTGATTATCCACTGCAGAAATTGGGTTATTATGAATCCATTCGCGTAATGCATATATATCTTTATCAAATAATGGACTTCCATTTATTATCATTTTTATTCCATTATAATTTTTAGGATTGTGACTTCCAGTAACCATAAAGCCATTTGGTATATCGAGAGAATGAGTTGCAAAATAAAGTAATGGTGTAGGAATCATCCCGCAATCAGTAACTTCGACACCAGCAGCTTGGAGTCCATTAATAAGTGACGTTTTTATATTTGGCCCACTCAATCTACCATCCATTGCAACAACAGCTTTTTTTTGGTCTTGTATTCTATTCCCTAGGGCCACACCGATTAAATATGCTGTACTCTCATTGAAGTCACTCGGATAGATACCACGTATGTCATATGCTCTAAAAATATCTGCCTTTATGTTATTTTGTTCCTGATGATCCAAAGCCCTTATCTCCTCTTTCTGTGTTTTGGAACTCCTCGACAATTTCAAATTCGGGGTGCTCAACTCTGATAAAAACCATCTGCGCTATTCTTTCCATTGGTTCTATGAAGTAGCTTTCTTTACCTCTGTTCCAGCAAGATATCATAAGTTCTCCTTGATAATCTGAATCTATCAGTCCAACTAGATTTCCAAGTACAATACCATTTTTATGTCCAAGACCGGAGCGAGGAAGTAAAGTTGCTGCGTAGTTTTTATCTTCAATAAAAATTGATAAACCTGTTGGAATAAGTAATGTTTCATTAGGCCTAAGATGAATCTTATCTTTCACCGCAGCACGAAGATCTAAACCCGCTGAACCTTTGGTAGCATATGTTGGTGTTGATTTAACTAAGTTGTTTACTATCCTTATTTGAACTTTATCTAACATTTTTTATTTTGATTAAGTTCCCTTTAATATTTTTTGCTATCCTGCTCAAAATTATGTCAGCAATTATTTTTTTTGTATTTTTTGGGATCTTCAACATTCTATCTTTCTCAATTATGCAGACCTCATTCATATCAGACTCAAAACCTAAACCTTTTTGATGATTTGCCTCATTAGAAATAATCATATCAATATTTTTTTTCTCCAATTTAATTTTCGCATTATCGGATATATTATTTGTTTCTGCTGAGAATCCAACAGCATATAAACCAGCTTTTGTCTCTTTCGCTAGTTTCAAGATATCTTCCCCCCTCTCTAATCTAATTACAAGTTCTCCGTCAGAGCTTTTATGTTTTTCTGTTAATTTGTGGGATGGTCTATAATCAGATATAGCAGCTGCTGAGATAAATACGTCACAGTAAGGTATTTTTCCTAGGACTGCATCTAACATTTCGGCAGATGTCTCTACACTCGTAATCTTTATATTCTCGGGCATTTTTATGCCAACAGGGCCGCTAATCAATTCAACATCTGCTCCTAAATTTCTTGCAGATTCAGCTAACGCATAGCCCATTTTCCCTGAACTATAGTTGCTTATAAATCTAACTGGATCAATTGGCTCTCTTGTAGGACCAGCTGAGACTAATATTCTAATACCATCAAGCTCATTTTTTTCTACCTCATTACTTAGACTCTCAAGTATGGCCTCAGGTGAACTCATCCTGCCATAGCCTTCATCACCACATGCATGCAAACCATAATCTGGTCCAATGATTTTGAACTTATGCCTTGACATATTCTCTCGGTTTTTCTGAACCATCTCATTATTCCACATATCTGGATTCATGGCAGGGGCAATCAGAATTTTCCCTTTGAAAGCAAGACATGAAGTTGATAGTAAATCATCCGCTAGCCCTGAAGTTATTTTATTAAATGAATTTGCTGTACACGGTGCAATCAAAAATATGTCAGCCCATTTTGCTATATCTAAATGTAAAAATGATTCATCATTCTCATTTTCATCCACCAGAACTTTATTATTTGAAATGGATTCCAAGGTTCTCTCTGTGATAAATGATGTAGATGATTTAGTCATCACTACTTTGATATTAGCACCTGCTTTCTTAAGCTTGCTCACAAGATCTGCCGCTTTATAGGCAGCGATACTTCCAGTAATTCCAACTACTATATTTTTGTTATGTATATTTTTCACAGATTACATTCTCTAGGGTATTTAGCAGATTATCAATATCTTTTTTATTATGATCAGATGTTAGGGTGATTCTAATTTTATCATTATTTTTTGGGACTGTTGGGTATCTGATTGCTTGTATCAGAATTTTTTTTTCTAAAAGCAATTCCTTTACTTTGAGCGCGAGGTGAGGATTTCCTAATAATATTGTTTTTATAGGTACTTGATTTAGATTTGTAGGTATTTTTTTGATTTTGCAAGCATCATTAAAGTATGTAATATTTTCATGTAATTTTTTATAGCGACTTTTATCTAAAGATAGGATATTTAAACTTTTTCTTGTTGCATCAATCATACATCGTGGTTGTGATGTTGAATAAATATATGGTCTACCTTTTTGAATAATCATTTCTATTAGGTCTTTGTTGCCACAGATGAAGGCTCCAATTGTCCCTACTGCCTTGCCAAATGTACCCATATATGCATCAGCATCTGAGGGTTTCATTCCAAATAATTCGCATGATGTTTCTATCGTTGTGTTATTGCTGGACTTTTGGGCTATTGCAAAACCATGAGCATCATCAATATACAGCTGTGTGTTAAACTTTCTTTTTATATTCAAATGATTTTTTAAGTTCGTCATATCGCCTGTCATACTAAAAACAGCTTCACTAAATAATATGTCATTATCTTTCGATATATGTTTTGTTATCTGTGAATCATCAAGATGGGAGTACCTATTAATTTTTATCTTATTTAATTTTGATGATTCAATTATAGAATTATGTGACTCTTTATCTTGGATAACATTAACTTCTTTGTCATAAATACTCAATAGACAAAGGTTAGCCATATATCCACTGTTTAAAACGATACAGCTTTCTGTGTCTAGATATTCACAAATTTCTTTTTCAAGGTATTGATGAGATTGAGTATATCCGGTTATCAATGGAGAAGAGCCCGTTCCGATACCATATTGACTGGCAGATTTCTTGAGTTCACTTATAACATCTCTGTGTGTTGACATACCAAGGTAGTCATTACTGCTAAAAGAGGTCACGGTTTTATCTCTTATTTGAGTATGCGAGGAGGTTGTAAGGCTTATTACATCTCTCTTTCTTAAGTATCCCTCAGATTCAATTAATTTAAGTTTATCTTTAAATGTTGCCAAGATTAGATAGTTTTGATTCTAAGTTTATCTAACAGATTTTTGTCGTGATTGATTGAAGAATTTTTTGTTGTTAACAGCTCATCCCCATAAAATATTGAGTTTGCTCCAGCAAAAAAACATAATGCTTGCATTTCATCATTCATAGTATCTCTTCCGGCTGACAGTCTTACATAAGTTTTAGGCATAGTTATTCGTGCTATAGCAATTACTTTTATAAAATCAAAGTTATCAACATTTTCATTATCTGAGTAAGGGGTCCCCTCAATTTTTACTAGTTTATTCATTGGAACAGACTCTGGTTGTTCCTCCATATTACAAAGAACTTCAATAAGTTTTAATCTATCAATATTTTCTTCTCCTAAACCAAGAATTCCGCCTGTACAGACCTTGATGCCAGCATCTCTGACATAACTTAGGGTGTTTAGTCTATCTCTATATGTTCTCGTTGATACAACTTTGCTGTAGTACTCCTCCGAACTATCCAGATTGTGATTGTAGTAATCTAACCCACACTCTTTGAGTGATTCAGCTTGCTCTTTTTTGAGCATTCCTAGAGTTAAACAAGTTTCCAAGTTTAGACTCTTAACTGCCTTTACCATATCTTTAATTTTGGAGAGATTACTATCATTAAGGTTCCTCCAAGCAGCTCCCATACAAAACCTTGAAGCTCCGGAGTCTTTGGCAGCCTTAGCTTGTGCTACAACATCATCGACAGAAAGTAATTTTTCAATCTCAACATTGGTATTATATTTAATGCTTTGAGAACAATACTTACAGTCCTCAGGGCACCCTCCTGTTTTAATCGACATTAGTGTTGATACCTGGATTTTGTTCGGATCATGATTCTCCCGATGAATAGTCTGAGCTTTATATATGAGATCATTAAAGGGTAGGTGATATAGGGCCTCTATATCTTCCAAAGACCATTTGGCGGTTTTTTTATTCATAAAGATAGCTTAATAGTAGTCCAAAAAAGATTATTAATCCAAAAATATTATTATTCTCAAAGGCTGATATGCATTGATACGGCAGTCTGTTTGAAACTAATATTTTTTGATATGTAGATACTAGTAAAGCTAGCGCAAGAGAGAAATAAAATATTATTCCAAGATTGTTTATTACTCCCACAGCCACTAGTATGACAAGCGTTAAAATATGGAAGTAAAAAGGATAAATGGTATCTTTCTCACCAAATAATATAGCTGATGACTTATTTCCTATTTTAATATCATCTTTTTTATCCGCGATAGCATAGTATGTGTCATATGCTATGGCCCATGATATCGTAGCCAGGTAGATTAACAAACAGGACAAACTTGTTTCACCGGTTTCCACAATGTACACCATGGGTATGCTTGATCCAAACGCGATACCTAATACTAATTGTGGAATTTTTATATATCTTTTAGAAATAGGATAAATTACCAGTAAACAAAAAGCTGCCAAAGCATACACTAATATATCTAGACCTATCAACATTAATAACAATATGCTCAGTGCAATTAGCCCTACGAATAAAATAATAGCCTCATAAGTAGTAACTTGTCCTGACACCAACATTCTATCTTTTGTTCTCTCGACTTGTGCATCTAAATCTCTATCAAAATAATCATTTATTACACAGCCTGCTGATCTCGTTAGAACCACCCCTATCAAAAATAAAAATAGATAGATTATGCTTGGTGAGCCCTCAGACGATATTAGAAAGGCCCAAAGCATAGGCCACATTAGTAGATAAATGCCTATGGGCTTATTAAGCCGCATAAGGTAGTAGTAATTATTTAGTCTTTGTAACACAGCTTATATTTTGCCATCTAGCCCCATTTGATAATATTTATGTACGATATTATCCTGGTTCTCTAACAACCAATCTATAGACGGTTCATTATTCATTGCCTTTTTTATTGCTTGATAAGTAGCTTTTCTATGTATATCAAATAGTATTTTGTGATCCAGAGAGTCATCTTTTGACACACTTGGATTCAACCATACTGAAACAATTATCCCTAAATCATTAGCTTTATTTTTATCAATAGTTCCATCTCTTACTGAATCAAGAACCCCATTTGCAATGGCTCCCTGTACAGTACCCATAAGAATATTCGTATATCTGGTATTATCCACTGTTACTTTACTTATCATCAAAGTAGCAGGTTTAACCATTATGTCAGTATTCATTATTGCAAGAACTTTAGAGTGTCCTTTCGCTTGATCACCAAGAAGTGTTGCGAAAGCAGTTCCGAATGGGCCATCTAGTTCACCAATAATCACTTCTGGTTCAGCGGCAGTTCCAGGAGGACCCCCAGCAACAAGTGACTCACCAACACGCATAGTAATTTTTTCTGTCATTTTTACTCCTATTTTAATTTTCTGACTATGATATAGTTTTTACATAATTATTTAAACATACTTTATGATTAGAAAATTTAAATCCTCTGAACCATCGATTGGTCTACGAGTTTATATTGATGAGCAAGCAACTGTTATCGGCGATGTAACACTCGGTGATGACTGTAGTGTATGGCCACAAAGTGTTATTAGAGGTGATATAAAACCCATTAATGTTGGCGCTAGAACTAATATTCAAGATGGAAGTGTTGTGCATGTTACCCATGAAAGTCATTACTCCAAAGGTTATGAATGTAACATTGGATCTGATGTGACTGTTGGTCATGGATGCATTATCCATGCATGCACGATTCATGACAAATCATTAATTGGGATGGGTAGCGTAATCCTTGATGGTGCAATAATTGAAACAAATGTAATTGTCGGTGCGAAATCCTTAGTCCCATCTGGTAAAAAATTGGAATCGGGTTACTTATACATGGGTTCTCCTTGTAAACAAATAAGACCTTTAAATGACTCTGAGATTGAATTTCTTGATTACTCTGCAAGTCATTATGTTAGCAACAAGGACGAGTATTTAGTTTCGTCTTAATAACTCTTCTAGACCGTCTATATCTGGCGAAAGATTATTCCATATTTTAAAAGAATGTTTAGCTTGGTGAATTAACATGCCTAATCCATCGTAGTTACCTGTAGATTCATTTTTCTCTGCCCATTTCTGGAAAAGGGTTTTTTCCTTATCATAGAATAGGTCATAGCAGATCGGCTTGTTCATGATTAGTTCCGGAGGCAAAATAATATCATCAACGTTCATGCTGATAGGTGTGGTATTTATCACAATATCATATTCATCTCCCTCCTCATGCATTAATAATCTATTAGTCTTAAACAAATCGAGTAATCTAAGTGCATTACTTTTGGTTCTATTAAGTATGGAAATTTTTTTTATTTTGCCATGAAATAATAACGAGCTTATGATACTCGCAGCTGATCCGCCCGCACCTATAATCAATATTTTTGAGTCTTCGAGAGTAATTTCTTTATGTAAGAAATCATCTATTAATCCTTGTCCATCAGTGCTATGCCCTATAAGTTTTCCAGAGTCAATCAAGACTGTGTTTACACTTTTGCACAGCCCAGCTGATTGATCTAATTCATCACATAAATTATAAGCTAAGCCTTTGAATGGGACTGTAACGTTTAAACCCATGCCTCCATTTTTAAAAAAATCATTGATATCTCTCTCAAAGTCATTCTCATTAGATTTTATTTTATTGTATGTATAACGCTCAAGCTGAAACTGACTCGCGAAGAAAAGATGAATATCTGGTGAAAGACTGTGGCTTACAGGGTTGCCTATAACCGCAAATTTTAATTCATCCATTTCGCTGCTTCTTTTGCATAGTATGTAATAATTGACGATGCGCCTGCTCTTTTAATCGATGTAAGTGTCTCTATAACTAAATCTCTCTCATTGAACACATTTTTTCTAGCGGCAGATTTAATCATCAAATATTCACCGCTTACATGATAAGCAAGAACAGGGACCTTAAAAGTTTCCTTAAGATCAGATATTATATCTAAGTTTGGTATTGCTGGTTTTACCATAACAAGATCCGCACCTTCCCTCAAGTCTAAGTCTATTTCTCTAATGGCCTCATTTCTATTTGAGTAATCCATCTGATAGGTTTTTTTATCCGATTTACCTAATGCTTTTAATGAACCGATTGCATCCCTAAAAGGACCATAATAACTTGATGAATATTTTGCAGAGTAAGATAAAATTTTAGTATTATAGAATTGGTTCTTCTCTAATTCTTTTCTAATAAGCTTAATTCTCCCATCCATCATATCTGAGGGAGCTATAATATCGGAACCAGACTCAGCATGGCTTAGTGCCTGTTTTACAAGAATATTATTTGTATCATCGTTAAGAATATAACCCTTCTTATCAATTATTCCATCTTGCCCATGAGATGTATAAGGATCCAAAGCAACATCACTTATAACTAATAAATCAGGAAATTTATCCTTTATCTTCTTAATACTTGTTTGCACTAATCCATCTGGTTTATATGCTTCTTCTGCATTTAATGTTTTCTTTGATGCTGCTATCTTTGGGAACAAGGCAATTGCAATGATTCCTACAGTTGTTAGTTTTTTGATCTCTTTTAAAGCATGATCAATCGATAATCTAAAAATATCAGGCATAGAGGATATTTTTTCTTTCTTGTTTTTGCCATCACTCAAAAAAATTGGTTGAATGAGATTTTCTGGAGCTAATTTTGTCTCTCTTACAAGTCTTCTTATGTTATCGGTACTTCTTAGCCGTCTCATCCTTAAGGATGGGAACGATTGTTTGGATAATTTTTTCATTAGACTTTTTATTTTAAGAGAAGATGATATATTAATCTATCAAGTTTTAACATATGAGGTAGATTGATGAGAATTTGGCATGAAAATTATACTCTTGAGCACGTCATTACACTTCGTGACAACAATATAAACAAGCACTTAGGAATTAAATTTACTGATATGACTGATAATTCAATCTCAGCAACTATGCCTGTTGAGGATATCACAAGACAATCTCGTGGTGTGCTTCACGGTGGCGCTTCATGTGTTCTGGCAGAATCTCTCGGAAGCATTGCCTCAAATTTATGTTTAGATATGAGAAAGCAAAAAGCCGTAGGACTAGAACTTAATGCAAATCATATCAGACCAGTTCGATCTGGAATTGTAACAGGCATTACAAAACCAATCGCCCTCGGGAAGTCTGTGCATGTTTGGAGTATAGAAATATTCAATGAGGCAGGCAAGATGAATTGTGTTTCAAGACTTACAACGGCTATAGTTGATCTAAAAGATGAGGAGAAAAAGGTTAATACAGAACTGGTGGACTCTTTACTCTCTAGCTAGAGAAAACATTTCCATCAGATTTTTTTCATACTTAGTAAAGTCATATTTTTTATTCCATGTAACCTCTGGTGGCAGAGACATAAGAATCGATTCAGCTCTTCCACCTGACTGAAGTCCAAATAGAGTCCCACGATCATACAGTAAGTTAAACTCTACATATCTACCTCTGCGGTATAATTGAAATGATTTTTCTTTTTTCGTATATTTTTTATTTTTTTTCAGTTTGAATAGGTACAAATAAGAATTTTTGAATGTGCTAGCGCAATCAAGAGTGAACTCTTTGCATGTCCTATAATCGGGCGAATTCATTTGATCATAGAATAATCCGCCTACTCCTCTTGGCTCTTCTCTATGCGGTAAGAAAAAATACTCATTACAATTTTTATTGTATTCTTCATACATTCCCCTTTTGTATTTATCACAAAGTTCTTTTGCTGAGTTTTTCCAATAATGAATGTCAGATTTATTAATGAAGTAAGGAGTTAAATCAAAACCTCCACCAAACCACCAAACATTCTTCTTATTCACTTTGGCTTCAAAAAATCTAATGTTCATGTGAGCACACGGTATTTTTGGGTTAGCAGGATGAATAATTACTGAAACCCCTGTAGCTCTATATTTATTGAGACCACTTACTCCAGATTTTTGTAGGGCGCTTGTTGGAAGTTTATCACCTACTATACTTGAAAAATTAACAGCTGCTTTATCAATATATTTACTTCCTTCCATTTCGCAGCTTATCCCACCGCCACCTGTCCTATGTTTCCAAGAAGATGATTTTTTTATAATTGTCGAGTCTAGGGTTTTTATAGCTTTGATAATTTGATTTTGAGTTTTTTTAAAGTTCTTTGATATTTCATTTGTTTTCATTGTTATGCTCTTATGACTTCTTTTGTGATTATATTTTTTATAGTGGAAGGTTTCCTCTCGTTGCCCAAGATGCCTTTAACGATACAGTCTATTTTCTCATTGAAGACTTTTTCAATATTTTTTATATCACCATCATATTGAGAATTTGACAGATTTGCACTGGTTGATATTATAGGCGCATTCATGTGATCACATAGTAACTTTACGGTCTCATGTTTTGTCAATCTTATCGCAACTGTATCATTTTTCTTAAGCCACGGTGGACAATTTACATTCGATGGAACCACCCATGTAGTAAAACTCTCAGACTGTAATGACTCATCCATAAAATATGTATTGTCAATTATATTATGGAAATATTTAATATCAGAGCCAAGAATAATAAAACTTTTATTTTTACTTCGTCCTTTAGCTTTAAAAATATTTTCTACACTTTTTGAATTGAAAGGATCGCAACCAAGACCATATATTCCCTCTGTAGGATAGATTGCTGTTCCACCACTTTTGAGCACGTCAGATGCATCACGTGGATTAAGCTTAGGTATCATCGCTTCGCACGAGTTCTTCTAGCCCTCCTTTTAGGAGCATTCTTGATCATCTCAATACATGTATTTTCATCCAGTGATTGAGGTTCGATATCTTTTGGTACTCGAACATTTTTTTTCCCGTCTGTAATATAAGGCCCATACATTCCATTCAAAACCTTGATTCCAGATGACTCAAAAATTTTAATTTCTCTATTTGCATCAATCTCTCTTTTTTCTTCTATTCGAGATGTTGCTTCTTGTTCTGACAAGGAAAAAATATCAACTTCTTTCATCGAAACATTCGTTTTCCCGCATTTAACATATGGCCCAAATGGTCCAATATTAATTAAAATATCTTCTCCTTCGAATTCTCCAATTTTCTCAGGCAATTTAAATAATCGAATAGCATCATCTAGTGTGATAGCATCGATATTCTTTTTTTGTTCTGGCGTTAATGCTGCCCATTTTGGTTTCTCTTCATCATCTTTAGTGCCCATCTGAATTGTAGGACCGTACCTTGTGAGGCGAACAGTTACGGGCCTGTTAGTCTCTGGGTGGACTCCAAGATCTTTTAGTTCTCTTTGTTCAGATATATCAACAGTTTTAATTTTATCATCTAGATTATTTTTAAATGGTTTATACGTCTTCTCTACACAATCCATGTATTCTTTCTCACCATTTGCAATTTTATCTAAGTCTTGCTCTAGCCTTGCAGTAAAATCAAAGTCTACCAAATCATTCTTGAAGTGATTTATGAGGGTTTCATAAACAACTTTTGCTAGGGCAGTGGGTTGAAAATTACTCTTATCTGGATCTACATAATTACTTTCCATAATTTTATTAATTATTGTAACGTAGGTGGAGGGCCTACCAATTCCAAGTTCCTCAAGTGCTTGAATTAGACTTGCTTGATTATATCTCGCCGGGGGTTGAGTAAATTTTTGTTCTGTTTTTACGGAGTCAACATTTAATTCATCATTTATTTTAAGACTTTCAAGAATTTTTTTATTTTCTTTCTCTTTTTCATCATTATCACCAAAGCTATATACTTCTTTAAAACCTGGGAAATCCAAATATGACCCAGAAAATTTGAACAGAAAATCATTTCCCGCTAATAAATCTATTGATACTGTTTTACTTATGGAGTCTTTCATCTGTGATGCTAAAGCCCTTTTCCATATCAAATCATAAAGACGATAATCATTTTCTTCTAAATATTTTTTTATTTTGTCGGGCGTATTAAACATTGATGTAGGTCTAATTGCCTCATGTGCCTCTTGTGCATTTTTTGTTTTACCTTTATATACTCTAACTTCATCTGATGCGAGCCCTTGGTGATTATTATTCAAGTAGGCAGAGATATCATCTAATGCATCCTTTGATAAACTTGTCGAGTCTGTCCTCATATAACTAATCAGCCCTTCAGGTTGTCCAGCTCCTATGTCCATACCTTGGTATAACCTTTGGGCTATTGCCGAGGTTTGTTTAACTGACAATCCCAGACTAGTGTATGCAGTTTGTTGAAGAGATGCTGTTGTGAAGGGCGCCCTTGGTTTTGTTTTCCTCTGTCCATGCTTTATATTTGATACTCTGACTTTGTCATGTTCTTCAATCATAGACTTAATCTCATTTGCCTTTTTGGAATCATTTATGATAGTTATGTTATCTTTTTTCACTTTTTCGCCTTTTATCTGAGATAAATCAATTTCAATATTTCTCTGACTGTTTGAAACACTTGCAGTGATATTCCAAAATTCTTCAGGAATGAAGGCATTTATTTTTATTTCTCGTTCTACGATTAGTCTCAATGCAGGACTCTGGACTCTCCCAGCACGTGCGTCTCTACTAACCTTTTTCCATAAAAATTCTGAAATGTCATAACCCATGAGGTAGTCAAGCGTTCTTCTTGCTAGGTATGCATCCCATAAACTCGTTGATATTGATCTTGGCTTCTTTAGTGCTTCGGTCACAGCATTTTTTGTAATCTCATTGAAGACTACTCTATGTGTTTCTTTTTCTTTAAGTATTTTTGCTTTATCTAAAATATCATATAAATGTTTGGAGATGGCTTCCCCCTCTCTATCTGGATCGGTTGCAAAGTATATAACATCAGCATCTTTCGTGAATTTTTTAATGTCATCAATTACTGTTTTCTTATTATTTGAAACTTTCCAAATGGGTTTAAACCCTTGATCTACATCTATCCCTTTTCTAGCAGAGGAAACAAGATCTCTTACATGGCCTACAGACGCTATTACCTTAAAATCTGGACCAAGAAATTTCTCTATACTTTTAACTTTAGTGGGAGATTCCACAATCATTAAGTTTTTCATACGTATACCATGCTTAATTATTCTATTTTTTACTTTATACTATCAAAATAACGATAAGTACAAGATATTAGAATAAAAAAATGACTTTGAGAAGTATTCTTCATTACCCAGATAACAGGCTAAGACAACATTGCCCGGAGCATACATCCTTTGACGACAGCTTAAAAGAGTTAGTTTCAGACATGTTTGAGACAATGTATCATGAAAAAGGCATTGGACTATCTGCTATTCAAATCAACGTAATTACACGCGTTATAACGATTGATGTTTCCAAAGAACACAATCAAAAACTTGTTTTGATAAATCCAGTTATTTTAGAAATGAGCGAACCTATCCTCTTCGACGAGGGATGCCTTTCTGTCCCTGGATTTTATGAAAAAGTCGAGAGATTTAATCATATTAAATATGAAGCAAGAGATGTTGATGGAAATAAGTTCAATTCAGAAGCATCAGAACTTTTAGCTGTTTGCATTCAACATGAAATAGATCATCTTGATGGCAAGATATTTGTTGATTATCTATCAGATATGAAAAGATCTAAGATTGAGAAAGGTTTAACAAAACAAAAAAACAATAACACAAGCCCACATAGAACAGAGAATCCATATATCAAATGAAGAGTTTGAAAATTATTTTCTTTGGTAGTCCCTATTACTCAGTTCCTTTATTAGATAAGACTATTGAATTAGGTCATGATGTATCGCTAGTCGTTTCTCAAGGTACTACTAAAACACGTCGAGGAAAAGTTATTAAGACACCTGTTCATCAATGTTGTGAAGAAAAAAATATTAAATACATACTCCCAGATCGGTTCAGTGATTCTGTGACTAAAAAGATTATGAGTTCCAATTATGACCTTGGTATAATTTATGCATATGGCAAGTTAGTTCCCATAAGTTTAATAGATCATTGCAAGTACGGGATTATGAATTTACATTGTTCATTGCTACCTAGGTACAGAGGCGCAGCTCCAATACAACATGCACTTATTAACGGCGAGGAATATACTGGTTATACTTTTTTCAGGATAAACGAGAAATTAGACGAGGGTAATATTATACTTCAAGAAAGATACCAAATTTTAGAAAGTGATAATTGTTCATCAATTCAAGATAGTTTGACAGAGTTAGCAGTAAATAATTTATCAGTTGCTATCAACAGGCTAACTCAAGGAGAATTCCTAGATAGTGACCAACCTGATGAAATTTCATATGCGAATAAGATCCAAAAAGAAGACAGTATTTTTTACTGGGATTTAGATGTCGTTACTATTTTTAATAGAATCAGAGCACTAAGCACATGGCCTGTTGCACGAACAAACTTACTAGGAGAGGATATTAAAATTATAGATGCTAATTATATTCAACAGGATCATGATATGGCTTTTGGTGAGATCAAGGCTTTTTCAAAAGACGAATTGCTTGTGAGTGCAAAAGGAGGATACATATCAATTAATAAACTACAACTCGAGGGGAAAAAGATCATTACAAAAAGAGATTTATTTAACTCTAACTCAGAATTCAAAGATAGATTACTCAATAATCTCGGTTTAAATTAGTATTAAATATATACAATTAACTTTTAGATGATGTAGAATTGTCACCAAAGCAACATCCATGAAAAAAATAGCAGTATTAGGTGGAGGACAAGTTGGCGCTTCTGTCGCCAAGATCCTTACTGATGATGGAAATGATATTACCCTAGTGGATAATAATGTATCTGTGCTAGAGGATCTACAAGAAGACAATGATATAAAAACCATACAAGGAAACGCATCATCACCTTCGGTTCTTAATCAAGTGGAGTTAAGCGACTGCGATATCTTAATTGCGACAACTGCAAGCGATGAGGTTAATTTAGTTTCATGTCATCTGGCAAAAAAAATGTTCAATGTTCCAAATGTTATTGCAAGGCTGAGAAATGCAGAGTACCGAGAAGAGACATCTGATTTTAACCTTGATTTATTTTCTATTGATTCAATAATCAGCCCCAGTCTTCTTGTTACCGATTTTATCAAAAATATCATAGAACATCCTGGAGCATTTCAAGCTTTTGATTTTGCTGATGGCAAATTACAAGTCATTGGTGTAACTGTTCTAAAAGATGGCCCACTAGCTGGCAAAAAACTCTCAGAATTTAAAAAACATATGCCGAATGTGAATGTAAATGTTATCGCAATATATAGAGATAGGAAATCACTTCCAGTGAATGGCTCATCCTTAATAGAAACAGGAGATGATGTATTTTTTTTAGCAACTGAAGAAAATATGCGATTCATGAGTGAGTTACGAAAGAATCAGTCCCGTGTAGAAAATATAATGATAGCTGGAGGTGGAAATGTAGGAACTATTCTTGCAGCAAAGTTATCAGAGAAATTCTCAACCAAGATAATAGAAAAAAATCAGTCAAGATCGAAATATCTCTCAGAAACTCTAGAGGGTGTCGTAGTTTTGAATGATGATATATCCGATGAATCACTCTTAGAGAATGAGGGAATAAAAGACGTTGATTTTTTTTGTAGTGTTACAAATGATGATCAAATGAATATTTTATCATCTAAGCTAGCGAAGGATCTTGGTGCGAAAAAATCGATCGCAATAATAAATAAGCCTTCATATCGCAAGTTAGTCTCTAAAGAGATAGATGTTGTTGTATCACCTGAAGATGTAACAATTGGTTCACTTTTAGCGTCTGTAAGAGCAAGTGATGTTGTAAAAGTCCATTCCTTAGGCTTTGGCGAAGCAGAATTGTTTGAGGTTATTATTCATGGAGATAAAAATACTTCAAAAGTTGTTAGTAAAAAAATATCTGATCTCGAACTACCTCAAGGTTGTAGAATAGGTGCCATATATAGAAATGAGAGTGTAATACTTGCACAAGGTGACATAGAGATATGTAGTGAAGATAGATTAATTATATTTCTATTAAATAAGAGAGACTTTCCGAAACTGGCAAAACTGTTTCAAGTTGGGATTGGATTCTTTTAAATGAACTATTATCAAATACTTAAGATCACAGGTATTATTTTACTGATTTTTAGTCTGTTTATATTGATTCCAATAAGCGCTGCATTCTTTTATGGGGAGAGCATAGATAATTTTCTTCAATCTTTTTTAATAATTTTTTTTGTAGGCCTCCTTACATACTTTCCAAATAAAAAAGAAAGATCACAAATCAAAATACGTGAAGGATTTTTAATTGTAGCAATATTCTGGTTTGTCTTAAGCTTTTTTGGAGCTATTCCATTTCTCATGGATGATAGTCTAAAATTCAGCCTAGTAGATGCTGTTTTTGAATCTGCATCTGGTTGGACAACGACTGGTGCTACTGTAGTATCAAATATTGATAACCTTAATAAACCTCTTCTTCTATACAGGCAGTTACTTCAATGGTTAGGAGGTATAGGAATTGTAGTTTTAGTGCTCGCCATTCTTCCTATTTTAGGAGTTGGAGGCATGTACTTGTATAAGGCTGAGACCTCATCTCCAGTTAAGGATAATAAACTTTCACCCAGAATCACAGAAACAGCAAAGAGCTTGTGGGGCGTATACATCGTACTAACTATCGCCTGTGCAGTACTATATAAAATTGCAGGTATGAGCTATTTTGATGCTATCGGGCATAGTTTTTCTACTGTATCTATAGGGGGATTTTCTACACATAATGCAAGCATTGGATTTTATTCAAGTGATCTAATAAAGATTATATGTATGGTTTTCATGTTTTTGTCTGCGTTAAATTTTGTCTTGCATTTTTTATTTTATAAAAACAAATCTCTGACGGTTTACACATCTAATTCAGAAATGAAATCATTTCTTTTGATAATTATTATTTTATTGTTGCTAGTAGCCATCTTCTCTACTGGCGGCAGGATTCAGTCGATCGAGAATATTGATATTATGTTTCATATTCTTTCATTTGCTACCACATCTGGTTTTACTGTATCAAACTACAGTAATTGGCCTACTTTTATAATAACTATTGTCTTCTTATCAAGTTTCATTGGCGCGTGTGCGGGTTCTGCTGGTGGAGGAATGAAAGTTATAAGGTTTACTATTGCATTGAAATCAATCAAAAAGCAACTACTAAAAGTGATACATCCAAAAGCAGAAATAACAATAAAAGTGAATGATAAAAAAGTTGATGATATGACAATAGAGACAATATTATCTTTCATAATCCTCTACATAATATTGTTTTTTACAGCATCAATATTAATAATGCTGTCAGGACATGACGTAGTAACATCTTTTTCATCAGTCGCAGCATGCATAAATAACTTAGGCCCTGCTTTAGGTGACGCATACGGGAATTACGCATCGTTAAATGATTTTTCAAAATCATTGTTACTTCTCATGATGATAATAGGTAGGTTAGAAATATTTACCTTCATCATTCTCATAACAAAATATTTTTGGAAATACTAAAATGCAAAAAGCATTCATATCAAAAAATAATCCGTTTAATGAGCATCCATCTCAAGGAGAGCAGTTCTCATTTACCTACCTCTACCCGAAGTACTGGATTATATGGGTCTTCCTATCTTTGACACTATTGATTGCATACTTTCCTGCCAGGATTAGAGCAGTCATGGGAACGGCTTTAGGTAAATTACTGTTTAAATTTAGTAAATCAAAAAGAGAAATTACGAGAAAAAATTTATCTATGACTTTTAAGAATCTAGATGACAAGGGCATTAGTAATCAATCTAAACTTTTTTTCAAGCATCTAGGCCATATGTACATAAATCTCCCTTTGTTATGGTGGAGATCTGATAAGTATTTACAACAACTGATAATCAAAAGTGATTTACATTTGATTGATGAAATCTTAGATAATAAACAGAGTGTTATTCTGCTGGCACCACATACACTTTCGTTAGACTTTGGTGGCAGAGCTTTATCAAAGTTCAATTTGTTAAGCATATATAAACCATTTAAAAATAATTTGATGAATTGGTTTATTGGTAAATCAAGAAGTAAAGCCACTGATAAAGTAATAGTCTATCCAAGAGAAAAAAATAGCTTTAAAAGCATAATAAAAAAAATGAAAAAACCATGTGTTTTATATTTGCTAGCAGATGAGGATATAAGTTTAGATGATTCAATCTTTACTGATTTCTTTGATACTCAAAAGGCAACTCTAAAATCAATTAGCAAGCTGGCGAAATTGACAAATTCTAAAGTTCTTCCCTGCATGTGCACATATAACTTTGAGTCAAACGATTATTTTTTTAAAGTCTTTCCTGAACTTGATAATTTTCCTTCTAATAATATCGATGAAGACTGCTTGAAAATAAATATGTGTCTTCAGCAACAGATTCTTTTTGATGTCTCGCAATACATGTGGACATTAAGAATTTACAAACATAGACCAGACGGATCTGATGTTTATAAGATATAATAAATTGTGCAATTTTATAAAATATCAAAACCATTCAATACCCATCTTCTTAAGGTCAGTGATATTCACGAAATATATGTGGAGGAGTATGGAAACCCCCATGGAATACCGATGCTATTTCTTCATGGTGGCCCTGGAGCAGGAACATCTCCTATTTATCAAAAATTTTTTGACCCAAAAAAATATCATCTCATTATGTTCGATCAAAGGGGATGTGGTAAATCAAAACCATATGGAGAGACGAAAGAAAATACAACTAGTGATCTTATCTCAGATATAAACCTTATTCTCGAAAATTTCTCTATAGATAAAATTAATATTTATGGTGGATCATGGGGCTCTACATTAGCACTTTTATATGCAGAGAATAATCCAGAGAGGGTAGCAACACTTACATTGAGAGGTGTTTTTTTATGCCGAAGTGATGATATCAAATGGTTTTATCAACATGGAGCTTCAGAGATATATCCTCATTACTGGGAAAAATATTTATCTATAGTTAGTAAATCAAAGAGAAATGACATTTTATCTGCTTATCATGAAATGATTCATTCGTCTGATGAGATTACATCAAAAAGAGCTTGCAAAGAGTGGTCACTCTGGGAAGGAAGATCATCCTGTTTACTCCCATCAAATGAAGTAATTGACGCATTTGATGAATGTGCAATATCACTAGCAAAAATAGAGTCTCATTATTTTATCAATGACTGCTTCATAGAAGAGAACCAAATATTAAAAAACATTAACCTCATCAGTGATATCCCATGTTGGATAGTTCACGGCCAGTACGATGTTGTCTGCCCGATCAGACAAGCTTATGATTTGCAGGTAGTGTATCCAAAATCTAATCTAATAATTGCTAAAGACGCGGGACATTCAGTTTTAGAACCTACTATAAGTAAGGAATTAGTTAAGATATTCGATGACATTATTTAAACAGATTTTTGGGTTAGCACTATTCGTATTAGCAGTAAATTATTTCTACCCCGCACAAAAAAAACCAGATCTTGTAAGAGAGAGAATGATTTATGACCAAAGCCTAAGCGAAGTTTTTGATGGTGAGCACAGTTATATAAATTATAAGTATGGAAAATTCTCATCCCTAGAAATTTATAATGACGACAAAGATTCTGCCATTTTATATCTTCATGGAAGAGGTCTTAGTCCTAATGATTATAATCTCGCTCACCCAATTAGGACCCAGTTCAGCGGTAATTTTAATACATACAATATTCAACTACCTGTACTAGAAAAAGGATCAACTTATAACGATTATGTAGATATACTCTATGACTCTGATCAGAGGATAATCTCAGCAATCGAATATATTTCATCAAAAAACGATAGATTAGTAATCATTGCTCATAGTTGTGGAGTTCATATGCTAATGTCATTTATTGAGAATTTTCATTTACCCCCGCAAGTAATAGCAATAGTCATGGTTGGTAGTGGAGCTGTAGATAAAGGACAAAAACTAGTAACAGAATATCCTTATCATAAGATAAATATACCAATACTTGATATTTATGGTGAATACGATTTTGACTTAGTTCTTAAAGAAGCGTCTAAACGAAAAAAATTAATTAAAAGAATAAGTGAAAAATCATTGCAATACGAAATTAAATCATCCAGCCACTATCATGAGGATAATGCTGATAAAGTAATTCAGATCGTAAAGAAATGGCTAAGTGACAAATAATATAATAATATAGGCGCATGAGAAAGATAAGCGAATCAAGAAAAACTAAGGAGACAGATATTAGCCTATCTTTAAACTTAGATGGCTCGGGCATAAGTAATTTAAAAGCCAACCTGCCTTTTCTTGAGCATATGCTTGATCAAACTACCAGATATTCATCGATTGATCTAGATTTAGATGCCAAAGGTGATCTCGAAATCGATGCTCACCATACTGTAGAGGACATTGGCATCACTCTTGGGTCAGCCTTTGACAAAGCACTCGGGGATAAAAAAGGCATACAGAGATTTGGTTATGCCTACATCCCGCTGGATGAGTCACTATCTAGGGTAGTAGTGGATTTTTCTGGTAGACCAGGATTAACATACAATGTTACCTATCCAAGAGCGAGGGTCGGAGAGTTTGATGTTGAACTTTTGAGTGAATTTTTTCATGGCTTCACAAATCACGCCAAAGCAACAATACATATTGATAATATTCGTGGCAAGAATGCGCACCATATTGCTGAGACGATCTTCAAAGCATTCGGACGAGCTTTGAAAATGGCTGTTTCTTTAGACGCAAAAAATATAGATAAGATTCCTTCGACAAAAGAATTTCTTTAATGAAAAATATAGCTGTTATAGATTATGGAATGAGTAATCTTCATAGTGTGATTAAATCATTCCAAAAAGCTTCCAATAAGAAATATAAGGTATGTGTAGCCACCACTAATGAGGACCTCAAGAAAGCATCAATGATTGTTTTACCAGGACAAGGGGCAGCAAAATCATGCATGCAAAAACTAACTAATAGCTTTCCCAGATTACACGAGCACATCTTAAATAAGCCATTTTTTGGGATATGTTTAGGGTTTCAAATCTTATTTGAAAAATCATACGAGGATAACGGAGTTGATTGCCTTTCTATTATCAAAGGATCTGTGAATGATTTTAGTAAGCAGATAAGTCAAGACTTGAAAGTACCACATATGGGGTGGAACAATGTTGAGCAAAAAAAAGATCATATAATCTGGAGCGATATACCTAGAACATCTTTTTTTTATTTTGTACATAGCTATTATGCTTCAGCTGAATCTAAAGAGGATATTTCTTCTACAACTACATATGATATAGATTTCACATCATCAGTTATTAAAGATAATATATTTGCGTGCCAATTCCATCCTGAAAAAAGTTCCAATTATGGACTACAATTGATCAGCAATTTTATTACCTGGTCGGAGAGTTTGAAGTGATTGTTTATCCTGCAATTGACATAATTGATGGAAAATGTGTCAGATTATCAAGAGGTGATTATTCAAATAAGACTGTTTACTCAGATAACTTAGAATCTGTCGTATCATCATGGCTTAGTAAAGGCACTAGATTTCTTCATGTGGTCGATCTAGATGGAGCAAAAGCTGGAAGACCAATGAATATTGACAGTATTTTGAAGATAAGAAAATCATTTCCAGATATTTTCATTCAAATTGGAGGCGGAATTAGAAATATTGAAACAGTTAACCAATATCTTGCTAATGGCATTAATAGAATTATCTTAGGTACTAAAGTTCTTAAAGACAGAGAATTTATTCTGTCAATTGACCAAGCACAGAGAAAGTCATTGGCGATAGATATAGCAATAAAGGACGGGCAACTTGCAGGTGATGGATGGGAAACAACCGCAAACAATAATGTGGGCGATTTCATAGATTACTTTGAGCAAAATGGCATTGAACTGTTTGTTGTCACTGATATAAATCAAGATGGCATGATGCAGGGTATTAACAGCGAATCTATTGAGAAGATACTAAAGTTTATAAGTACCAAGGCTATCATTTCTGGTGGAGTAACATCCACTAATGATATTCAGTCAATCCAAAAAATGACTACAAGTAAGATTGACGGATTTATAATTGGCAAAGCTCTGTATGAAAACACAATAGACTTAAAGGAAGCAATCAATGAGTGTAGCTAAAAGAATAATCCCATGTCTTGATGTAGACAAAGGTAGAGTTGTTAAAGGAATAAACTTTGTTGATATAGTTGATGCAGGTGATCCTGTAGAAATTGCAAAAAAATATGATAAGGAGGGGGCTGATGAAATAACCTTCTTAGATATCACCGCATCTCATGAGGGTAGAGACAACATAGTGGGTGTTGTTGAGCAAGTAGCAAATGAGGTATTCATTCCACTCACAGTCGGAGGCGGCGTTAAAAGTTTCAGTGACGTAAGAGATCTTTTATCTGCGGGAGCTGACAAAGTAACAATTAATACCGCTGCGGTAGCAAATCCAGACTTGATTAATGAAGTGACTGATAAGATTGGTAGGCAGTGTATTGTAGTCGCTGTTGATATTAAAAAAAGCAAAGAACAATATAATGTATTTACGCACGGCGGTAGGCATAAAACTCAATTAGATGCAGTTAACTGGTGTCTAGAGTGTCAGGAAAGAGGTGCTGGTGAAATTTTACTTACTAGCATGGACAAAGATGGAACAAAAGAAGGCTTTGATAATGAGATATTAAATGAAATTTCAAATAAACTAAGTATTCCTGTGATTGCCTCTGGAGGAGCAGGCAGTTTGCAACATTTATATGATGCAATATCGCTAGGAAAAGCAGACGCAGTCCTTGCTGCGAGCATTTTTCATTTTGGTGAGTATAGTATTAGTCAAGCAAAAGATTTTCTTAGAGATAAGGGCGTGTTTGTGAGATAGTAAGAGAAAAGATAATGAGTGATATAATAGAAAAGCTTGAGACAATTTTGCAGAAGCGCAAGACTGAAGACTCCGAAGATTCATATGTTGCAAGCCTCTACTCAAAAGGTAATCAGCATATTTGTGATAAAATTACTGAGGAGGCAGGTGAATTAGTTGACGCCACGGAAGATGGCAAAGCTCAGGTTGTTCATGAAACGGCGGACTTGTTATTTCATGTCCTTGTATTATTAGCCTCACTTGACATTAAATATGCTACGATATTAGATGAGTTAACAAAAAGATTTGGAATTTCTGGTATAGATGAGAAGAATAATAGAAAAAAATGAGGATTTAGAATGTTAAGCGGAATATCACCATGGTCAATATTACTTATTTTAATTATTGTAGTAGTCTTATTTGGAACAAAGAAGCTGCGAAATATTGGGTCAGATTTAGGTGCTGCCATGAAGAGTTTTAAGAAATCGTCAAGAGAAGATACCACCACAGAAAAGAATATCGACGATAATAATAAAAAAACATAAATTATGTTTGATATTGGTTTCTGGGAATTATTCTTTTTATTCCTTCTTGCACTTTTCGTACTTGGTCCTGAAAGATTACCGGTAGTTGCATCATATCTAGGTAAGCAGTTCGGTAAGGTTCAAAGATATTTCAGTAATGTTAAAAATCAAATTGATGATGAAGTGGATAGTACAGACATTAATAAGATTTTAAAAGATCAAGAGCTTTCAATAACAGAACTTCAAAAGAGAATTAAAGAAACAAAAGATGAATCAGCAAGAGACAAAACAGACTAAGAGTAAATTTTTACCTCATTTGTTAGAATTAAGAAATAGACTATCAAAAATACTATTGTTTGTTTTGATAGTTTTTATCATGTTAATACCATTTTCTGGTGATATATATAATCTATTGTCAATCCCTCTTCTAAACGCACTCCCTTCGGGTAGTGAGATGATCGCTATCGATGTCGCATCACCTTTTCTCATACCATTCAAATTAGTTATATATCTGTCAATATTTATAGCTATTCCATACATCTTGTATCACCTTTGGTCATTTGTAGCACCGGGTTTATACAATCATGAAAAAAAACTTGTACTGCCTTTGATTGTATCGAGTAGTATTTTATTTTATCTTGGTGCACTGTTCGCATACTTCATAGTGTTCCCCTTAATATTTGTTTTCTTTGTTGGGATAGCTCCAACTGATGTTGCTGTAATGACAGATATTGGTAGGTACCTAGACTTTGTTATAGCTTTATTTTTTGCTTTTGGATTTGCTTTTGAAGTTCCTATTATTACTGTTCTATTAATAACTACAGGGATTACGACTCGAGAAAAACTCTCCCTAAAAAGGCCCTATATAATAGTGGGAGCATTTACGCTAGGAATGCTTTTAACTCCCCCTGATGTTATTTCTCAAATTTTACTAGCCCTACCGATGTGGCTTCTTTATGAACTTGGACTATACTTCTCACAATACTTTAAAATAAGGAAGATACCTAGTAGTAGTGAGGAAATGTATAACGATATTGCAAATAAAAAATGAACAATCAAGAAAAAAGAAAAATATGGTTTGTGCGTCATGCGCAGTCTGAATACAATAAAAAGCATCTTTTTACAGGTTGGCATGATCCTGATCTTACAAAAAAAGGTATTGATGTCGCGAAAGAGCTGAAAAATGATTTGTCATCAGTAGATTTTGATTATGTTTTCAGTTCACCACTCAAAAGAGCTGCAAAAACAGCATCACTAATTGTCGATGATCGTTATGAAATTAAATATGATGATAGATTAAAAGAGAGGAGCTATGGGGACTGGTCGGGATTAAATAAATCTGAAATTAAAGAACGGGTCGGAGAAGAATTATTCCTTTCAGCTCGAAGAGGTTGGGGTACAAAACCACCTAATGGAGAAAGTCTGGAGGATGTTAGTACCAGGGTGAGTAGTTTTTTGGAAACATTGCCACTATCAGGAAATATTCTTATTGTCTCTCATGGAAATACCATAAGAGCAATTAGCGTACTTTTGGGAATAAATAGTAAAGAGGACGTTTCATCATATGAGATTATGACGGGCAGCTTTCTGCTTATTGAATAATAAAGCCGACTTCATGTCGGCTTCATTATATACGGAGGAGGTTTGTATATCAGTATATTAACATATAGTTATATAAATTCAACCCTAATATCGTCATAAACCTTATCCCAAACTAATAATCTAAGTTCCAATGACTTTATGGCTGTTGCATAAGCAAGTGATAATTGCTTTTTATCACAAGAAGTATTGAGAAGCTTCATTGATAGTGGGCCATGCCTATCGCCATCAATATCAATATGTCTTTCAAGATATGTTATGAGGTACTTGGATGTAGATGTCTCTTTAATAGCAGGCAATATATAACTAAACATGTTTGGTATGACTTTTTCTCGACCAAGAGTAAATGCTCCAATGATTTCTGGTAATGTTCCATTTATTGATACTTCCAAGTCATGTTTCAAAAAACTTTTTACTTCAACACTTGCATTAATATCATCAAGATAATTTTCGTTATAGCCGTTATCAGTGATTCTTGCGATCAATTTATCCAGCTGATCAGTTTTTGCACCCATATTTTTCATTGCTAAAAGATATATTTCAAAATGAGATATAAATCCAATACCCTCAATATAATCTGATTCTTCACACAGAATTATTTCATTTACAAAGTTAACTAGACCGTTTTTTGTATTCTTATTAGGCATCCATGGAAGATTATCTGGAGTTATTATCTTTTGAAGTGATTTAAGAATACTCATAAATCCCCATACGGCAAAAATATGAGATTCCATGAATTTGCATATGTGTTTTGGCTCAAGTTTGCTTGCAAACAACGGATGAGCTGAGATTTTATGCTTAATGTCGTTTAACTTTTTTTTATTAGTTTCAAGATTATCCATATCCTTTTGGGCCCGGCAGGACTCGAACCTGCGACCAATGGATTATGAGTCCACTGCTCTAACCAACTGAGCTACAGGCCCGTCATAAAATTAAAAAATCATATTTTTTTTCTTTCTTACGTATTTCTGGTGATACTCTTCCGCAATCCAAAAGTTATCAGCCATTGAAATAGAAGTTACTATTTTATCATTGAAGATTTCTTTATTAAATTTTCTTCTCATTGCATCTGCAATTAGGTACTGATCATCATCTAAGCAAAATATTTCGGATCTATATTGAGTGCCAACGTCTGGACCCTGCCTGTTGAGTGTAGTTGGATCATGTATTTTAAAAAATAAACTTACAAGTTCCTCATAACTAACTACATCTTTATCAAATTTCACTCTAACCGCTTCTGCATGCCCGGTCTCACCTGAACAAACATCATGGTAAGAGGGTTCATTTGTTATACCCCCGATGTAACCTACCTCAGTATCTAATACTCCTCGGTAAGATAAAAATTTTTCTTCTATGCCCCAGAAACATCCAGCAGCGAATATTGCAAGCTTAGTCATTATCTAGAAAGCTTTTAAGATTTTGTGCTCTTGATGGATGTCTTAATTTTCTTAGAGCTTTTGCTTCAATTTGTCTTATTCTTTCTCTTGTTACATCGAATTGTTTACCAACCTCTTCAAGGGTGTGATCGGTATTCATATCGATCCCAAACCTCATTCTTAGCACTTTTGCCTCTCTTGGTGTTAAACTTGACAGTATGTCATGGGTTGAATCAGATAATCCATCGCTAATAGTTTGATCGAGAGGTTTCTCTGCGTTCTCGTCTTCAATGAAGTCTCCTAAATGCGAGTCTTCATCATCACCGACTGGCGATTCCATTGAGATCGGTTCTTTGGCAATTTTAAGCACCCTTCTAACTTTCTCTTCAGTCATATCCATGTGTTCAGCTAATTCTTCAGGAGTAGCCTCTTTACCATTCTCTTGTAACAGTTTTCTTTGTATTCGATTAAGTTTATTTATAGTCTCGATCATGTGAACGGGTATTCGTATTGTTCTAGCTTGATCCGCTATAGATCTGGTGATTGCTTGCCTAATCCACCAAGTTGCGTAGGTTGAAAATTTGTATCCCCTCCTGTATTCAAACTTATCAACAGCCTTCATCAATCCAATGTTTCCCTCTTGTATGAGATCTAAAAACTGAAGACCACGATTTGTGTACTTCTTAGCTATTGAGATCACAAGCCTTAAGTTAGCCTCAACCATTTCTTTTTTTGCATTTCTCTCTTTAATTTCACCGACTCGCCTGTCTTTATTGATTAGCTTTATGTCCTGAATAGATAGTTTTTGATTAGTTTCAATGAGAGAGAGTTTTTTATTAATTTTAGTAAACTCTTTTGCAAAAAATTCTTTATCAACTGAAGGCTTCAGATAATCTTTTTTGATTTGATCTAGAACTGTCATACTCGTTTCATTATTTTTAAAAAGTTTCATAAACTCTTTCTTATTTAGACTCGTTTCATTAGAACATAGTGAGAACATGTCTTTTTCGTATTTTATGATGTTACTTGATATTTCTTCAATTCTGGCTGTGAGTTTCTCAATAAAAAGACTAGTAAATTTAAAAGTGGATATTTCTTTTTTTACTTTGTCGAAAAGTTTATCAGCCTTTTTCTGATCTTTTTGAGTTTTAAACTTTTCATAGTGCTCCTTTATTTTTAGAACTTTTTCGACAACTAATTCTTTATCTGGAGAGTTGTTTAGTATTTGTTCCTCCTCATCCTCATCTTCAATTTCATCAGATTTCTCATTTGTTTCTGGAATTTGCTCTGTTTTAAATTCCTCATCAGCGTTTTCTTTAACATCCAGAATATAATCTGATATTTGAGAATCTATCTCTTCTTCATTTTTAAATAGCTTGAGAAAAAAGCTTATTGATTCTGGAAATCTCTGAATTGCTGTGTAGATTAATTTCTGACCTTCTTCTATTTTCTTAGCGATTATTATTTCGCCCGCTCTGTTAAGCAGCTCTACTGTTCCCATTTCCCTCATATACATTCTTACTGGGTCTGAAGTTCTGCCAAACTCTTCATCAAGGTTCGATAATACCTCAACTGCTTCTTGTTCTGTTATTTCATTATCATCATCATCTGATACTTCCTCATCCCCTATTACTACTTCAGTGTCCACATCCTTATTGCTTTCAACTACTTTTATTTTTAGGTCTGTGATCAGTTTTATGATTCCATCAATTTGATCAGCATCATAGAGGTTTGTGGGTAATAGATCATTTATCTCACCAATTGTAAGGAATCCTTGTTTTCTTCCTTTCTCGATCAGGTCTTTGATTTCCTTTTGCTTAGACTTTGATAAATTATTATTTGGCATTGATATATTCTTATTTAAAAGTGAGCTATTATATCACTAATAATATTGTATATAATAACAAATTAATCTGATTTCCTGTTAATTCTAGGGATGATTATAGATATTTCAAGATGATTCATGGTTGAAACATATACTCCAGAGTGTGATTTTAATACAAAAGCTCATGATTTTGAGCTCAAAAACACTGATGGCAAGCTTTATAAGCTTGGTGAGCTTGTTGGAGACAAAGCCACATTAATAATGTTTATTTGTAATCATTGCCCATATGTAAAATCTATTCTTGAGCAGCTCGTTGTTGAAGCAAGTGTATTGCAAAAAAAAGGAGTTGCATGCATTGCTATTAATTCTAATGACTCTTCACAATATCCAGAGGATTCATTTGAGAACATGCAAAAAATTTCTAGAAAGTTTGGATTCAGCTTTCCTTATCTGTTTGATGACACACAGACCGTAGCTCAAAGTTACAAGGCTGTTTGCACTCCAGATTTTTTTGGATACAACGCAGAACTAGAACTATTGTATCGTGGTAGGTTTGATGACAGGAAAACATCAAAACAAATGTCTGCTAATTCAAGCGATCTTTTTAAAGGAATGATTGAAATAGCACGTACGGGTAAGGCGCCTTTAAATCAGATCCCTAGTGTGGGATGTTCAATTAAATGGAAAGGCAGTGAATAATAAGACACTGGCCAATGCTATAAGATTTTTGAGTCTTGATGCAGTCAATAATGCGAATTCTGGACATCCTGGAGCTCCCATGGGTATGGCTGATATAGCTACAATACTATGGAGAGAGTTTCTAAAACATAACCCAAATAACCCGAACTGGTTTAACAGAGATAGGTTTGTTTTGTCCAACGGACATGGATCTATGCTTTTGTACTCTCTTTTACATTTGACTGGGTATAACCTATCTATTAACGATATTAAAAATTTTCGTCAATTGGATTCGATCACACCTGGCCATCCTGAATGTGATATTACTGAGGGTGTTGAGACAACCACCGGCCCACTAGGTCAGGGGCTAGCAAATGCTGTGGGAATGGCCATTGCTGAGAAAAGTCTCTCCGCTGAATATAATAAGAAAGGACATGAGATAATTGACCACCATACTTACGTTTTTACTGGTGATGGATGCTTAATGGAGGGTATTTCTCATGAGGCCTGTTCGTTGGCCGGCACTTTGAAATTAAATAAATTAATTGTGTTCTATGATATGAACAAGATATCTATTGATGGGAATGTTAATGGGTGGTTTACAGAGAATGTACCAGCCAGGTTCAAAAGTTATGGCTGGAATGTGATAAAAGATGTTAACGGACACGATTTTGTCAATATCAGAAATGCGATAAAAAAAGCTAAATTAGAGAAAAATAGACCGACAATAATTTGCTGCAGGACTGTAATAGGTTATGGTTCTCCCAAGTTCCAAGGAACAAGCCAAGCCCATGGTGCACCACTTGGACATGATGAAGCCGAAGTGGTCAGAAAAAAATTAGAGTGGAAATATAAACCATTTGAAATACCAAAGGACATCTATCTCAAGTGGAATGCTAAAGTAAAAGGTAAGCAGTATGAAGATGCATGGACACTAAAAGTAAATAAATACAAAAAATTATACAGAAGGGAGTTTGCAGAGTTAGAAAGAAGAATCAAGAGAAAGATACCAAAAACTATTATTACAAAACTTAATAATTTTATGTCGAAAAATCATGCACCAATGGCAACAAGAAAATCATCACAGATAGTAATGACTGAATTTGGGAAGCTAATGCCGGAACTAATCGGGGGATCAGCGGATCTTAAAGGTTCCAACCTATCATATTATGATGATATGGATTCATTTTCTCATTCAAATCCCTCAGGAAAATATATTTACTATGGTGTAAGAGAATTTGGTATGTCAGCCATATCAAATGGCATTTTCCTGCATGGAGCATCAAGACCGTTCGCAAGTACTTTTCTAATATTCTCTGAGTACGCTAAAAATGCAATTCGAATGTCAGCTCTGATGAAATTGCCAATCATCTATATATTTACACATGATTCAATAGGGCTAGGTGAAGATGGTCCTACACACCAGGCAGTCGAACAATTGTCTTCACTCAGACTTGTCCCAGGATTGGATGTTTGGCGACCAGCTGATACCCAAGAAACAGCTGCTGCATGGAGAGAAGCAATATTATCGCAAGAGAGACCAATTGCCTTTGCGTTATCTCGACAGACACTAAAAGAGATACCTAAAACTAAGAGACAAATAAGCAATATATCAAGAGGAGGATATGTGGTGTATGGTGATAGCTCTGACCCCGATGCAATTATCATCGCTACAGGCTCAGAGGTTTCACTCTCAGTAAGCGCCGCTGAGCAACTCAAAATCAAGGGGGTAAATATACGTGTAATTTCTATGCCTTGCCAGGAAGTTTATGAGAGACAGCCTCTGGCCTATAAAAATAAATGTATCCCTGAAAATTATGACAATATACTTGCTATTGAATCAGGGATTGGCGACAGTTGGCATAGGTTTGTTGGGAAAAAAGGTGCAATGATATCAATGGAGTCTTTTGGATTATCAGGTACAGGGAGAGATGTCATGAATCACTTTGGATTCAGTGTCAGTAATATTAAAAAAAATATAAATAAATTAATCAAAAAAAATAGGTGATAGTATGACGATAAGAGTAGCTATTAATGGCTTTGGACGCATAGGAAGAAACATACTCAGAGCGAAATATGAGAATGATAATTATAATGATATACAGATTGTTGCCATAAATGATTTAGGTGATAGTCAAATTAATGCACATTTATTGGTACATGATACAGTTCATGGGAAGTTTCAAAAGCCCGTAGATGTTAGCAGTGATAAAATAATAATTGATAACAGTGATGAGATACTAGTCACATCTGAGAGAAATCCAGAAGCTTTACCGTGGAGTAAACTTAAAATTGATGTTGTCTTTGAGTGCACTGGAATATTTGTCTCAAAGGATCAGGCAGGTGGACATATTACTGCCGGAGCAAAAAAGGTAATCATTTCTGCACCAGGAAAAGAGGTCGATAACACCGTGGTGTTTGGGGTGAACCATGATACTTTAACTACTGACCATACGGTAATTTCCAATGCTTCTTGTACTACTAACTGTTTAGCAACCGTGATAAACAATATTCATAAAAATCTTCAGATAACCAATGGTCTTATGACAACAGTTCATGCTTATACTAATGATCAGGTCTTAACTGATGTGTATCATACTGATCTGAGGAGGGCCAGATCTGCAACACAATCAATGATACCAACAAAAACTGGAGCTGCAGCAGCTGTTGGACTAGTGATGCCAGAGCTGAATGGTAAGCTTGACGGCTTTGCAATCAGAGTGCCCACCACAAACGTTTCGATAGTAGACCTTGTTTTCAATACGAATAAATCTAGCTCTGTTGATGATTTAAATAATCTTGTTTTAGAATCATCTGAAAATGAAATGAGAGGTATTGTCGGATACAATAATCTACCTCTTGTATCAGTCGATTTTAATCACTCTTCATTTTCATCAGTTTATGATGAGAGCCTCACGAGGGCATCTGAGGACAAACTATACAAAATTTGCGCTTGGTATGATAATGAGTGGGGATTTTCTAATCGTATGCTTGATGTTACTAATCATTGGATCAAGTAGTGCAGCTTGAAGAGATAACAGATAAAAAGGTTCTTGTACGATTTGACTATAACGTTCCAATAGAAGACGGAATCATAGTAAATGATTTTAGGATAAGACAAACCTTCAATACATTGAATTCATTATTAGATAATAACAATAAGTTGATTATTGCATCACATCTTGGAAGACCAACTGAGGGTAAGTATGATGAGAATCTCTCACTTAAACCCATATGTAACTATCTTTCTAATAAGTTAAATAAGAAAATTCAATTCATTAAAGGTTTCAACGATGCGATTGATTTTTCGAATCATGATATCGCAATGCTAGAGAATGTTAGATTTAATATTGGTGAAAAAAAATGTGATCCCAAATTATCACAAATAATTGCATCTATGGCTGACATCTTTGTTTTCGATGCATTTGGTGTATCACACAGAGCCGAGTGTACTACAACAGGTGTTACGAATTATCTTGAAACAGTTGCAGGATTGAATATTAGATATGAAATACAGACAATAAATAAACTTATAAATGAACAGTCTAAACCTATGACTATAATAATATCTGGCGCAAAAGTTTCTACTAAAATTGTACTTATTAAAAAGCTACTTACAAAATGCGATCATATGATACTTGGTGGAGGAATTCTTAATACATTCTTGAAGGCTAAAGGATATGAAGTCGGTAAATCACTCTTTGAGGAAGGATATGTTGGTGATGCTGTTAATATTCTTGAATCTGACTTCGCTAATAAAATACTTTTTCCATCAGATTTTTCTTGTGTGACTGAAAATGGCATTGCTAATGTTGACCTATCTCGGATATCTACTAATGACTCAATTTATGACCTAGGGACTTCCAGCATTAATGAAATCAAGAATATTGTGAGAAAATCAGCTTCAGTATTTTGGAATGGTCCTCTTGGCTATGTGGAAAAAAAACCATTCAATAAGGGCACTGAGGAACTGGCAAAAGCAATTGCTGACCATAACTGTTTTTCTATCGTTGGAGGTGGTGATACACTACCGATTATTGAAAACTTAAAATTACAAAATGGATATAACTGTATATCTACAGGGGGAGGATCGCTTCTGACCTATTTAGAGGGTGGATCATTACCAATAATAGATAAGCTAAACTTAAGATAATGAAAAAAAGGACAAAAATAATAGCTACATTAGGCCCCGCATCTACTTCAACAAGCAAAGTAGAGAGGATGCTCCACGCTGGAGCAGATGTATTTAGAATAAATCTTTCTCACGCAAGTATTGATGATGCAAAAGACATAATTTCTCTAGTGAGAAGCCAAGAAAAAAAGATAGGGAGACCAGTTGCGATTATGTTGGACCTGCAAGGGCAAAAAGTCAGAATTAAAGGTTTCGGCAAAAAGCCGCACGTTATACTAAAAAGTGGAGACAAATATGTTTTGGACCCATCTTTGAATGATAATGGTAATCAAAGAGCAGTTGGTGTTACTTTTAAAGATTTATATAAAAATGTTCAACCCGGTGATGAACTCTTATTAAGCGATGCGTTGATAAAACTGAAAGTTGAAGAAATTAAGTCGAAAAAAATTCACACTATCGTCCAGAGGGGCGGGAAGCTAAAGCCCTATCAGGGCGTAAACAAGAAGGGTGGAGGACTATCTTTATCTGGAATCACACAAAAGGATAAGTCAGATCTAAAAAAATCTCTTTCGCTAGAATATGACTATGTTGCTGTGTCATTTGTTAAAGATGATAAAGATGTAAATGATATAAGAAAGATAGTTAAACATAAAGATATTAGAATCATTGCTAAAATTGAACGTAATGAAGCTATTAAAAATATTGATAAAATTACAAAAGCAGCAGACGGATTACTAGTCGCACGTGGCGACCTTGGTGTCGAAATTGGGATAGAACAACTTCCAGCTACGCAAAAGTTTTTAATAAGAAAAGCAATATCATTCGATAAAATAGTAATTGTAGCTACACAAATGATGGAATCGATGATAAGTAATAGAGTTCCTACACGTGCAGAAGTTTTCGATGTAGCTAATGCTGTAACGTCTGGCGTAGATGCAATTATGTTCTCAGCTGAGACAGCCATTGGAAAGTACCCATCTGATGTCATAAGTGAAGCGAGTAGAATTTGTATAGAATCGGAGGGAGCTTATATACGACCACTATCTGTTGACCGAGTAGTGCCAAAAACACTTCCTGTTGATCAAGTAATAGCGTTATCTGCTGTGTATAGCGCTAAACTTACTAAAGTTGTGGCGATAGCCGCATTGACCGAAACAGGTTCGACAGCATTATGGATGTCTAGAGTACAATCAAACATACCTATTTATGCGATGACACAAAATAATAAGACAAGTAGGAGGATCTGTCTTTACAAAGGTGTTCAATCAATCAAGCTTGATAAACTTGAGGAAAACCATGCCCAAGCCAATATGCAAGTTATTTCACTCATGAGAAAGATTGGTACTGTTAAAAAAGGCGATTTAGTAATTATAACTAAAGGAGACCTGCTCGGAACGAGTGGAGGTACGAATGCAATGAAAGTCGTTGAAGTCGGAAATATGATTGAGGTAAATGATTAAGGAGAAGTGAAATGGATAAAAATATACTAGTTGAAACAGCAAACAAGATGATGATGAGGCCGAAAGGTATTTTAGCAATGGATGAGAGCAGCCCTACAATTGCAAAGCGCCTTGCCTCTATCAACGTAGATAATAATGAGGACAATAGAAGACGTTATAGAGAACTTATAGTCACTGCTCCGAACCTATCAGATTATATTAGCGGCGCCATCCTCTTTGAGGAGACATTCGATCAAAAGATGAACGACGGCACTTTGTTTAGAGACTATCTCGCGAGCATTGGAATATTGCCAGGTATTAAAGTTGATAAAGGAGCAAAAGATTTATCATGTCATCCTAATGAGAAAATTACAGAGGGTTTGGACGGCCTTAGAGACAGGTTAGCATTATACTATGAGAATGGAGCAAAGTTTTGCAAATGGAGAGCAGTGATAACTATAGCTAATGATATCCCCTCAGATGCATGTATTGAATCAAATATGAATGCTCTTGCTAGGTATGCGTCTCTGTGTCAAGAAAATAACTTAGTGCCAATTGTTGAACCTGAAGTTCTAATCAACGGTATACATAGTATCGATGAATGCGATAAAGTCACAAGAAAATCATTAAACTCTCTATTCAGTCATTTGGAAATGTTTAACGTATATTTGCCTGGGACAGTGTTGAAACCAAGCATGGTAATATCAGGTCAGGATAATGACTCAAGAGCTTCGTACGAAGAAGTAGCTTCTAAAACTATTTCATGTCTTAAAGATATTGTGCCGAGTGACACAGCAGGCATTGCATTTCTATCTGGCGGTCAAACTGATCTCGAGGCAGAATCACATTTGAATATAATGAATCAGTCAAGTGATCTTCCCTGGAGAGTAACTTTTTCTTATGCGAGAGCTATTCAAGCTGCTGCTTTGGCAGCATGGCAAGGAAAAGATGAAAATCTAGAATCTTCTCAGAGCATACTTATTGAAAGAGCGCAGAGATGTTCTAATTCATCTGTTGGAAAGCTTTAGTACAGTAGATACTTTCCTGGATATGTCTCTTATAGACGAGATGCCTTTATAATTAATAACTGGTAGCTTCGTGTATTTTCTAATTTCTGTCAGGTTGTCCATGTTATTCTTTTTGCTTGTATTGAGGATGATTAAATCTAGGTTAGTTTTATACTTCTGAAAAGCATATATGTTCGCTATTGTGCTACTGATGCATCCAAGTTCATCTTTAACAACTAAAATATTAAATGATTTAATTAATCTCATCATATCTATATTGAGACCATCAAGTGCTAGTGGTGAAAATGCTCCGCCTGCACCCTCCACTAGAATCGATGACGATTTTGAGAGTTCGTGAAATTTCTCGAGATAATTTTTGAGATAAATCTTTTTACCCTCCCTTTTAATTGCTAAATATGGCGATATTGGCTCTATGAACCTATATGGATTTATATCGTCGAGTGAAACTTTTTTATCTAGGGCTTGGAAATATTTTGATGAATCTGAAGGTATTAAAATTTTGTTTTTTCTTCTACATCCTGTTTCTATTGGTTTAAAGGCAATAAAACCTAATTTAGATAGTTCTTTAATTAACCTAACACCAATGTATGTCTTACCAACATCAGTATTTGTGCCAGTAATAAATATATGTTTACTCATCTGCGAGCATTCCAAATACATTTGAATATCTGGAAATAATACTTTCTTTTACTTTATCAGGAATTGAAATCTGATCATTATCCCAATTAATACTTTTTAGATAATCTCTAAAATACTGTTTATCAAAGTAATTTACGTTTTTTTGTTTCAAGTCACTAGTCAGACAATACCGAGAACAGTCAGGTGTAAATATTTCATCAATTAAAATGATTTTTTTATTTTGGTCGTATCCGAATTCAAATTTGGTATCTATTAATGTCAGCCCTTTTGACAAGGCATGTTCATGTGCATAATTATACAATTCAAAACTCTTATTCTTAATATACTCTGCGACATCTCTTCCGATAATCTCATACATTTCTGACAATGATATATTTTGGTCTTTGTCTCCAACGGCTGCTTTCGTTGATGGTGTAAATATCGGCAAATCGAATTTGTCATTTAGTTGCATATTTTCTTTTATATCAATATCACCTATCATTCCGCTCTCAAGATATTCTTTGTACGCTGAGCCAGAAATATAACCTCTAACAATAGCCTCTATTCTTATTGGCTTGCACTTTTTTACCAAGATGCATCTTTCGTGTGAATTCGGTACTAGCTGTTCTAATTCATTACTGTCAATCATATGATTATCAATAATGTGTCCAGTTTTTTTAAACCAGTATTTTGATATCTTTGTTAAAAGTGCACCTTTTTCAGGAAGTTCGTCTTCGAAAACAAAATCATATGCAGATATTTTATTAGACGTTTTGAGTATCAGTTGATCATCGTTGTAGTTGTATGCTTCTCTTATCTTCCCAGAGAATACAGGTTTATTCTCCAGGAAGTATTCGTCTATTAGCGCCATTAATTATTTTAATTGATTTATATAGCTAGTAAATCTCTCTTTGTTTGTAGCAAACTTCTTCTCTTCTGCAGCCGCGAAATCAGATGATGCTCCAAGATTAGCTAAGTTATCACCAACAGCAATGATCCCTATCATGCCAAGAATGTAGTGAGGAGTACACTTATAGCCATAGACTCCCTCTTTAGTGAATGTTATTTTCAATTCCTCATTGATTTTACCATTCCATTCTAAACCAGTATCTGGTGTCATTTCTGCTATCGATGCAGTATTGTGTCCAGGATTTGTAGCTTTCCAAGTCACACTATCTCCAGGAGCTATTTTAAGAACTGCAGGTTTAAAAACCATCATCTCACCATTTGAGGAACTGAGCATCTCAACGGTGTGATCTGCTGCCATGACAGGAGTAGCCATAACAAACATTATTGTTAGTAGTATTTTTTTCATAATTTCCATAATTTATCCTTATAAATCCATATTCAATTAATTCCAATAGTTTATCACAAAAAATAAATTTAATTCATTGTGCGAATGACTTATACTGACTTGGAAAAGTTTTTGATTCATGAATGATTATATTATAGCCCCATCTATTCTATCAGCAGACTTTGCAAATTTAGGCAAGGATGTTTCTGATGTTATTGATGCAGGCGCAGATTTTATTCATTTTGATGTCATGGACAATCACTATGTCCCAAATCTCACAGTTGGTCCTATGGTTTGTAAATCTCTCCGCGATTATGGTATCAATGCCACTATAGATGTACATCTTATGATCAGCCCTGTCGATGAGATAATACCTGACTTCGCCAAAGCAGGAGCTAATTACATTACATTTCATCCTGAGGCTACTAAGCATGTTGATCGAACGATCAAACTTATCAAAGATCATGGTTGTCAACCTGGAGTAGTTCTTAATCCTGCTACTAATGCTTCAATTCTTGAATACTGTTTGGATCAAATAGATATGGTTTTATTGATGTCTGTTAATCCTGGATTTGCAGGTCAGAAATTTATTGAGTCTACATATGACAAAATCATTGAGGTGAGAGAAATGATTGATGCTGTCAATCCCTCAATAAGGCTTGAAGTAGACGGCGGCTTAAATCTTGAGAATATAGGGAAAGCTGCTAGATCCGGAGCAGACACTTTTGTTGCAGGCTCTGCAATATTTAATTCAGAGAATTACAAAAAAACAATTTCTCAAATGAGAGAAATTATATCAAAATCATAATTAATATTAATGGAATTTAATGAGTTTTCAATAAAGGCCAGTGAAGGCTATAACTTAATACCTATTATCAAGGAGATAGAATCTTTTGATACAGAAGCGATAGATATTTACTCTAATCACTTTGATAAAAAGAAGTCATTTTTTTTTGAATCACTTGAGGGCGATAAAAACTGGAGTAGGTATACAATAATTGGTTGCTCTTCTGGTGATTTTATAGAAATCTATGACAATGAAATCCATAGATTTTCTAATTTTTCATGTGAAGAAAAAATTCAACACTCAAATCCTATAGAATGGCTTGAAGAATATTTCAATACATTTAAAGCGTTTATTCCCAGCAACCTTCCCTCATTTTCAGGAGGATTTGTGGGACATTTCTCATTCGAGTCCGTCTGCTTTTTTGAAGATACTATCAAAAGAAAGGAACAGGCAAATGACATAAATGCACCAGATATATCATTAATTATTTGTAAAGATTTTATAGTTTTTGATAAGACTAGTAACAAAGTTTTTATTGTTGTTTTCTCTGATAACACAAAGAAAGGATATGATGATAGCAAGGTAAAGGTGAATAATTATGAAAAACTTCTTATTACCGATCTAAATCCAAATAATCATGCTAAGTCAGCACAAAAAACTATAGTCAAATATGACTTTGAAAGGGACGATTTCATATCTGCGGTAAAAAAAATAAAGAAGTATATATCCTCTGGGGATGTAATGCAGGTCGTTCTTTCTCAGCGAATGATGATAGATTTTAAGGAGAAACCAATTAATTTCTATAGAGAGCTTCGACAAATAAACCCGTCACCTTATATGTACTATCTAAATATGGGCGACTATACGGTCGTTGGTTCATCGCCAGAGATCTTGGTTAGACTCGAAGATCAAAAGGTAACTGTGCGTCCCATTGCAGGCACAAGACCAAGAGGTGATAGCAAGGAATCCGATGATAATTATGAAATTGATTTGCTGAAAGATAATAAAGAGCTTGCCGAGCATTTAATGTTAATTGATCTAGGAAGAAATGATATCGGCAGAATTTGTGAGACTGGAAGTATAAAATTGACAGATCAAATGATCATTGAGAGATACTCGCATGTTATGCACATGGTTTCTAACGTAGAGGGCTTTATAAAGCCGGGCAGTTCTTTTTTCGACGTTTTGAGAGCAACTTTCCCAGCAGGGACTGTATCTGGTGCACCCAAGATAAGAGCCCTTCAGATCATCTTTGAGCTTGAAAACATTACAAGAGGTATTTATGCTGGTGCAATAGGTTATCTGGGATGGAATGGTAACATGGACACTGCTATAGCTATTAGGACCTGCGTGATCAAGTCAAATAAACTGTACATTCAATGTGGTGCTGGAATAGTATTCGACTCCATCCCAGAGTCAGAATGGGATGAAACTATCAACAAGGGTAAAGCCATCGTAAAAGCAGTTGAGAAACTCAGGGGCAGCTAATGATTTTGATGATAGATAACTATGACTCTTTTACGTTCAATATTGTTCAATATTTGGGCGAATTAGGCGCTGATGTTCTTGTCAAAAGAAATGATGAAATTTCCATAGATGAAATTAAAACACTTAACCCCGAGAGAATTGTTATATCTCCCGGCCCATGCACTCCAAATGAAGCAGGAGTCTCTATTGAAGTGGTGAAAAACTTTTGTCAACACAAACCAATTCTGGGAGTTTGTCTTGGTCATCAAACGATTGGACAAGCTTTTGGAGGTAAAATAGTATCTGCGAAAAAAATAATGCATGGTAAGACGTCAAAAATTATCCATGATGGGGACTATCTGTTCAGTAATATCGAGCAAAAATTTACAGCTACTAGATATCACTCGCTAGTGATTGACCCTGATAGTTTACCTGATAGCTTAATCATTACTGCGAGAACTGATGATAGTGACAATGAATCCGAAATTATGGGAGTTAGGCATAAAGATTATAAATTGTTTGGGGTGCAATTCCATCCTGAGTCTATTCTCACAGAGTCCGGCCATAAACTACTTGAGAATTTCATGAATGTATAGTTTTAAAGAGATAATTTCTTCACTAAATAACAAAAAAGATTTATCCAAAGATGAAGCATTCTTTATCTCAGAAAGTATGTTTAAAGGAACTCTATCTGATTCTGAAATCAAAAATGTACTAGTGGCGCTGAATGCCAAGGGTATATGTACTGATGAAGTAGTTGGGTTTGCAAAAGCCATGAGAAAAATATCAACCAAAGTTGTAACTGATGAAAAAGTCGTTGATTGCTGTGGTACAGGGGGAGACGGAATAAATACATTCAATATATCTACATGCTCTGCTTTTATCTCAGCTGCCTCGGGAGTAAAAGTTGCAAAACATGGCAACAAGGCAATCACAAGTAATTCAGGGAGTGCAGACGTGCTTCATGATGCTGGCGCAAAACTTGATTTATCTCCAGAAAAAGTAAGCCAGTGCATCAACGAGGTAAATTTTGGATTTATGTTTGCACCATTGCACCATAAAGCTATGAAAAATGTTGCAGCATCTAGAAAAGAAATTGCACCTAATAAGACCATATTTAATATGCTCGGACCTATTACTAATCCCGCGAATGCACAAATTCAACTTATCGGGGTATTTGATAAAAGCGCAATGCACCTTGTGGCAGACTCACTCATGGAATTAGGAACATCCAAGGCGATTATACTAAACTCAAGGGATGGAATGGACGAGGCCAGTATTTATGCTGAAACAGACATCATTGAGATAAAAGATAGTATTAAAACTCAGTACACAATCAATCCTAAAGACTATGGTATAACAGGAAAAGATTTTGATAGTATAAAAACAAGCAGTGAGAAGAGCAGTCTTGATTTTATATTTAGTGTTATAAATAATGAAGAATCGGACGCAAAAGAAATTTGTGTCTTGAATGCTGCACTATCTGTTATGTTATATAAAGACATAGAGCTAAATGATTCTATATCGCAATGCAGAGAATCCCTGTCTGAATACAAAGTCAGAGATAAATTCAATCAATACATAGATTTCACAAATCAGGTATAACCATTATGTTAGATGAAATCATCAAAAATAAACTCAAAGAGGTATCTGAATTAAAGTCTTCATTTGATACCTCAAAGATTGACGTCAGCGCCCCTAAAAAGCCATTTTATGAAACTCTTTTATTACGTCAAGGCAATAAGAAAAATTCAATCATAGCTGAAATTAAAAAAAGATCGCCTAGTAAAGGTATGCTCGATAGTAACCTGAATGTATCTGAAAAAGCCATACAATACGAAGCTGGAGGTGCTAGCTGCCTATCAGTTTTGACAGAAAAAGATTATTTCAATGGATCAATTGATGATCTACTCATTGCGAAAAAATCGGTTAATCTACCTGTATTGAGAAAAGATTTCATTATTGATCCATTACAAGTATACCAGAGTAAAATGATAGGAGCAGATTGCATTCTTCTTATCGTCTCTGCCTTATCACACAAACTATTTGAAGAATTATATTCTTTGTCAGCATCTTTAAATTTAGATGTCTTAGCCGAGGTGCATGATATTAAGGAGTTAAACTTTGTTAAATCTTTGGGGATAAAGTTATTGGGCATCAATAATAGAAATTTGAAGACGTTTGAGGTAGATATTAACACTAGCCTACATCTCTCTAGTTGTATTGCTGATGAGGAGACAGTTATAGTTAGTGAGAGCGGTATTCATACGCCAGAGGACATATCTAAGTTGAATAAGTCTGGTATTTTTACATTTCTTATTGGCGAACATTTGATAAAATCAACCAACGCTTCCAAAGAGATAGGAGAATTCATCAATGCTTGATAGCTTAGGCATAAAACACTTGGCCTTAAAAGTGAAAAACTTTGAGGAGTGTCTTGTATTCTACACTCAAGTGCTAGGTATGAAAGTTGACTGGAAGCCAGATGATCAAAATGTTTATCTAACAAATGGTATAGACAATCTGGCTCTGCATTATGATCAAAACGTATCAGATATGAAAAATGACTCAAGGTTAGATCATTTTGGAATCTTCATTAAAAATAAAGATGATATTGATGTATATTTGAAGCATATGACGGATAATAATGTCAAAATCCATAAAGATAAAAAGACGCATAGAGACAAATCTGTAAGCTTTTATGTTGAGGATCCTGATGGAAATATTTTACAAATTTTATGGCATCCCACTCTAAGCAATGATTCCTGACATATCTAATACTAGTCAATCACTCGTTATCAATGCATATTATGGCTATACATGTAGTGAGAAAGATAAGATGTTGACTAATAAAAAAATTGAAAACGATTTTAGCGCATCATTCATGATGAATATGATGCAAGATATCTCGAAAACACTAGAGACAACAATCATACATACCTCTAGTCACTCATTTGAACCATCCGGAGTAAGCTTAGCTTCAGTTATAGAATCAAATGAGCCTATCTTTGGATCATCAGGAGTCGCTCATCTTAGTGAAAGCCATATCAGTTTTCATTCATATTTTGAGAATTCTTTGAATGATATGATTATTTTGAGGTTAGAGTTACACATATCATCATGTAGTCGTAAAAGTGTTTATTTTGCTTTGGATAATATCTCAAAAAATGATAAGTTCGACAATTTTGATGCAATCACACTTGATTTTTTCCATAGAGGGTTAGATTTAGAATCATATGAAGACGATGGTAATAATATTTTGGACGATTACTTAAAAGAGAAAGTTCACACTTATGACATAGTAGATGATAAAAGAACAAACACGTTTATAAACATCAAACTGATAAAGCACAAAAACAAATTACAATCGGAGTTAATGTCAGACTCACTTCATAAGCATTTGATTTAGAAATAAAAACTCAATTTTTTCATTACTCTTGATGAAAGAGACATAAAATTCCTAGTTTGATCGCTAAGCTTAGTTGATCCTAACTCTCTAGCAGTTTCTTTATGTTTAGTCTCATCTTTTTTTATCTCAAGCAGGATATCTCTACTCTTTTTATCATTTTTAGGCAGTTTATCTGTGTATTGGTCTAGATGCTTCTCAACCTGCTCTTCAGTTTCAAATATAAAGCCTAGTGATTTTTCTTTTGTTAATCTTCCAACATATGCACCTAGCATGAACGATGATGCATACCATAGGACGTTGAAATAACTCGTTCTTCCTGACAGTTCGCCTATTCTATCGCTGCACATTCCTAGATGGTCTCTTTCCTCATTACACATCGTTAAGATAAGTTCTTTGGTTGAAGTCTCATCAGTCGTGAAAGCCTGCCCCCTGTACAGTGCCTGCGCACAAACCTCTCCCATATGATTGACCCTCATTACTCTTTGAGACTGCTTTTTTTCATCAGTACTGAGCGATTCATCTTTAGAAGAGGAGCTAGACTGGTTATGAAGTACTTCAAGTGCGTAATCTAGTTCTTTCAAAAAATTGTCCATATTTAGCATAATGAGGTCTCCATTTAGCCTATTATCAAATAATTGCTTGTATACACCAACTTATATGAGTAAAATCTCTATCCGTGAGTATAAATGATAGCAACAAAAAATGGTATGTAATAGACGCTACAGACGTTGTTTTGGGTCGTCTAGCGTCTAAAGTTGCACTTATGCTCAAAGGAAAGCATAAGCCACAATATCAACCTCATACTGATGAGGGAGACTATATTATCGTCATCAATGCAAAAAAGATCAAAGTCACTGGAAACAAAATATCCGATAAAATCTATCACAAGCACACCGGATACATCGGCAATATGAAATCGACACCACTTGGTAAAATGCTTGCAAAAAACCCTGACTTTGTGATCATGAATGCAGTAAAAGGAATGCTACCGAAAAATCCACTTGGCAGATCGATGATTAAAAAACTTAAAATCTACGAAAATGAAAAGCATAGCCATGGTGCTCAGAAACCAATTACACTAGAGGTATAATCAAAAATGCACAAAACTTACGGGACAGGAAGAAGAAAGACATCAAGTGCCAGGGTATATCTATACAGTGGGACAGGTGAAATTAAAATAAATTCACAAGAAGTTGATGACTTTACAAAATCAGCTACACTGTCAGCATATTTATTAGCACCATTAACCAAAACCCAAATGCAAGATAAGGTAAATCTAAATATTTCTGTTGTTGGTGGTGGAAAAAGTGGTCAAGTTGGAGCTATTGTTCATGGTCTAACAAGAGCGCTTGTCAAATATCAGAATGATTTATTACCTACTCTCAAGAGAGAGGGTTTCGTTACAAGAGATGATAGAAAAGTTGAGCGCAAAAAGGTAGGTTTAAGAAAAGCTCGCAAAGCTACACAGTTCTCTAAGCGCTAAGATCTGTTTTATCTACACCACTATCATTAGCACACAAAAGCACGTTAGCATGATCTAAAGCGAATATCCCATTTGTGACTACCCCAGGTATGTTATTAATGGTTTGCTCTAATTTAATAGGTTCCATAATTTGTAGATTATGAACATCAAGGATTAAGTTACCATTATCTGATACAAAATTTTCTCTGAGAACTGGTCTGCCGCCATGTTTTATAAGTTCAAGTGATACCGAACTTCTAGAGAGTGGAATAACTTCTATTGGAAGGGGAAACTCCCCGAGAATATCAACTTTTTTTGAATCATCAACTATGCAAATGAATTGATCTGAGTTGTGCGCTAAAATTTTCTCCCTAGTTAATGCTCCACCACCACCTTTTATCATTTGAAGATTTTTATTGACCTCATCTGCGCCATCAATATATTTTGTAAGTCTCCCAACATCACGCAACTCAGAAACCTCAAACCCATTTGCTTCAAGAAGCTCAGTGGATTTTACGGAGCTAGAGACTACGTTACGAATTTTACTTTTTACTTTGGATAGATTCTCTATGAGCATATTGACTGTCGATCCAGATCCTATCCCAAGAGACTCACCATTATCGATATAGTCTAAAACAGCCTCAGCTACTCTTTGTTTTTTAGTATTTTGGTCCATTTTGAAAAAAAATAATTTTTATAGTATACACTATAAGACATATAGTCATGAGTGATAACTTCATAAAAAATTGTTATAAAAAAATATTAGCAGCAGATTCTGTATACGATATAGCGATAGTATCACCTACACAATTTGCACCTAAATTATCATCTAAATTAAACAACCATTTATTCATCAAAAGAGAGGACTTGCAGCCTGTATTCTCGTTTAAGTTAAGAGGTGCTTATAATAAGATTTCTAAACTTAAAAATATAAAACACATTGTAGCTGCTTCGGCTGGTAATCATGCACAGGGCGTCGCCATGACATGTCAAAAACTCAGGTTACAATCTTCGATAGTCATGCCGTTAACTACTCCAACAATTAAAATTAATGGTGTTAAAAAACTAGGATCAAAAGTTATATTATCTGGAGATACATATGATGAAGCATATAATTTCGCTATCAAATATGCCAAGGAGAATAATTATAATTTTGTGCATCCATATGATGATTTAGAGGTGATTGCTGGTCAGGGGACCATAGCCATAGAACTAATGGATCAGCTCGAAGAACATCCTGACTATGTATTCATTCCTGTTGGAGGCGGCGGCTTGCTTGCGGGCATGAGTGTCTACCTTAAGACTATCAACCCAAAAATAAAGATAATAGCTGTTGAGGCTGAAGATTCAGCCTGTTTCAATTTAGCCTACAAAAATGGAAAACCTACCTCATTGAGACATGTCGGTATTTTTGCTGACGGCGTAGCAGTAAAAAAAATAGGTTCAAAAACATTCAAGTTGACAAAAAATATCGTAGATTCATCTATCACAGTCACTACTGATGAGATCTGTTCAGCAATTAAAGACCTATATGATGAGACCAGAGTCATAGCAGAACCCGCAGGAGCACTATCCCTTGCAGGAGCAAGAAAATACATCTTGTCAAAGAAAATCAAGAATAAAAAAATTGCCACGATCCTATGTGGCGCTAATATGAATTTTGATCGATTAAGGCATGTGTCAGAGCGAGCTGATATTGGTGAGAGTTCAGAAATAATTTTAGGCGTTACTATCGATGAAAAGCCAGGTAGTTTTAAGAAATTTTGTTCGATAATTGGAAAAAGAGCTATCACAGAGTTTAATTACCGTTATTCGGACAGTAATGATGCCCAAGTTTTTGTTGGTATTAAAACAACTAAAGGCATTGACGAAAAAAGAGATATAATCAAGAAACTCAAAGCCAACAACTACAAATGCCACGACATGAGTAATAATGAAATGGCCAAACTTCATATTAGATATATGGTAGGAGGGATTTGTAAAGAAATAAACGATGAGAGAATCTATAGATTTATGTTCCCTGAAAAACCTGGCGAGCTTTTAAAATTTCTAGATAATATTGGCTCAAGATGGAATATAAGTCTTTTTCATTACCGAAACCATGGTGCAGATTTTGGAAGGGTTCTCATAGGCTTACAAGCCAAGGAGAGTGAACTAACTAGCTTAGAGAAACACTTTAGAACACTAAAATATAAATTTTATGATGAGTCTCAAAACTCAGCATACAAACAGTTTTTAAAATAAAAGCATTCACAAATGCCGCATAGAAAAAAGGCCCTGAGATTAGGGCCTTTTCCATACGTTTATGAAGAATTAACGTCTTTTACGTTTAGCCGTCTTTTTCTTAGCTACTTTACGCTTAGCAGTCTTCTTCTTAGCTTTTTTCTTAGCTACTTTACGCTTAGCAGTTTTCTTTTTAGCTACTTTTTTCTTAGCTTTTTTCTTAGCTACTTTACGCTTAGCAACTTTTTTACGTGTAGTAGTTACTTTTTTCTTAGCAACCTTACGTTTAGCTACCTTAGTTTTTCTTTTAGCTTTCGCTTTCTTTTTAACCATACATTCCTCCGCGGTATTGGTGGTTATTTTTTAGTTTAGTAAATTATCTTACAAAAACAAGTGTTAATTAGTTTATTTTAAAATTAATTTTTCTTTATTTTGTCAAGTTGATTATAAAATCCCATTCTTTTTTTTCTATTTTTGTAATTGATAACCTATTACCGCGCTGAACTACGCGCATGTTTGATAGTTCCTTGTAAGATTTTAAATCTTTTAGCGTTACAATCTTTTCAAACTTCTTCTTATATTTAACATCTACCATTAACCATCTTGGTGCATCTTTTTTGCTCTTTGGATCGTAGTATTTTGCCTTCTTATCAAACGCAGTATGGTCAACGTAAGCCTCTTTGCATATAGTCATCAAGCCATAAATACCTGGCACATCACAGTTTGAATGATAGAAAAAAGCCAAATCGCCTTTTTTCATATCATCTCTTATCATATTTCGTACTTGATAGTTTCTAATACCATCCCAAGGTTCAACTTTATCCCTTGCGAGGTCATCTATGTTATAGTCCTCAGGCTCATTTTTCATAAGCCAGTAATTCATTTCAGCGCTGCTTCAATTTTTTCATTTATTATGTCGAGACTTTTTTCAACGGATGACATCTCATCTAGTTCAATTTGATTTTTGATATCAGATCCCGCTATGTTCAGTAATACGAGTACCAAGAAATAATCATGGCCTACATTTTTTGTCTTTTCTTTGACTTTTTCTGCCTCAGCAACGATTCGATCTCTTGATTTTAGTAGTATTCTTTTCTCATCGTCTGTACACATTACAGATACATCCTGTCCTAAAATATTAATATCAACCTTACTCTTTTCCATGATTCTTCATACTATCAATTCTATCCAACAGTGACTTAAGTTGTGACTTTGCGGACTCATTTTTCTTGATCAAGTCAGACTTTTCTGAGACTAGTTTAGTTTGTTGATTTTTGAGAAGTGTGTTTTCAAGATTAGTTGAATCTATTTTTTTACTCAGCAGACTAAGGTTACGCTCTAAATTGTTCAATTTATCTAAAATATCTGACATAGTGTATAATATAGTTTTAGTACTCACATTAATCAATAAAATTATTAATTTACGTTAACTTCTTATGAAAGATTCTAGTGATACATTAATACATGAAATCATTGATGACTATCAGTGCCCTTTTACAGCATCTGAAGTCCATGGTTTTTTTACTGGCTTGGTTTTGTCAAATATTTCAAACATTGACCTGGACAAAAAAGTTTTGGCTTTTATGGATATTGATGAGGGCTCTCTATCTAAATCTCGCAAATTGATTAAGTCTGTGCAAAATGAGCTAAAGTCCTCAAATTTAGATATTCAAGCTGGAGAAGAGGGTGATTACAAACTGATGGCTTCATCTCTAGCTGAATGGACGTATTATTTTCTGATATCCTACAAAGAATCAGGTAGTTCAGAAAATATTGATAATCGTATTACTGAGATTCTTGATGTTTTTGATGAAATTAGTCAACTTAATCAAAAATATAAGGTTGATGACGATAATAAGGTTAATCAAGAAAGCTTGAATGATATTCATGATTTTATTGAAAAATCAGTTCAATATATATTTAATAAAAAAGATGATAAATAAAGATTTTAAAAGAAGAAGAGATTTCCTTTTAAATGAGATTGAGGACAATTCAATTGTTTTCCTTTTTTCAGGGCTAGAAAAGTCTCGTAACAATGATGTAAATTACAAATTTCGTCAATCGAGTAATTTTTTCTACCTTACTGGCATTAATAATCCTTCTATGATGTTGATTATTACAAAAATCAGCAGTCGGCATTCAACAACTTTAGTCTGTGATAGGCCAAATGATATTGATAAGATCTGGCATGGACAGCTACCTTCCAAATCATGGTATAAAAAGGAGTTTGAAATTGAAAATGTATTATATTTTGATGAACTTAACTCTCTCGAACTTAATAACGCTAAGAATATGTATTTTGAATTCGCTGATGAAAACAGGCTCAACAAATTTATTGAGAATCTCAACCTCTCACAACCTCAATCGAGATACTTAAGAAATAATACCTCAAGATCTACTAAAATTGACTTGTCTAATCTCATATTTGATATGAGAAGAATTAAATCTAAAAGTGAAGTGTCACTAATCAGACATGCTGCAAAAATATCAGCAAACGCACACGTCAATATTATGAAAAGCTGTAAATCAGGTTTGAAAGAATATGAAGTTGAAGCAGATTTTATAAAACACTGCATGTCAGAAAAATGCGAACAGGCATATCCAGCAATTGTCGCCTCTGGGAAAAACGCATGCGTCCTTCATTATACAAAAAATAATTCGACTTTGAGGTCAAACAGTCTTTTGCTTGTGGACGCAGCAGCTGAGTACGATAATTATGCATCTGATATAACTAGAACTATTCCTGTATCTGGAAAGTTTAATGAATTTCAGAAAAAAATTTATGAGGCTGTTTTAAAAGCTCAAACAATGGCAATAAAAGCCTGCAAACCCGGTAAGACTCTAATTGATATCCATAATGTTGCAGTGAAGCACATTACTAAGGGATTGATAGAAGCTAAAATCTTAAGGGGGAAGTTGGAGAGAAATATAAAAGAAGAAAAGTATAAGAAATATTATATGCATAATACAGGGCACTGGTTGGGATTAGATGTACATGATCCATCCTCATACTCGATTAATGGTAAGCCAATTAAGCTTAAACCCGGGATGATATTTACCGTAGAACCCGGCATTTATATCAATAAAGAACCTGGTATTGATAAAGGTTTCCATAATATTGGAGTAAGAATTGAAGATGATGTTTTAATTACAGATTCTGGCTGTGAAGTATTATCCAGAGATGTTCCTAAGTCTGTTGAAGATATTGAGAAATTGATGTCTCATGCCTAAAAAAAACGACTTTATTATAGTAGGTGGAGGACTAGTCGGTTGCTTGACAAGTCTTATTCTGAGTAAAAAAAATCATACTATATGTTTAGTAGAAAAAAAAACATTCAAACATATTATCTCTGATGATTTCACACCCCTCTCTTTGACAATAAATACCATTCAATTTCTTAAAAAAAATAACTTATGGGATAGTAGCTACATTAAAGCCACTGAAATAAAAGAACTTACTGTAAAGTTATTCAATAGTTTTAATGTTGTACGTTTTTGCTCTGATGATTTACATAGAGAAGAACTTGGATCTGTTGTTGATAAATCTAGTTTTTTATCATACTTGATAGATCATTGTAAAAAAAGTAAAAATATAAATATTGTTGACGAGGCAGACACGTATATAGATAATATTACTTCACCCATCAAACTTTCACAAACTCAGTCTAAATTAACGATTACCGGAGATTACCTAATTGTAACAGACGGGGCCAACTCCCAAATCGCAAAAAATTTAAATATGGAGCGTCATTCTTTTGATTATGATCAAACATCATACATGTTCAACACAAATTATCAGTATCTCTCAAAAGGTGCATTTCAGATCTTTAGTAGAAAAGGCATTTTTGCAATACTTCCATTTAATGATAATTCTGTTTCAATAGTTGCAAGCATTTATAACGAATTTATTGACGACTTTGCTTTTGAGAGTGAAAACGCAAACTTTGATATGTTGGAGATGGAGCTGGCTCCATATTTAAGAGGCATTGATAAACCTAAGTTAATTTATAAGTATCCACTCAATACAAGTAGACTGGTTGCATGGAGTAAGCAAAACGTCATATTCCTAGGAAATTCCTCTCAACTTATTCATCCGTTTGGAGCACAAGGTTTCAACTTCGCAGCTGATTGCATTCAAGTTATTAGCGATAAGTCTGAGGATCTACTTTTAGATGGTGAATTCAATCCTGAAATTCTAAATATCATTAACAAAAAAAGGAATGCTCTTTTAAAGAGGATAGATTTTACATCCTCAGCTTTGATGAGAAATAGTTTTTCAGCAAATGTGTGTTCATCGATATTCTCGAGAACTATTAATTTATCATCTACCCTACGAAGAAGCTTTCTTAAAAAAATAGTTGGTATGAATTAAAAATGACAATAAATCTTATCAATAGCAGTATAATTTCATCGATAGCAGCAATAGACTTCTCGAAAAGTTTAAGAAGCGACATATACTTAAAGCCCGGTGAGTTATTAGACTTCAATAGGTATTTTAGCATCAATGAGTTCAGTAAAATTTACTTAGACAACCTCGGCATATGGAATCAATTAGATAAAGAAAAATATATTGCTTATGCAAGTATTGACGTATATTTGAAAGAGAAGAAATCTATAAACTTTCACTCAGATAATCCACATTCACAAAATCTTGGATATATTGTCTATGAAGGGGACCTATTAAATGCTATCTCAAAATGTATTAGTAAGTGCAAAAGCATAAAGCGATATGATAATAAAATATCAGATAATACTAGTGACATTAACATCCACACGAAACTAGATGAGCTTGAAAAGAATGATATTCAGTTTAAATTCAAAAACAAAAATTATGATCAAACAGCCATGAATATTACATTCAAGCATACTAAATCGAATAGTACAAAACCTAGACAGATTTTTTATGATAATGAGATCTTAGGTCTTTTACCTATTAACGAATATTCATACAATTTAATATGGAGCATGCCTAATAAGTTTTTTGATCAAGTAAACAAAGCCTCTTCTGCTACTCTCTTAGAATATTTATCTGATAGAGTTAGTTTTGTTACTGGTGATATTAAAAAAGCTAATATTCATACTTCATTCCCTCTCTCATCGAGACATGCAAGTTCATATTTTTGTGAGAATAATTTGCTAATTGGCGATGCAGCACATAAATTCCACCCTCTGGCCGGTCTGGGTCTTAACATGGGAATAGAGGATGTAGCAACTTTATCCAACTTATTATCAAAGAGTAACAATTTTAGAGGCACTGTCTGTAACTTTACAATTAAGAGGATGAGAAGAATCCAATCTCTTCAACAGTTATTAGATCTTATAGTTGCTTTTCATTCCTCAGATATTTTATCTGCAAAACTTAAACTCAAGATACTAAATTACTTTAATAAAACTAACTATTTAAAGCCTAAGATAATAGAAAATGCTACTGGTCTAAATAATAGAGATCTGATCAGTCTATAAAAATATACAGAGCTATAATAATCAAAAGACCTGAAAATATTTTTTTTACCTTATCCGAGTCTATCTTTTTGAGCAATGTCACACCAATATAAGAGCCTACAATACTCGCAGGTATTATAAGGAATAATGATAAGTGATTAATTTTTGAATAAAATATATCTAAGTTTATCATGTACATGAAAATCATAGATGTAATGGCTATCACCAATCCTAAAGCTGAGGCGGTTGCTATAGATTTTTTTATATCATCAATCAAAAATGATATATACGGAACAGATAATGTGCCTCCTCCAATACCCATAAGCGAACTAATAGTTCCATTTAAGAAAAAATAATACTTACCAACATTACGAACGATAATCATGTTATTCCTTATAATTTTTGCATCACTTATAAGCAAAAGGGCTAATACAATTAGTATAAAACCATATATATTCTCTAACATCTTTGAGGATAACTGCTCTAGTAAGAAAATTCCTAATAAACAACCAAGGCTTACATATACTGCATATTTTTTTACAAACTTGAACTCAATTAACTTGTTTTTGAAATGTAGATAGGAGGACGTTGAACCCGCAAATATAATACAAATCAAAGACGTGTATACAGCTGACTGTAATTGATATCCATCAAATAGACCGGAAAACTTGTGAACAAGAAGCAATCCAGGAACAAATATTATTCCTCCTCCAAGTCCTAGCATGCCTGCAGTTACACCACCTATCAGACCAATTAGTATGTAAATATATACCAGTTCCATCATCTCATTATCTAAAGTACATACATTCTAGTTTAAAAATTCATTAAATATGGCATAATTAACCGAAATATTTGGAAACCACAATCAACTAACAGTTTTTAGGAAATACATATGTCAGGATATCACTTTTTATTCGTACCAGGTCCATCAAACGTACCTGCAGCAGTTCAACAAGCTATTCACTGTCCAATGGAGGATCACAGAAATCCAACGATCCCAGATTTAATTCAGCCTATTACACAAGATCTGAAAAAAATTCTCAGAACAGAAACTGGTAAAGTAGTTTTTTTCCCATCTTCAGGAACAGGATGCTGGGAGGCAGCGCTTCAAAGCACGCTGAATGTTGGCGATAAGGTTCTGGGAGCTAGTTTCGGACAATTTAGTTATCTCTGGTTGGACATGTGCAAAAGGTTACAGTTTGAACCGATCACTATGGAAGAGGAGTGGGGAACAGGCGCCAATCCAGAGAGTTATCACAAGCATTTGTCAGAAGATAAAAATCATGAGATCAAATGCGTACTAGTTTGCCAGAACGAGACTGCTACTGGCGTTAGGAGTGATGTAGAGGCTATCAGAAAAGTTCTCGATGATTTGAATCATCCAGCACTGTTATTTGTAGATGGTGTGAGTTCTGTTGCAAGTTATGAATTTGAAATGGACAAGTGGGGCGTCGATGCAATTGTGAGCGGATCCCAAAAAGGTTTCATGCTTCCTGCAGGATTAGGAATACTTGGCATGAGTCAGAAGGCAATTGATGCAATGAAAAATTCAACTTATCCTACATGTTACTTCGATGTTGCAGATATGATTGAAAAACTTGATGGAGGATACCTTCCTTACACACCACCAGTTAATTTGTTAAGAGGGTTCCGCGTTGCTATCGACATGATTTTTGAAGAAGGCCTAGAAAATATATGGAAAAGACACTATCGATTAGCGGAAGGAACAAGGCGAGCGATTACAGAAGGCTGGGGATTAAATCTCTGCGCGAAAGAAGAGAAGTGGTATTCTGATACAGTGTCGGCGATAGTTGTCCCTGAGGGATTTGATGCGTCAAAAGTAATAAGTACCGCATTTAACAAATACAATCTTGCGCTTGGAGCGGGTCTATCGAAAGTTGCAGGTAAAGTATTCAGAATCGGTCATCTGGGCGATTTAAATGAATGTATGCTTTTCGGTGCTATTTCTGGGGCTGAGATGGCGATGTTAGATAATGGTATAAAAGTTGAGCCCGGAAGTGGAGCAGCTGCAGCGTCTAAATATTGGTCTCAAAATGTAAGTGGCGAGCTCAAGTCCAAATCAGTGGCTAAATAATGGCTAAACCAAGAGCGATAGTAACGAGAAGGTGGCCATCTGCTAATGAGGAGAGACTCAAGCAGAATTTTGATGTTGTATTCAATGAATCAGATGTGCCGTTTACAGGAGATCAACTCAAGGATTCTCTTAAAAACTGCGATGTTTTCATGCCAACTGTAACTGACAAGGTTACAAGGGATGTCTTAAGTGTAGAGGGTAGAACAGCAAATATGATCGCTAACTTTGGTGTTGGATTCAATCACATTGATATTGATGCCGCAAAAGAACTAGGAATAACTGTCTCTAATACACCATCTGTCTTAACGGATTGTACTGCAGACATTGCGATGTCGCTGTTGTTGATGGTTGCAAGAAGAGTTGGCGAAGGCGAAAGAGAACTCAGATCAGATAATTGGACTGGCTGGCGACCTACACATCTTCTTGGCACAAAAGTAACTGGTAAAAAATTAGGAATTATTGGATTCGGGAGGATCGGACAAGCTGTCGCTCAGAGAGCTAAATTTGGTTTCAATATGGATATACTTTATTGGGATCCGTATGATCTACCTGAAGAAGTTGTATCAAAATACAACGCCACTAAGTTAGATACAATTGAGGACATATGCAAAGAATCTGATTTTGTATCAGTAAACTGCCCTGCGACTAAGGAGACATTTCACCTAATGAACGAGGAGAGATTTAAACTAATGAAGCCAACTGCGTTTGTAATAAACACAGCTAGGGGCGACATCATAGATGAAAAAGCATTGTTAAAGGCTCTAGCTGATAAGGAGATTGCTGGTGCAGGACTTGATGTATTTGAAACCGAACCTAATATTCCAAGTGAGTTGAAGACACTTGAAAATGTTGTGTCTTATCCACATCTTGGAAGCGCGACAATCGAGACAAGAATAGCAATGGGTGATACTGCAATTGATAATGCTCTTGCATTCTTTGAAGGAAAAGACTTGCCAAACAAAGTCGTCTGAGTATTTTTTAGATGACACTCAGAGATATTGCACACTCCTTGTTTGCAGAGGCGATAGCAACACAAAGTCCGTCATCTATAGTCTATGAATCTTCAAAAAAATACGATACACACTTTGACGATGCGACTAGAATTTTTCCTGTAGCAGTCGGCAAAGCATCTGTTGAAATGATGAGTGGACTTCTTGATTACCTCAACGAAAATTATCCATCCAAGATATACAAAAAACCTATAGTTGTTAGCAATCCCCAAGAGATGATATCAACACATGACTTCAAACATATTGTATCATCTCATCCTACTCCGGATGACAGTAGTCTAAAAGCATCTAGGGTCGTGCTCGATTATATAGATCAATCTTCCGAAAGTGATTTAGCTATCTTTCTCATTAGTGGCGGAGGATCTTCATTATTATCTCTACCAGCAGATGGAATTTCTCTAGACGACAAAATCAAATTAACACAATTACTGTTAGCATCAGGTTGCAATATAAATGACATTAATACGGTCAGAAAGCATGTTTCTAAGATAAAAGGAGGTAGATTAAACTCTGCTGCATTGCCCAGTAGATCTATTTCCTTACTTATTTCAGATGTTATTAATGATGATTTGAGCTCAATTGCTAGTGGTCCAACAGTTGCTGATGAAACAACATTTCATGATGCCGTTAATGTTCTTAACAAATATAATATTTTCGAAAAATCTCCCGAATCTATTCAGAATCATCTCAAAAAAGGAGTAAACAACAGCTCTATGGAAACGCCTAAAGAATTTGACAATAACATCATTGAAATTATCAGTAGTAACATTGTCTTTCGCAAAACACTAGCTGATCTTGCCAAAGCAAAAAATTTTAATGTAGTGAGTCTTGAAGAAACTTATGAGGGTCTAGCAATCGATGATGCAGAACGCTTATATGATAAAGTTACTAATATCAATAAACCTAATACAATTATTATTTCCGGTGGAGAAACTCTTGTAAACCTAACCGGCAGCGGACTAGGCGGAAGGAATCAAGAGTTCGCATTGTCATTCCTAAGAAAATACGTTAAAGAAAACTCAAAACGAGAACTGTGCTTGTACTCAGTTGGGACTGATGGTATCGATGGCCCCACAGATGCAGCTGGTGCGATCGTTGATTCTGATACCATTAGAGAATATCAGTCAAGTGATTTAAATCTTGAATCCTTTCTGAGTAACAATGATTCATATAATTTTTTTAGAAAATTAAATTCACTTATTAAGACAGGCGCAACTGGGACTAATATTGCTGACATACAAATTACCGTTATTAAGTAGTAAGTTTTATAAATTTATCAAATAACTTGTATACTTTTTCAAAATCTTTTTGTGTATGAGAATCAGATATGAATCCAGCTTCATATGCAGACGGTGCAAAAAAGACACCATTATCAAGCATATAATTGAAGAAATCATTAAAGGTATGCAGATTAGACTTTTCTATATCTGTTATGTTTTTTGGAATTTTACTTGTGAAATACAGTCCAAACATTCCACCCTCTGAGTCAGCAGTGAAAGGAAATCTATTTTTGCTTGCTATGTTTATCATTCCATTAACAAATTCTCTTGTCTTACTACTTAATCTTTTGAAAAATATCTTGTTTGATATGATTTTAAGCGTCTCCAGTCCACAATGCATCGCTAGAGGATTACCAGATAGTGTTCCAGCTTGATAAATCGGGCCCTCTGGTGCGAGTTCATTCATTATCTTCGCTTTACCACCGAACGCACCGACAGGCAACCCACCACCAATCACTTTACCAAATGTTGTTAAATCAGGCCTTATTCCATAAATAGCCTGTGCGCCACGAAAGTTTACCCTGAAGCCTGTCATCACTTCATCAAAAATAAGCAACGATTTTTGCTGAGTGCATAATTTTCTGGCAGTTTGAAGGAACTTCTTAGTGGATCTTACAAAGTTCATATTTCCAGCTATTGGCTCGACGATTACACATGCAATCTTATTTTTATTTTTTTTGAATATCTTCTCTAAAGCTAAATAATCATTATACGGTAGTGATATAGTATCCTGTGAGGAACCTTTTGTTACACCGCTAGAGCTAGGTTTGCCAAAAGTTGCTGCTCCTGAGCCAGCTTTAACTAGGAAAGCATCCCCATGTCCATGGTAACAACCATTAAATTTTACTATTAGGTCCTTACTAGTAAACCCGCGCGCTAATCTGGCGGCACTCATTGTAGCTTCGGTGCCAGAGTTAACCATTCTAATTTTTTCGACTGATGGAATATTAGATATTATAAATTCTGCTATTTCTGTCTCGGTAGTATTTGGTGCGCCGTATGTTAAACCATTTTTAGAGACCGTATTAAGTTTTTTTAGTATTCTTTTATCGCTGTGACCTAGTATCATTGCGCCCCATGAACCAATAAAGTCAACATAAGAGTTATTGTCTATATCAATGATTTTTGAACCTATGGATTTCTTCACAATGAATGGGGTTCCAGAGACAGCTGAGAATGATCGAACAGGTGAATTAACACCACCAGGTATCATTTTTTTTGTTTTATTGAATAGTTTGCGAGATTTAACTCTTTGCATCTATTATTTCCTGAAATTTTTTTATTGTTTCTTTTATTTTATCTTTATCTTGATTAAATATACCATTACTGATGGCAATCATATCAGGACGATATTTCATCGCTGATTCAATATTACTCATATCTAACCCACCTATTATACACATTGGAAGATCATTGTTATTGCAATATTTGCTTATTGTCTCATGAGTTAACTCTTCGGCATTAGTCTTGGTAAGACTTTTAGCAAAAGCACCAATTGAATAATATGAAATACCATTTTCTTTTAATTGATTTAAATCAATAATTTCTCCACCGCAAGAAAAACCAATTAATCTATCTGAGCCGATAACGCTCTTTATTAATTTAATAGGTAAATCTCTCTTCCCTATATGGATTCCCGATCCATCATACAAGCTTGCAAGATTATAATCGTTGTTTATCATCAACTGGACATCAAAATTTACACAATATTTATATATTTCACCTAATAAATATCTTTTCTTTCGCATTGAAAAATATGGTGATCTAAATTGAAAAATATTTATGCCACTTGAAATAGCATTAAAGCATTTCTCAAGGTAATCATCATCTGACTTAATATAGTGTGGTGATATTGGATATATTCCTGATAATTTTAATTTATTCATTTTATCTTTATATTGATTAATTATAGCTAAGAAGTTAATCTTTACGAACTCATGAAGAAGTATCTTTGTTTAATATGTGGCCTTATCTACGATGAAGAAAAAGGATGGCCCGAGGATGACATTCAGCCAGGGACAAAATGGGAGGATGTTCCTGATACTTGGATGTGCCCTGACTGTGGTGCAACCAAATCAGACTTTGACATGATTGAAATTACATAGCATATGTTTACAACTGCCACTGACAGGCAAATACTAAAAATAGCTCTTCCATTAATATTTTCAAATTTATCAGTTCCTCTTGTAGGTTTTGTTGATAATGCAGTATTGGGCCACTTAAGTAGCCCCGTGTATCTCGCCTCCGCAGGATTGGGTGCAATCATTATGAGCTATGTCCTGTTTAGTTTTGGATTTATTAAATCTACAACTACAGGCTTTATTTCACAAATCGATCATCTGAATCATCTAAAAAGTGTCAGAAGTATTTATCAAGTATTTATTATTACAGCTCTGATATCTATTATCTTACTTCTGTCGAAAGATTTTCTAATAATTACATCCCTTAATATTATGGGTGAAGAGGGAGTAATAAATAGCAATGCATCCACCTATCTTGATATTAGGTTTTGGTCAATACCAGCTGTTTTTATAAGAGATATTTTTATAGGTTATTTAATTGGTATAAAGAAAGTTTCATATGCCATGAGAATAATTATTTCTATAAACTTACTAAATATAGTCTTAGATTATATATTTGTTTTTGTTTTCTCAATGACTATTGAAGGTGTAGCATATGCCTCGCTGATAGCTGAATCATCTATTTATGTCTATGTAGCATCTTTTTTAATAAAAAATAATGAATTTCTTAACAAATCGGTTTTTATAGAATCTTTTGTAGAATTATCTCACCTTAAAAACAAACTTATTGTAAATGGCAACATGTTCATTAGATCAATTATATTAATGACTTGTTTTGCAAGTTTTATGAGTTTAAGCGCTAATTACGGTGAGGTAGTACTAGCTGCAAACACTATTTTGTTGAACTTCTTTTTTATATTTTCCTATGGTATTGACGCTTTTGCGCATGCCAGTGAGGTTCTTATTGGTAATTCTGTTGGTGAAAGAAACTCCTCCAAGTACGACCAAGTTGTAAAATCAAGTTTCAAGTTTGTCTATAGCATACTGACATTATTCCTAGTAATATTCTTGTTCTTTTCAACTAATATTATTAATTTGATTACAGACCATAGCGATGTGATAACAGTTGTGAAAGAAAATATTATCTTCCTTTTCTTAGTTGTTATATTTGGTTCGATCGCATTTTGTATTGATGGAATTCTTATTGGAGCTCTTCAGCACATACAAATGAGAAATATAATGATCTTGTCAGGGCTGAGTTATGCGTTGAGTATACTTCTCATTGGACAAGAGACATATATTACAATTTGGTATGCTTTCATTATCTTTTTTAGTACAAGAAGTATTCTTCTATTTCTCTCACTGAGGGGGGTGAGAAAATCAATATTTGGTCTAAAGAACTATGTCTGAGTGTAATAGTTATGTTATAGTGACCACTTAAATATTACTGAAATATTCATACGGAGGGAATTATGGTATTCGGATTATTCAAGAAAAAAGAACCTGTGAAAGTCACAATCAAGGGAACGGGAGAGACTTTTATGTGTAACCCAGACGAACTGCTTATGAAAGCAGCATTCAGGCAAAAAGTTGATTGGCCACATTCATGCAAAGTTGGAAGTTGTGGGTCTTGCAGAGCTACAATCGTAGAAGGCGAGGGAAAGTATCCTTCAAGTCCATGTGATCCAACAACACTTCTTCATAAAGAAGAAATGGATAATGGTATGGTCATAGCCTGCCAGTGGGTTCCAACTACAGATGTAACTGTTGATGTTGAGCTAGGCAAAGAAGGCGATAAAAGAGGAATGGTTTAAGAATTCAAATTATCCAGAGCATGATTTATTTTATCTGCTAGGACATTTGTTATTGTCTCATTTTTATAGTCTCGTGTAGATACTTTATCCAGAAATATTAGTATCACATGAGACCTTCTTCTCATTAGAAATTTTAAATATAGACTGAACATTTCACCTTTTAGACTTTTATCCGAAATAATCTCAGAGTAATTGTTATTAATTGGATATTCTGTGGGGTATCTAATTGCGATTGGTTGGATATATAATTCTTTATTTTCGATTGATTTGAATAGCTTATAGTGGAACTTTCTCACTCTTTTACCATTCCCTATCTTTCCCTCAGGAAAAAAAACAATTTTATTTTGAAGTTTAAATCTTTCCTCCATTTCATAAATCATTTTTGTTGATTCCACATTATCACCTCTTTTAATGAATAGAGTTCCTGTTTTTGAGGCCAGCCTACCAATTACTGGCCATGAGGAAATTTCTTCTTTAGCAATAAAATTTACTGGTAAAAGATTGTTGATAATAATAATATCTAAATACGTTACATGATTTGATACAAATAAATTAGCAGATTGATCTGGTATTCCTCTTATGTCAACTTTTATACCTAATATACTTGATAGGATATTCATCCATAGCATCATTATTTTGTAGTGCGAACTTTTAAAGTTTTTTGACTCCTTAGGAAAAAAAAGTATTGTAAATAAGCCGACAAGTATATGAACTACAAGAATGGGTAATCTTAAAAGTAATAGTATTATAGACATCTTTAATTAAGTCTTTAAAGCATCTATGAAATCTTCAAAAGACAACTTTGGTGCTTGGCAAGTCATACCCTTACAGTGATAAGATGTAAATTCACCTTTTGATTCCTTATACGCTATGTAGTCTGGGAGATTTTGTAGTTCGTTTTCAATGAATATAATACATCTACCATAGTATTCTTCTGAGTCAGTAATCTTTTTCCAAGTTTTTTTATTAGTCCTAACTATAATAATCTCCTTCTCTAGATTATCTTCATGGAGAAGATTTATAGCACTGACACTAGATGTTAAATTATCATCAATCGATTTATAGATAAAATCTAGTGCTCGATGAGAAGCTTCTATGTATTTTTGATTTCCCGAGATGAATCCCATATACAACAATGTATCTGCTGCATAAACAAGTCCAGATGGTACGGAGTCATCACTGATAGATTTTGGACGGTAAAATAATTGTTCGTGTTGGTTCGACGTAAAGAAGAAACCGCCTTTGTCCTTATCTTCAAAATTGTTCATCAAGTCATCACACACCCTCATGCAGGTATCATAATAATTTTGATTCCATTCTATTGAAAGATAGTCAATTAAGACTGAGCCAAGCAGCGCATAATCATCTAGATAACCAGGAAAACACGGCTCCTCATTAAAACATGAGTAAATAGTCTCGCTTGATACCATACGATTAGTTATGAAATCTAGAGCTTCGTTGATTGCTTTATAAATATCCTCTTCTTTTGTAATTTTGTATAACTTAATGAGTCCTTTTATATATAGACAATTCCACGATAGTAGAATCTTTTTATCCACACTAGGAAGCACTTTCTGTTTTCTATTAGCAGAAAGTTTCTTAAAGATAGGCATAAACTTTTGCTTATTTTCTTTGAAATCATTTTCTTTTTTTCTATGAAGATGTAAGTGATGATTTCCTTCAAAGTTAGGTTTATTTAAATCCAAGAGGTATTCATTAAGCAAATCAATTTCTTCCTTCTCTAATGTTTTTTTAAGTTCGTCATCTGAAAAAATATAGTATTTACCCTCTGAACCCTCCGAGTCAGCATCAATTGTCGAATAAAATACACCCTCTTCAGATGTCATAAAAATCCTTGCCCAGTTATATATCTCTTTAGCTTTATCAATATAGAGAGAATCTCCAAACTTTACATAACTATCACAAAGGATACTCATCATAGGACCATTGTCATATAACATTTTTTCAAAATGCGGAATCATCCAAAGATCGTCAACAGAATATCTGTAGAATCCGCCATCCACATAATCATTAATACCGCTGGTACACATTCTATCAAGCGTATGTTTTATTTTTTTGCTTTCAAATTTTGTTGAAGAGTTATTAATGCAGAAAGATAACGAAGGGAACTGGGGAAACTTAGGAGCAGAACCGAAACCTCCATTTATAGTATCAGTAATTGAATCAAGTTGTAATTTAAGTTTATCAACTATATCGTGATTAATTTTTACGGCTTCTGTCTCTCTCAAGTTCAGTCTTTTGAAAACTTCCAGCACATTAAGATTTTGATTTTTAATATCTTCCTTATTATTTTCATAGAACTCTATCACTCGTGTGAGGATTTTCTTGAATGACAGCATTCCATATTTATCCTCTTTTGGAAAATATGTTCCTCCAAAAAAAGGAAACTTTTCATGATCCATGAATATTGTCAGTGGCCAGCCACCATTTTTCCCAGTTATTATAGATTGTGACATTTGGTATATCTTGTCGATATCAGGCCTTTCTTCTCTGTCGACTTTGATATTAATGAAATTATTATTCAGCATATCTGCGGTTTCTTGGTCTTCGAATGATTCATGGGCCATAACATGACACCAATGACATGCTGAATATCCAATCGATAACATTATTGGTTTATTTAATCTCTTTGCCTCTGCAAAGGCCTCATCACCCCAGGGGTACCAGAATACAGGATTATCTGCATGTTGCTTTAGGTAAAGGCTTTTCTCACTATCAAGTCTATTTATTTGTTTCATATATGTATATTCATACTGCTATAATCTTAAATCATCAATGACATACATTCACAATATCAGTCCTATCATGCTAGAGGTTTTTGGCATAAAACTATATTGGTATGGCTTCATGTATGCAATTTCCTTCGTTATTATAGACTATTTAATTGTAAGTGCCTCTAAAAACAAAAATATAGACTTAGAACCGCTAGCTGCTGAGAAATTGACAATAGTGATATTGTTATTTGCAATAATTGGTGGAAGACTTGGTTACGTAATTTTTTATGACTTGAGCTATTTCGCCTCAAATATTCAAAAGATATTTTATTTATGGGAGGGTGGAATGTCCTTTCATGGAGGTCTAATTGGAGCTGTTATCGGATCAGTTTATTTTTCAAGAAAATACCAAACCGATCTTTTGAATCTAACAGACATAATATCTTTATATGCGCCCATTGGTCTTTTTTTTGGAAGATTAGGAAATTTTATAAACTCTGAACTATATGGATTGCAGACTTCTGGATCATGGGGAGTCATTTTTACAAAAGTTGATGAGTATCCAAGACATCCATCTATGATTTATGAAGCATTTTTAGAGGGCATAGTATTATTTATTATTTTATCGATTATAAAATCTACAAAACCAGTTCACGGCTTCATAAGCGGTTGTTTTTTATTTTTTTACGGTATATTTAGATTTACTATAGAGTTCGTTAGAATTCCTGATGCACATATCGGATATATCTATTATGATTGGGTAACGATGGGACATCTCCTGAGCATTCCGATGATTTTGTTGGGCGTAGTTATTATGTATAGAAAGGTATCATGAGACAATATCAAGACTTATTGAAATTACTCTTGGAGCGAGGTGTGAAAAAGCAGGATAGAACTGGTACGGGAACAATATCTTATTTTGGACATCAAATGAGATTTAACTTATCTGAGGGCTTTCCTCTAGTTACCACGAAAAAAATTCATTTCCCCTCTATTGTTCACGAGCTCTTATGGTTTTTAAAGGGAGATTCAAACATTAAGTATCTTAATGAAAATGGTATTACAATATGGGATGAGTGGGCTGATGAAAATGGCGATCTTGGAAGAATTTATGGAGTTCAATGGCGTTCGTGGAGAAATTCTAAGGGTGAAAGTATCGACCAAATATCAAATTTAATGAATACGCTCAAAAATGAGCCAGATTCTAGAAGACATATAGTTTCATCATGGAATGTTGGTGATTTATCTGATATGAATTTACCGCCATGCCATGCGCTATTTCAGTTTTATGTTATTGATAACAAACTTTCTTGCCAACTGTATCAGAGGAGCGCAGATGTATTTTTAGGTGTTCCATTTAATATCGCATCATATGCTCTTTTAGCTTCGATGATCGCAAAGACTCTAAGTTTTGATCTGGGTGATTTTATACATACTCTTGGAGATGCACATCTATATACTAACCATATCGATCAAGCAAAACTTCAGTTAACACGTGAACCCAAAAAACTGCCTGAATTAGTAATTTTGAATAAGCGCGATGATATCTTTTCATATCAGTTTGACGACTTTAAACTAACAAATTATGATTCTCACGATCATATAAAAGCACCTGTATCGGTATAACACTCGTGTCAATTAAGATTATAGCTGCTTTAAGCACTAATAGAGTAATTGGAGACAAAGGAAAAATTCCATGGTTTATTCGTGGTGAACTTAAAAGATTTAAGGACATTACAATGGGCCACAATGTAGTAATGGGTCGTAAAACTTATGAATCTATAGGTAAAGTCCTTGACGGAAGGAGAAACATCATAATTTCTAATAACAAATCTTTTCAAGCAGACGGTGCAATAGTCGAGAGCTCTTATAACTTGGCTCTAAGTCAATGTGATGAAGGTAAAGATATTTTCATTATAGGGGGGTCTACAATTTATGAAATGGCATTGAAGCGTTGCGATTATCTTTACCTAACAGTCATTCACAAAGCTTTTCCTGGTGACACTTATTTTCCAAAATATGATTCAAAAAAATGGACTCTCATAAACGAGACTAGGAATTATGACCTCGAGAATAAATTTTCCTATTCTTACTTATCTTACAAAGTTTAGTGAATCACTCTAGGAATTGAGAGAATAAATTCTGGTATTACAGCATCAAAATAATTATCCTCATCGTCTATCATATGATAACTGCCTTTCATGGTACCAAAAGATGTTTCTATCATAGTTCCGCTAGTATATTGAAATTCCTCACCGGGTTTGATCTCAGGCTGCTCTCCTATTACACCCTCTCCTTTGACATCCTGAATCTTACCGTTATCATCTTTTATTACCCAATGTCTTGACAGCAGCTTTGTCCTTTTATCTCCATTATTTTTTATTAAAACAGTGTATAAAAAATAATATTTATTTTCTTCAGGCTTTGACTCACTACTTAAATACGTAGTTTCAACATCAATTTCTATATGGTTAGTCACGCTTAATCTCCTTTTTTAGCTGATTTATAAACTTATGAACATCATAATGCATTGCAGGTGTTAAATGCATACTAGCATCATCTCTGAGTTTTTTGGAGTTATATCCATTTTCAATAGCAATTTCCGACCATGCGTACGCTGACATATAATTCTTTTTTGTACCCAATCCTCTCATGTACATATATGCCAAATTATTCATGGCTCGTGCTGAGCCTTTGTAAGCTGCTTTTTTACAATATTCGTAAGCTAAAGGTAAATTTTTTTCAACTCCCTTTCCGAAATAATACAGTAAGGCGATATTATACATCGCCTCTCTTTTTCCTTCATTTAACTCTTCTGTCCAAACTTTCAAAGCTTTCTGATAGTCGCCCTTGAGGTAATATTTATAACCAATGTCATCATATGCAAGCACATCACTTGAGGGGCTCAACAGGATTAATAATACTAGCAAAAATACTTTAGCCATATTACATTGTATATCATTAGAGTAATGAGTGTATTGTACTAAATATGGATATTAATATTTTTGAAAAAATTTATTCATCTTTGACCAAAGGTAATGAAAATATCAGAGCTTCATTAGCCAAAATCAAAACTATTCTTGCAGATGAGACAAGAGAATCTAATGAAATGCTAAAGATTTATCAGAAGTACGTTACTAACAACGAAAATATTACAAAAGAAGAACTGGATCAAGCGAATAAACAGTTTTCTGATTTACTTAAAGGTCTGGGTTTAGCTGGCGTATTTGCTCTTCCAGGCGGCTTGTTAGCTATCGCTTTTATGGTTAAGTTAGGAGAGAAGCTTGGGATAGATATTATTCCTGAAAAGTATAAAAAATGATTCAATCATCAAAGTAGTCGTCTTGTTTTTTAATTCTCAACCCATGTTTTTCTTGGACTTTTGTCCCTATAAATAAAGATGGTAGCAAGAAAATGAAGAATAGATCTACAAAATACCAGAAAGCGTTTACATCAAATACATTTAGTATGCCAGCCATTATGGCGTTAATCCATAGCCAAAAAAATGGTAAAAACTTATCAGGAGCAATTACCCAAGGCATGTGTTCTAGCATAAGGGTAGTGAAGTATTTCCCATGTAAGCCATAATAAACAGTTATGAATATAGTGAAAATAACGGTACCTACTATTAATGAGTTTGCAAGAGCGGGAAATATTCCTATCATTCCAAGTGGAATTGCTAGAAACGCTAGATAGCCCTCCCAGACTAGCCAAATTAAAATCATAGAAATTATCGCAAACTTTGTTGCGCGCTTCTCATTTACATCATACGAACTTCTTTTATACAGAAGTTTGTATAGAATAATTACTGCGATAGCATAGTAAACTATAAGCCCAAATGTTTTTGATGAGAGCAGGTCAACGAGCGAATTTGCAACCATTGAAAGATGATTTTCAACAGTTAACCATACTAAAAGTGTTGCAATTGATGCATTTACAAAAGCTTGCACACCCTTAGGTGTAATTGATTTCCATGGATCACCCATATACCTCTCCTATGGGACTTATGATAAACTATGAATCTAAAATTTAACAGGATATATGTCGAATATTTTCATTATAAGTGCACCGTCAGGGTGCGGGAAAACGTCCTTAGTAAGAGAACTATGTCAAACCTATTCATTCCTTGAACAGACAGTTTCTTATACAACAAGAACCATACGCTCTGGAGAAGTAGACGGTCAAGATTACCATTTCATATCTAAAGATGAATTCATCGAGAACGAAAAAAATAATAAGTTCATCGAGTCGCAAAATGTTTATGATAACTTTTATGGCACAACTTATGATTCTATAAATGAAATCCTTGCATCTGGAAAAGATGCTATTTTGGAGATTGACTATAAAGGGATGCTTCTGATTAAATCTAAAATACCTTCATCTCAATCTATATATATTCTTCCCCCAAGCGTAGAAGAGCTAGAAAAAAGATTGTTCGACAGAGGATTGGATAGCGATGAGGTTATTGAAAAAAGAGTTTCCCGAGCAAAAGATGAGTTAAAGTACGTTAAATTTGCTGATTATACGGTAATGAATGACAATTTTGCTGAAGCAACAAAATCATTAAAAGCCATTATTCTTAATTCGAAAATAACACCTTGTAATTTCTGTTTGTAAAATAAATATACTTTAGTTGCCTTGCTAGGCATGGATAATCTGATATACTCTTTGCTCATGGCTAGAGTTACAATTGAGGATTGCTTAAAGAAAATAGATAATGCCTATGATATTGTTTCCTTAGCAAGTCAACGCGCAAAAGACATTCTTGATGGTTCTGAACCTAAAATAGACTATCCTGGAAAGCCAAGTGTGATCGCACTAAAAGAGATTGCAGAGGGTTTAATTGATATGTCTTACTTTGAAATTCGAAGAAAACAAAAAATTGAAGAACAGTTATCAGATGCAATAGCAGAAGAAGAAGCAATTTCAGATATTGTTACTGAATCGCAACAACTTTCTCAGGCTGAATTACCTGAATCTCAGGTTGAATCAGATGAAAATGACGCTCAAATAGTTGAACCTGATTCTTTGCAGGAAGAAAATACAGAAGACAAACCCGCCTAAAAATCTTATTCTAGATATATGGCTGTAGCAAAGAAGAAAAGAAATACCGAAGATATTGCTTTTGTAAACTTTAAAAAGAAACTTCAAAAGTACTTGAATTCTTATCAAGTTAAAAAAGTCGAGAAAGCGTATAGTATAGCTAAAGATGCTCATAGCGGTCAGAAGAGAAAATCAGGTGAGAATTATATAAATCATCCTCTTGACGCTGCATCATATCTGGCTGATTACGAGTTAGATCATGAGACTATAATGGCAGCCATTCTCCATGATGTTGTCGAAGACACAAATATTAGACTTGAGGATTTAGAAAAATTATTTGGAAAAAAAGTTACAGAACTCGTCGATGGCGTGAGTAAGCTCGATAAAATCAATTTTGAATCAAAAGAAGAGGCAGATGCCGCGAATTTAAGAAAGATGATTATGGCCATGAGTAATGATATAAGAGTTTTGCTTATAAAATTAGCAGACAGGCGTCATAATTTATCTACAATAAGTGTTCTAGAAAATAAAAAAGCGCGAAGAATTGCTAGAGAAACACTCGAAATATATGCTCCTTTAGCACTAAGGCTCGGCATACATAATTTATCAACAGAGTTAGAAAATCTCTCTTTCAAGACATATTTTCCGCTAAGACATCTTACTCTCGTAAAAAGTATCGACAAGGCGAGAGGTAACCGAAAACTTCTTATGAGTAAAATTCAATCAGAAGTAATAAAAAAACTCAATTCCGAATCAATTAAAAGTGTCACTAAAGCAAGGGAAAAGCACCCTTATGGAATTTATAAAAAAATGAGATCCAAAGAGCTCAAGTTTTCTCAAATAAATGATATTTTTGGAGTTCGAATTATCACTGACTCAGTAGACTTTTGTTATAGAGCACTCGGATGTATTCATAATTTATATAAACCAATTCCTGGTAGATTCAAAGATTATATTGCAATACCAAAATCAAACGGATATCAATCTCTTCACACAACTGTGCTTGGGCCGCATAATTTACCGCTTGAATTTCAGATAAGGACACAAGAAATGGATCAACTTGCACAATCAGGCATTGCAGCTCATTGGCTTTACAAGACAACGTCATCAATCTCAAAACTCTCCAGAGAGCAACAATGGTTAAATAATCTCTTGGATATTCAAAAGCAGTCCGGTAATCCAACAGAATTTCTTGGTAGCATAAAAGATGATTTGAATCCTGGTAAAGTTTACGTTTTTTCCTCGAAAGGTGAGATTATAGAGCTACCAAAAAAATCTACCTTAATTGATTTTGCATATGCTATTCATACTGATTTAGGCAACAAATACTCATCTGGTAAAGTGGATGGGGAATTTAAACCTCCAAATACTATTTTAAAAAATGGTCAAAGGGTTGTAATAGAGAAATCAGAAATTGCTAAACCTGATCCATCATGGTTAAATTTTGTTACTTCAGTAAAAGCACGTACATCGATAAGAAACTACCTAAGAAGTATTCATGAGTCTGATGCTCAGAAGCTAGGAGAAAAATTACTGATGTCTAGTTTGAATGAAATGGAAGTATCATTGAATGATGTTCCTTCTAAAACATTAAACTTCATTCTTTCGGAGTATAAATTTAAAACCATCGAGGACCTATATGTTGAAATTGGGCTCGGTAACGTTATCCCAAAATTAATTGCACTGAGGATGGCCCCATCATTCAAGCAAGATACTAGTAAGACTATATATGACATCGAAGGTTCAGAGGGATTAGTTATGTCTTATGCAAAATGTTGCCATCCTATACCTGGCGATACTATTGTTGGACACATAACTCAAGGTAAAGGAATAGTAGTTCACCGAAGTAGTTGCAAAAGCATACGTCACATTAAGCGGGATAAAGATAATATAGAATTAAGATGGAGTGAAAACGTTGATAATCTTTTCAGCGCATCTATCATGGTTGAGGTAGAGAATGTTCGTGGTGTACTCGCACAAGTATCCTCGGTAATTGCACAGAGTAATCATAATATTGAGAGCGTAAACTACACTGATACACATGAAGCTGGTCACAATATGATGGTATTTATAATATCAGTTAAAAGTCTGAATAGCCTTAATAAACTCATAGATAAACTCAACAAAATAAAAAATGTTTACAGAGTTGAGAGGAAGAGAAGTTAAAAATGGAAAAAACTAAATTTGGATATAAAGAGATTGATCAAAAAGACAAACCAAGCAAAGTAAATCAAATTTTTACATCAGTATCAAATAGATATGATTTAATGAACGATATTATGTCTTTTGGACTCCATAGGTTTTGGAAAAAACAGTTTTTGAGGTTATGCAATTTAAGTGACAAGAAAAATATACTGGATGTTGCTTGCGGGACAGGTGACATTGCTTTAGCGATTAAAAAACAAAAAAATAGTATTAATCTCACATGCTTGGATCCTAATAAGGAGATGATAGAAATATGCAAACAAAAATTTTTAAATAGTGGTTTCACAGACATAATCTATGAAAATAGCGGGATGGAAGACTTTAAACCTTTAAGGAATAAGTATGACTTAGTTACACTTGCATTTGGATTTAGAAATTTCACAAATCATGAAAAAGGATTGCGGAATATTTATGATTGTCTGGAACCTGGTGGACTATTTTTATTGATGGATTTCAAAAAGCCAAGAAATGAAATTTATTCGACTTTATTCAAAAATTATACACTTAAAATTATCCCAAAAATTGGTCAAATAGTTGCTGATGATCACGAGAGTTATAAATATTTAGGTGAGTCTATTCAAACATACTTCTTACCTGAGCAAATTGAAGAGATGTGTCTTGAAGTTGGGTTTGAATGCACTAAAATAGTCAATCTCTTAGAGGATGTTGCTACAATACATATTGCAAGAAAACTATGAAAGAAAAGATAATAGAGAGTATAAACGAGGGCTTGAGTTCAAGTCTATCCATCAAACTTTATAAAGAATTGGTGCCTGAAAATCTCACTAAAAAAATCATTAAACTCTATATTGAAGATATTTCACTTGAATTGCTCCTCAATTTTAGCGAGGACAAGATTAGCGTCTCAACAGATTCAGATCATCAGGACGTTGAAATATCAGGTACTCTATCATCGTTCATATTTTATGCATCCACCGGAGGTAGTGATCTTTTTTCATCAAAGATAACGATAACTGGCGACATAGAATCTGCAAATGCACTAAATAGTTTTTTCAAAGAATCTAACCTATTGCGCATCATTATTATTGAATTGATTGGTCAAAAACCGACATCAACTCTATTCTCTATTTTTGATCCACTCAAAAACAAACTCAAAGAATACAATGAAAGTAATAATGAATCACTGTCAAACTTTTTAAAATACGATATTAACTTGATTCCTACAAAGCAAGAGATCAATGATTATCTTGATCAAGTTGATGAGATAAAAACTAGGACTGAGAAACTTGTTAAGAAATTAAAATGAAAAACTTTTTGCGCATATCGAAAATTACGTTCTTATTCTTTAAGTATGATATTGACAAATATTTAATACGATCAAACCTTATGGGTAGCAAAAAATATTTGTTTTTTCTTATTCCTTGGAATTTTTTTACTTTTAAAAAAAATATTAACATCGCAGAAAATATTAGGTTGATATGTGAAGATTTAGGTCCAATTTTTGTAAAACTGGGTCAGATGATATCAACTAGGAAAGATCTTCTAAGCGAAGACATAGCTACTGAACTTGCAAAACTACAAGATAATGTTACGCCTTTTGATGGTGAGATTGCTAGGAAACTTATTGAGGATGAACTAGGAAAAAATATAAATGACATCTTTGAATCATTTGACTCAAGCCCCATGGCTTCAGCCTCTATTGCTCAAGTCCATCCAGCTAAACTAAAAACTGGCGAAGATGTAATTGTAAAAGTTGTAAGGCCCGATATAAGATCTAAAATCATTCAAGATATTTCACTGATGAAAAAAATTGCCAATTATCTTGAGAATCTATCTGATGATTTCAAAAGAATGCATCTAATTGACATCGTAAATGACTATGAGATGGTTATTTATGATGAGCTAAACTTAATTAAAGAAGCTGCTAATGCGAAACAGATCCGTAAAAATTTCTTAAACTCAACTAACATATATATTCCTGCAGTGTATTGCTCTTATTTAACTAACAAAGTTATGATTATGGAACGTATCTACGGCATTCCGATAAATGATAAGAAATCATTAGAAATGGAGAATATATCTTTTGAGGATATTGCAGAAAAATCAGTTGAACTCTTTTTTATCCAGGTCTTTGAACATAATTTCTTTCATGCTGATATGCATCCAGGCAACATATTCATCCAAAAACATGATGATTCATTCAGATTTGTATTAGTCGATTTTGGAATAATGGGCTCCCTGAGTGAATTCGATAAAAAGTATTTAGCAGAGAATTTTATTGCTTTTTTCAATAGAGACTACGCTAGTGTGGCTAGATTGCACGTAGAGTGTGAGTGGGTTCCAAAAGATACAAATATTCCGTCATTGGAGAGCGCTATAAGAGAAAATTGTGAATGCATGTTAGATAAACCTATCAAAGATGTTTCATTAAGCGACATTATTGTCGGACTTTTTGATACAGCTAGAAGATTCAAATTAGAAGTTCAACCTCAACTTATCCTTATGCAAAAGACTTTATTATATACAGAAGGGCTTGGAAGAGAATTTAACCCTGAATTAGACCTTTGGAAAACATCGAAACCTATTCTCGAAAAATGGATGAAAGAACAAAAGGGCCCTAGGGTCATAGCCAAAAAAATATTCACGAACTTTGATGATTACTTAGAGATATTGCCAGAGGTTCCGTCTTTTTTTAGAAGAATATCAAACCACTACAGTGGAAACTCATCTGATCTAACAAAAAACTTTGAACAATTGAGAATTATCGAAGAAAAGCTTAGCTCGAACAGAAGAACAAATCATTTTTATTTCTCATTAGTTATCCTGTTGGGAACTTTACTCATACCTTTTGAATATTTTAGTTCATTCAAGGGAGAGCTACTTCTTATAATTGCCGCATTACTGTATCTAACCAGACCCAAATGAGTCAACTAGATTTTGAAAACTCTCTGAATGATCAACAACTCATTGCCGTTAATTGCAATGAGGGAAACAAGCTTGTTCTAGCAGGTGCTGGCAGCGGGAAGACGCGAGTTCTGACATACAGAATTGCAAAACTGATACAAGACTTCAATGTACGTCCATCAGATGTTTTGGCACTAACATTTACCAATAAAGCTTCCAGGGAAATGAAAGACAGGATTGAGTCTATTCTTAAAATATCATCTCAAGGATTATGGTTTGGGACTTTTCATGGTATTTGTAGAAGAATATTGAAAATACATTGGAGAGAAGCAGAACTATCTGAGAGATTTACAATACTTGATTCTCAGGATCAATTAAGACTGATAAAAAGAATACTAAAGGGTAATAATTATGATGAAAAACTCTATGATCCCAAATCAATTCAATCCTTTATCAATCGAAAGAAAGATAATGGACATAGAAGCGATAACATTAGCGATAAAGATGATGAGGTATATGTAGCTATTTTTAAAGAGTATGAGAATATTCTGAAACAAACAATGTCTGTTGATTTTGCTGATCTAATACTAAAAACTTATGAACTTTTTCTCTCTCACAATCAGATCTTGAATTACTACATAAAAAGATTTAAACATATCATGGTTGATGAGTTTCAAGATACTAATCTACTGCAATTCAAGCTTTTAAAATTACTAAACAATGACACGGGTTCACTTTATGCAGTTGGTGATGATGATCAATCAATTTATGGATGGAGAGGTGCATTGAGTAAAAATATTAGATCATTTACAGATCAATTTACTGACGTTGAAATATTTAAACTTGAACAAAATTACAGATCCACAAATAAGATACTCAAAGTTGCAAACTCACTGATTTCACATAATAAAAATAGGCTAGGCAAGGAATTATGGACAGCTTCAGAGAGAGGAGAAACAGTAAAAATATTTGAGGCTTATAATAACGATGAGGAGTCGTCATTTATTGTGGATAAAATTAAAATGTTAGAGAGAGATGGTTACAAAAAATCAGAAATAGCTATTTTGTACAGAAATAACTTCTTATCAAGAAGGCTTGAAGAAGAGCTAAATGGAAGAGGTATACCATACATAATCTATGGCGGTTTCCGATTTTTTGAGAGATCTGAAATTAAAGACATGATTGCTTATCTAAGGGTTATAGTAAATCCTGACGATGACTCTGCTTTTGAAAGAACCATAAATAATCCACCACGTGGTATAGGTCAAAAAACAATCGATATCATAAGAAAATTTGCAAAAGCAGATAACCGATCATTATGGAAGACAATAAAATCTTTCCAAAATCAAAATAACGATGAAATATCATCACGTGTAAAAACATCATTAACAAATTACATTTCACTTATTGAGATTATATCTAACGAAATTAATGACTTATCATTGGATGAGATATTGGTAAAAATTTATAAAGAATCAAAACTTAAGTCATATTACTCTGAACAAAAAGGTGAGGAGGCTATATCTAAACAGGAAAATATAGAAGAGCTGTTTATCACAGCAGAGAATTTTATAAAAAATAACTATGATAGTGAGAATATCATTGACGATTTTCTAGATAATGCTGCTCTTGAAGCAGGTGACTACCAATCAAAATTAGATAATGATCCTGTACAACTAATGACAATTCACTCAGCGAAAGGATTGGAGTTCCCAGTTGTATTTTTAACAGGTTTAGAAGAGGGTATTTTCCCAAACGAGAACCGAAAGAGTGGAGAAGATTTTCTCGAAGAAGAGAGAAGGCTATGCTACGTGGCTATTACAAGAGCTATGAAATCTTTGTACATTACATTTGCTAATGCTCGATATCTACATGGTTCCTATAATTATCTTATGCCATCAAGGTTTATCAGTGAGATTCCTGATGAGCTACTAGAGAGTGTTAAATCTGATAACTACCAACATGTTAAAAGTAAAAATGTTATTCCAATGAGAAAAAAAGATGATCATAAACATGGCTTTAAGATAGGTCAGAGAGTGAAGCATCAAAAATTTGGCAGTGGTGTAGTATTGAGCTACGAGGGAGAAGATGATAATTTAAAGCTCTACATCAATTTCGAGGACTATGGATCTAAATGGCTTGTGCTCACCTACGCTCATCTTGAGTTTTTATAAATGAATAATAGACGCAAATTCTTCAAATCACTTGGATTATTATCAGCAACTGCATTAGTTGGTGGACTTCATCCGAAAAATTCACTAGCTAAAACAAAAATTAAATGGAAAATGGTTACTTCATGGCCTAAGAATTTCCCAGGGCTAGGGGCAGGTGCTGAGACTCTCGCAAGATATATCAACAATTTGTCTGATGGAAGCCTAGAGGTAAAGGTCTTCGGGGCGAATGAATTAGTTCCTCCATTAGGTGTATTTGATTTTGTTTCCTCAGGCGGCGCAGAAATGGGACACTCTGGCGCATATTATTGGAAAGGCAAAACAGAAGCTGCACAATTCTTCTCGTCAGTGCCATTTGGCATGACCGCGCAAGAGATGAACTCATGGTTATATTACGGAGATGGCATAAAACTGTGGGAAGAAGTTTATGAAAATTTTAATTTAATTCCAAGGCCAGCCGGCAATACAGGTGTCCAAATGGGAGGCTGGTTTAATAAAGAGATAAATACAACTAATGATTTAAAAGGACTTAAAATGAGGATACCTGGACTTGGTGGGGAGGTACTTGCAAGAGCTGGAGGAACACCATTTACACTGGCAGGAGCTGAGATATTCACCTCATTACAAACAGGTGTGATAGATGCGACTGAGTGGGTTGGCCCATACAATGACAGGGCTTTTGGTTTGCACAAGGCAGCAAAATACTATTACTATCCAGGATGGCATGAACCAGGACCATCATTGGAATGTATTATCAATAAAGATGCTTACGATAGCTTATCAGATCAACATAAATCTATTATCGATATAGCTTGTAAGGCAGCAAATGTTGATATGATCTCTGATTACATGGCTAAAAACTATCAAGCTCTAGAATTTTTTAAGAAGGAAAAGGTTCAGATTAAACAGTTCCCAGCTGAAGTACTGTCAAAATTAAATAAAATCAGTGATGAGATATTACTTGAACTAAGTCAAAAAAATAATCTATCTAAGAAAGTTTATGGTTCTTATGTCAATTTTTTGAATAGGGTTAGGCCTTGGACTTTGATATCTGAGGATGCCTACTTGAGCTCATTTAAGTAGTAGTTCTGGAAGGAAAGTCGCTAAGCTTGGAAAGGTAAACACACAAATCATTAAAATCACCTGGATGATCAAGAAGGGTACAATGCCTTTATAGATTTCGATAGTATTCACATCACGCGGTAAAACTCCTCTGAGGTAAAACAAAGAAAAGCCGAATGGTGGCGTTATAAATGATGTCTGTAACACAAGTGCGATTAAAATACCCAACCAGAGAGGGTCAAAGCCAAGAGTAAATAGCGCAGGACCAATTAGAGGGATTACAATAAATGTGATTTCAATGAAATCTAAGATAAAGCCTAATAAAAACATGATGATAAGCACAATAATAAGAGTTAGAGTTTTATCATTAGGCAACTCAACTAATAATTTATGAATAAATTCTTCGCCTTCTAGTCCTCTGAAGACCAGAGAGAATAAAATGGCACCTATAAGAATCATAAAAACCATCGAAGTTAGCTTAATAGAGTCATAGACGCAATTATCAAGAATATCTTTTGATAGATCCTTCCTGCCATAAGCTATTATGATTGCTCCTAGTGCACCTATACCAGCCGCCTCAGAAGGAGTAGCAACCCCAAAAATAATAGAGCCTAAAACGACAAACATCAAACCAAGCGGATAAATGATATTGAAAAGATTAAACTTTTTGTTGTTGGTTTTCTCAATTGATTTAATCTTGAGAGTTTTCAAATAAACTATATACAAAAGAGGTAGGATGAGCCCTGGTAGAATAGCGCCAACAAATAGATCTGCGATTGTTATCGTTTCTGGGCTGAAGACTCCCATATTCAACTGAGCTTGCTGATATGATGAAGACAATACATCTGCAAGTAAGATTAAAACTAGAGACGGTGGGATAACTTGCCCTAATGTTCCCGAAGCGCAAATCGTTCCAGAGGCAAGACTGGGAGAATAACCATTTTTTATAAGTACAGGGTAAGTTAGTAGGCCTAGGGTAACTACACTTGCTCCGACTATTCCGGTACTTGCAGCCATTAATGCTCCAACAACAACTACTGATATTGCATAGCCACTATCTGTTTCATTGAACATTGCATTCATATCATGTATGAGATTTTCTGCAATCTTTGTTTTCTCTAATATCAAGCCCATAAAAATGAATAATGGAACTGCAAGAAGATTTTGGTTACCCATAACACCATATAGTCTATTAGGAAAGGCCATCAAAAAAGAATAGTCAAAATATCCAAAGGTTACACCTATAAGAGCAAACAAAAGTGAAATACCAGATAGAATAAAAGCTACAGGGAAACCGCTTAGAAGAAATAGAAAAGTTATGACTAAAAAAATAATAATGATTTCCATTTATTTTATCTCAATTAGTCTTTTTAAAGCTTGCAATAAAATTAATAATGCAAATATATAAATAGATGCTTTTAGAAGATAAGTGAAAGGCAAACCACCTGGTTCACTTGACCCTTCCAACATACCCCAAGATCTAAGAATCATTGGACTGCTCTCATAGATAACAAAGATACAAAAAGGAATTACGAGAAGAACCAACCCTAACATTTCTATTACTCTTTTTATTTTTTCATCCAGTTTATTTGAAATCACATCAATGCGAACATGTTTATCATCTTTTAAACATATTGATATACCGAAAAGAAAAACGAAAGCATGCATGTACATAACAAGTTCTTGCATAAAAATAAAGTTGATATTGAATACATATCTAAGAAAAACATTTAAAATAACTAGAGTAAACATCACATAAAAACACTGTTTAGTAATAACATGTGACCAATGAGTAATCTTATCGAATATTTTCACTTTTGCTCGATTCTCTTCAATAAAATATTTTCGAAAATATTTGGGTCTTTGATGTGTGTGATTTCTCCTACTTTAGGGAAAATCATATCCGTTAACCTTGACAGATAGAATCTTAATGCGGCTGCAACCATCGCGTTATTCATATATTTCATCTCTTTTTTATTAATTCCTCTAATTGAGTTGTAGCTTGAGATTAGATTTGTAAACCTTCCTTGATGTATTGTACCGTCTTTATTTATACACCAGTCATTAGCTATCACTGCTAATTCATAGATTAATGGTCCGTTAAATGAATAATAATAATCTATTATCCCTGTGACTTTATTTTTACTAGCGAGTACATTATCTCTGAACAGATCAGAATGAATAACTCCATATGGTAAATCTAGATTGAAAAGTTTCTCAAAAATTCTATGCGAGTATTTAAGAAGTTCTAATTGATCAGAGGTTATATGATTCTTAATTTTATTTATAGTCTTCTCAACCCATACTATATCTCTACTATTTGGTATTTTGGTTTTTAATTTCATTCCTGATATATGAAACTTTCCTATGAGCCCCCCGAGAGATTTACAAAGTTGATTACTAGTATTTTCAACAGTTTTCCCTGATAGTTTTTTCATTATTGAACAAGGCTTATTTTTGACCAGCGTAAGGATATCTCCAGTCTTCGTAGACATTATCTCTGGAGAGCATAAACCATCACTTGAAAAGAAATTCATTAACTTTAGATATTTAGTAACTTTGGATTTTTTGATATCTTCAAATATTGTCAGAACATATTTCCCGCTTGAGGTGTTTATAAAATAATTTGTGTTGGTTATTCCTTCTGAAATTCCCTTGAATGACTGTAAGGTACCAATGTCATAACTACTGAGGATTCTTATGACATCTTTGTTTTTTAGAATTGTGTATACAGACATGTAATTATGATATATAACTTTTAATGAACAAACGATATCTAAATTTATATGGTTTTCCAAGAAGAAAATGCCGATAATTTTATAATCATTGATGGGTCATCCTATCTCTACAGAGCATTCTATGCTCTGCCAAACCTCAAAACATCCACAGGCTTGAATTCTGGAGCGATTCATGGCTTTGCTAACATGTTGAATCGTATAATCAATGAGTACAGCCCTAAACATCTGGTTATGGTTTTTGATGCAAAAGGAAAGAATTTTAGACACGATATTTACAATGAATACAAAGCAAACAGAAATTCTATGCCAGCTGAGTTATCTGAGCAGACAGGAGCGATTATTAATCTTGTTGAAGCTCTCGGTGTAAAGGTTATACAAGAAAAAGGTGTAGAAGCAGATGACGTAATTGCGTCTATAGCAAGACAAATTAAAATAAAGAACTCTAAAACAATCGTATCTTCTGGAGATAAAGATTTAGCTCAACTTGTAGACGATAATACTATATTAATGAATAACTTTGATTCCAAAGTACTTGACGTTGAGGGCGTAAAAGAGAAGTTTGGAGTAAAGCCTAGTCAAATATTTGACTATCTGTGCCTTGTTGGTGATACATCAGATAATATTCCTGGGGTACCTAAAGTTGGACCTAAAACTGCAGTTACATTACTAGAACAATATAATGATCTCGATAACATAATCAAAAATTCATCTCAACTAAAAGGTAAACTAAAAGAAAATATTGAGTCGTCACTGGAGACTATTGAGTTGGCAAAGAAATTAGTAGCTCTCAAAGATAATTTAAAGTTATCTCTTGATCCAGATCAGCTCAAAAGGGGCTCAGCTGATAAGGCAAAACTGGAAACAATAATAAAAAAGTATGAACTCAAAACATTATCTGAAAAACTGAATATTAAACCCAAAAAGGAGATTATAAAAAAAGATTACAATTTAATTAAAAACCTCAGAGAATTAAAAAAAATTATAAAGGAATGTAAGCTGAACAAAATATATTCTTTTGATACAGAGACTACATCGCTCGATTTCCATAAGGCAGAACTTGTTGGATTTAGTTTGAGCTATAAAAATAATTTAAGTTTCTATTGTCCTTTAAGTCATAATTCTGCTGAGGATATCAATTTACCGTTTGATGATACCTTGGATATACTAAGAGAGTTACTCGAAGATAAAAGTTTAACCGTCATAGGCCAGAATCTTAAGTACGATATTAATGTTCTCAAAAAGTATTCTATGATTTTTAAAAACAGGATAGAGGATACGATGCTTATGTCCTATGTTATAAGTTCCAGCGGTAAGCATGACATGGATACACTATCATCAAAATTCCTTGATCATAAACCAATCTCATATGAAAGCGTTGCTGGGAAAGGTAAAGACCAAATATCTTTTGCGGATGTCGAAATATCTAAAGCAGTCGAATATGCCTGTGAAGATGCTGATTTAACATTCCTACTTTATCAAAAGTTGAGTACACTTCTTAAAAAAGACAAAAAATTACATAAAATCTATACAGAAATTGAAATCAAGCTGATGCTGATAATTGCAGACATGGAGTATATAGGTGTCTCCTTAAATAATAAAGAATTGAGTATGCAATCACAAAATTTAGCAAAGCGTATTGATAAGATTGAAAAAAAAATCTATAAGATTTCTGGTAGAGAATTTAACATAAGTTCTCCAAAACAAATTCAAGAAATATTTTATGATGAATTAAAACTTCCTATTTTAAAAAAAACACCAAAAGGACAGCCTTCAACTAATGAAGATGTAATGTCACAATTAGCCGAAGATCACGAATTACCCAATTTAGTACTGTCTTATAGGAATTTATTAAAATTAAAAAATACATATACAGATAAACTTGGTGATCAAGTCAGTAATATTTCTAATAGATTACATACATCATATAATCAGACCATCACAATTACTGGACGTCTTTCATCTTCATCACCTAATTTGCAAAACATACCAATAAGAACAGATGATGGAAAAAAAATCAGATCTGCATTCATTCCGCGAGAGGGGTATAAACTCTTCTCAGCAGATTACTCACAGATTGAGCTAAGAATTATGGCTCACCTAGCAAAAGATCCCGCCATGATTGAGAGTTTCTTAACCGGTGAAGATATCCACTCATCAACTGCGAGGAAAGTTTTCAACATTAAAGACGAGCCATCAAGTGATCAACGGAGAGCAGCAAAAGCAATAAATTTTGGACTAATCTATGGAATATCAGCATACGGTCTAGCTAAGCAACTGAAGATAGATAACGTTGAGGCAAAAGGTATTATTGATACATACTTTGCTAAATACAAAAGAGTGAAAGAATTTATGGAGGAGTTAAAAGAATTAGCAAGCAAACAAGAATATGTTGAGACTATGCATGGACGCAAAGTATTCTTGCCTAATATCAGTCACTCAAACTTTCAAGTTAGGAGCGCAGCAGAGAGGACAGCTATTAATGCACCTATTCAGGGTACTGCTGCCGATATCATAAAAATTGCTATGATCAACATTAAGGAATGGTTGATTAAAGAGGATATCCATAATGTTTTTATGATAATGCAAGTTCATGATGAGCTTGTGTTTGAAATCGAAGACTCAGATATTCATAAATATGGAGATAAAATTTCTGACCTTATGGGTTCAGCTGAAAAACTCAGTGTCCCACTCCTTGTCAACACATTCAGCGGTTCAAACTGGCAAGAGACTTAAATTGCATTCATTGCACTAAAAAATTATTTCGCTATAATTAGCCCAATGAAATTTCTGTTGTCTTTATTTTACATCCTTATTGTTGTAAGTAACCTTATTAATCCTGTGTATTCTTCAGACATAGCTAAGGGCAAAGAATTATCAGTGTCATGTGCTGCATGCCACGGAGATAACGGCATCTCGCTAAACCCAGTTTGGCCAAAATTGGCAGGTCAAAATCCAAAATACTTAGCTTCACAGTTATATGAATTTAGAAAAGGTGCAGAGGGTAATAGAAATAATGCAGTCATGTATGGAATTGCTATGACACTATCAGACAGTGACATAGAGGATCTATCAGCTTACTACGCCTCTTTGGAATCTAAAGTGGGTTTAACCCAAGACGAATATCTTGATCTAGGAAGAAATATATACCGAGGGGGCAATATGGAAATCAAAATCCAAGCATGTATCAGCTGTCACGGACCAAATGGACAAGGAAATTACGCTGCTGCCATTCCTATGCTTTCAGGTCAACATTCACAATACACATATCAACAATTGAAAAACTTTCAAGCATCTCTCAGATCAAACGACTATAATAAAATGATGAGAAATATTGTTCACAGAATGACAGATGAAGAAATGAAAGCTGTAGCCAGCTATATTGAAGGCTTATACTGATGATTAAACTACGATATCTTGCACTCACACTACTTTTAATCACGGCAGCATCTTCTGATGTTTATGCTCAAAAGTATGTTCAAATTTCAACAGAGAAACAATCAGAATCTAGAGACATTATCATTTATGAATTTTTCTGGTACGGATGCCCTCATTGTTTCAATCTAGAACCAACTATTGATAGGATTGAAGCAGACCTAGACAAGGATGCAAGAATTGTAAAAGTTCCTGTAGCACTCAGAGAGTCATGGACGCCACATGCCAAACTTTACTATGCTTTGAGTCAGATGAATGAAATTAACGATTTACACAATTTAATTTTTGAAGAAATACACATAGAGAATAATAGACTTGATACTGAGGAGGCTATGATTGAATTTTTAAGTAAAAGTGAAATTAATACTGAAATTTTCTCGGAAAAGTATAACAGTTATGGTACTGAAGCAAGAGTTAAAAAAGCAAGTAATTTGGCGAGGAAATATCAAATTGATTCTGTACCAACTCTGGTTGTCAACGGAAGATATTTAACAAGTGGCTCTTTCGTCTCAAGTTACGATGAACTTTATAGCGTTGTGAATTTTTTAGTTGAACGTGAAAGAAATGACTGAGAGGAGGAAAATATGACAGCGAAAATTATAAGTGGTCGAGAGGTTGCAGAGCACATTCTAGAAAAAGAGCTTTCCGTTAAGGTCAAAGAATTAAAAGAGAAAAATATTGTTCCTAATTTGGTCGTAATTTTAGTTGGTGAAATGAAAGCATCTGCAAGCTATGTAGCTCAAAAAGAAAAGTTTGCGGCTAAAGCGGGAATCAAGTCGGAGGTTAGACGATTTACCGCTGAGATAAGTGAGGAGGAGATTTTATCAGAAATTGATAAAATTAATAATGATTCATTAATTCATGGAGTAATAGTTCAGCTACCTCTGCCAGACCACATTTCTGTCGCAAAAGTACTCAATAGAATCCATCCCTCAAAAGATGTAGACGGATTTACACCCAATAATGTTGGAAAATTGTTTTTAGGTGAAGATACACTGGTTTCATGTACACCTAAGGGGATAATGCAAATGTTAAGAATATCAGGAACTGATCTAAGTGGTAAAAACGTAACTGTGATAGGAAGATCCAATATCGTTGGTAAGCCTGTTTCAATATTATGTCAATCAGAAAATGCAACCGTTACGATGTGCCACTCTCGCACGAAAGATTTGAATCATAAACTTTCTGATGCAGATGTAATAATTGTTGCTGTAGGTGTACCAAAATTTATTTCTGGTGATCAAATTCCAAATGGAGCCGTTGTAATAGATGTCGGCATTCACAACATAGATGGTAAGCTGTGTGGAGATGTTGATTTTGAATCTGCTAAAGAAAAAGCATCTGCAATCACTCCAGTTCCGGGAGGTGTTGGCCCTATGACAGTATGTGCACTGATTGAAAATACAATAATCGCTGCCGAGAGGATAAATAGCGCCTGAGAAGATTCGAACTTCTGACCTTTAGCTTCGGAAGCTAATGCTCTATCCAACTGAGCTACAGACGCAAATATTTATTCAAATTAATATCTTTTCAAGTATAATCTAGGCAATTAAAAATATTTATAGAAAAAACACTAATTTTAGGGGAATATGAGTTCACCAACATCAGATAAAGACTTCTACACAATCTTTGGTTACATCACACTTGGTATAATCGTTCTTGCAATTATTATTGCTATCCTCTCAAAGGTTTTTGCTTCCACTATATCAAACGATGCTTACGATGAAGTTAAAACAACTGCTACTGAGCAGCGTCTAGCATCATCTGAGAAAATAAATCTTGCAAGTAATCCTACATTTAAATCTGAAGTGATTCAGGTTGCGTCATCCAAATCTGGAGAAGATGTCTATAACTCTGTTTGCATGTCTTGCCACATGAGCGGAGCTGCAGGCGCTCCAATAACTGGTCAGGCAGATCAGTGGGGTGACAGATTAGCAAAGGGTAATGACACACTTTATACTAATGCTATAAATGGAATTGGTATTATGCCAGCTAAAGGCGGCTTAATGTCATTAAGCGATGAAGAAGTCAAACTTGCAGTAGATTATATGCTTGAAGAATCTAGATAACTATTTACCCTTTAATTTCTTCTCTATTTCATCAAGTTTACTTCTAGTTTTTTTAAGCACAGCACTTTGAGTATCAAATTCTTCCCTGGTGACTACATTAATTTTTCTCAAATAGTCATTCAGCAATATTTTAAGATTATCTTTAAAATCGTCTTTTATTCCCTCAGTACCAGTAGGTAAGAGGCTTGCTATGTTCTCAATTAGCTCTCTGATTTTAGGTGTTGCCATTATTTGCACTCCAAACATGCACTAATTATGTGCAATATATAAAATATGTCTAAAAAACGCTTAAATTGTTAATGTTTTATTACAAAAACCTTCCGATAAAATCCAGTATGCTGTATTATTATAACCGCAATATTATTGATCGGAGAACATTTTTCATAATATTCGATTTGGCATAGTTTATGCATATCTATAACCGATAGCTCTACTTTTGTCATAGATGAATGTCGACTATCACTTAATAAACTAAAAAATATAACCATTTTACGAAAAGGGAGAAAATAAATGAGAAAATTGATTAAATCATCACTTTCATTAGCTGTAGCTGCGCTGATGTCAGTTTCTATGTTGTCTCATGCAGGCGATGCTGTTGCTGAAGATCATAGTTCTGCTGTTAGCTACAACGTAGGCTATATGTCAGAGTATTGGTACAGAGGTGTCTATCAATCAGAATCCTCAGTCAGCTTCGGAGCAGACATGGAGATGGGCAACATGTACATTGGCACATGGTGGGCAGACGTAGATGAAGGTGTTGAATACGACATATACGCTGGATTTAATTTTGAGCTAATGGGACTACCTATGTACTTAGGTGCAACAGGATACTATTACTCTGATAACTTTGATGGCGATTACGAAGAATTGAATACTGGTGTTGACCTTGGGTTCGCAGCTATTGATTATGCTTTTGCTGGCGAATACGAGGCTTTAACAACCGGAGTAAAATCTGATTACGAGCATTTCACAATTACTGCTCCACTACCAATGACATCATTTGATTTCACATATGGTACTTTCCAGGACGAACTGACTGGACATTACTATGAAATTTCATATGGTGCGACTGTAAGTGGTGTAGATGTTGGAGTTGTACTTGGTAGAAACTCAGATGACTCAACAACCAGCAGTGATAAGGCTGGTAAAGAAAACGATACAACTTACGCTACATTTAGCCTAGGGTATAGTTTCTAATAATTTTTAGTTTATAATTAAGTGATAGGGGCATTCATCAATGAAATTAGTAATAGCAATCATCAAGCCTTTCAAGTTGGATGAGGTAAGAGAGGCACTGTCAGGAATTGGCGTGCAAGGAATTACTGCAACCGAAGTGAAAGGTTTTGGAAGGCAAAAGGGCCATACGGAACTTTATAGAGGTGCTGAATATGTGGTTGATTTTCTACCGAAAATTAAACTCGAAATTGCTATTGATGATTCTTTGGTTGATCAAACAATCGAGACAATATTGTCATCTGCCAGTACAGGTAAGATCGGAGATGGAAAAATCTTTGTTCTTGATGTCCAAGAGGCAATTCGCGTTCGTACCGGCGAAAAAGGTCCAGAAGCTCTTTAATTAAACGTTTTTAATTAGGAGATTGCGATGGAAGCTTTAGAAGGTAAAGTCATAGAACTTGCTTATGCTTTAGACACATTCTACTTCTTAGTCATGGGAGCCTTTGTCATGTGGATGGCAGCTGGGTTCACTATGCTGGAATCTGGACTTGTCAGAGCAAAAAATACAGCTGAAATTCTTACAAAAAATATATCCTTGTATTCGATAGCCGTCATAATGTATATGATCGTCGGATACAATTTAATGTACCCAGGTGGTGGAACAGGTGTCATACCTGAGTTAGCATTTTTCTTGGGTGAAGATAATACAGCAGAGGCTGCAATAGCAAGTGGAGGAGATATATATTATTCTGGTATTTCAGATCATTTCTTCCAAGTTGTGTTTGTTGCGACAGCCTGTTCAATCATATCAGGTGCTGTAGCTGAGAGAATGAAATTATGGCCATTTCTACTATTTTGTGTAGTTATGACCAGTATCATTTATCCAGTCCAAGGTTATTGGAAATGGGGCGGTGGATTCTTAGATGAAGCTGGTTTCTCAGATTTTGCTGGGTCTGGCGTAGTACATCTTTGTGGCGCAGTAGCTGCATTAGCTGGAGTAATAGTACTAGGTGCTAGAAAAGGAAAATACGAAGGCGGAAAAGTCAATGCAATGCCTGGTGCTAATCTACCATTAGCAACACTAGGTACTTTCATATTATGGCTTGGATGGTTTGGTTTTAACGGTGGATCCGAATTAATCATATCTAACGTTGCGGAAGCAAATGCTGTATCAATGGTATTTGTAAATACTAACCTTGCTGCTGCTGGTGGCGTGATGGGTGCGTTGATTCTGTCTAAAGTTATGTTTGGTAAGTCTGATCTTACTATGGCACTAAACGGCGCTATTGGTGGTTTGGTCTCAATTACAGCTGAGCCTCTAGCACCAACTCCAGGTCTTGGATTAATCATTGGCTTTATCGGTGGTATTATAGTCGTATTGTCAATTATTATGCTAGACAAAATGAAGATTGATGATCCTGTCGGTGCGATTTCCGCTCACGGGACATGTGGTATCTGGGGATTACTCGCGGTTACATTAACTGGCGGTTCACTAGGTGCACAAATCTATGGCGCATTAATGATCTTCTTATGGACATTTATAGTGAGCCTAATTTTCTGGTCTATCATTAAGATGTTCTTTGGATTAAGAGTAACAGAAGAAGAAGAAACTGATGGTGTTGATATATCTGAGTGTGGTTTAGAAGCATACCCAGAATTCAGCAAAGCATCAGGGGCTAAACCTTCAGTTTATCCTGAGCAATAAAGTAAAATCCTAGAGGAGCGTAGCTTATGCTACGCTCTTTTAGCTGATAAAAAAGACCATGTTCCTGTCGGATACAAAGGCATAGGAAAAGGGTGTAAATTTATTTTTTTAAATCCTATGCATTCATATTTCTTCATCAATGGATTTATGATGTGATTGGTATCTTTTATTGGTGATCCTGACTGCTGTATAATTAATCCCCCATATCTTAAGGCTTTGAAGCATCCTCTCAAAAATGATTTTGAAATTAGAACCTTAGAATTATCAATCGGATCTGTAGAATCAATAATTATACAATCAAACTTCTCAGTATTCTTTCTTATAAAACGCATACCATCCTGTACTGTTAAACTTATTTTACTTGCATTTTTCTCACTTAATTTAAAATGTTTTGGAAAATATTTCTTGGACAAATTGATCACCTCAATATCAATCTCAACTATTTGTATTGATTTAATCCCTCTTTGTTTGGCTAGTTTACTAGCGATCGCGTAGTCTCCACCACCTATTATTAGTATATTTTTTGCAGATGATGGGATTAAGCTTATGCACTCGACATGATAATAATCTTGATTCCTTTCGGATAGCATGAAACATCCATCTAAATACATCGCATTGCCATATTTACCTGAATATATTATTTCAATATTTTGATATTTACTTTGACTTTGGTATAAATATTTTTCATACTCTAGTCCAATTGATGTTCCAGTATGAATATCACGCTCGTAGTAAACTTTTTTCTTCATATGACAAATGAGTTATAAATTATTAATGCTGATTATATTTGAGATTGTATAATATGCAATTAGATCACAAACATCTAGTTCTAAGAGCTGAGGTTACTAATTGTCCTAAAGAGGAATCTTTACATGAGATTCTTTCATGGATGAAATTACTTATTCAAAAAATAGACATGAAGCTTATGCAAGGTCCATCTATAAGCTATGTTGATCAACCAGGTAATAGAGGTACAACATGTATGGCTTTAATAGAAACTAGTCATATTGTTATTCATATATGGGACGAACCTACACCAGGTATTCTTCAGTTAGATATTTATAGTTGCAAAGAGTTTGATTTGAATGAGGTCATTCTTCATTTAGAAGAATATTTTACAATATCAAAAATGCAGTATAAATTTCTTGACAGAACAACTGGCATGAAAATAATCGAAGAGCATTAAATCATAGAAGCTCATTTGCGTACTTAATCCTGGCACTTATCATATCAATAAGTAGACATATTCTTTTGTATAGAATACCGCTTTTGGTGTAATTGGCTTCAGCAATAAAATCCACTCTTTTTGCACTTAGAAGCTCGTTTGATACTTTCATCTGCATCTTACTATTTTTTGGGTACACAGACACCGCATGACCATTTTGTTTTTTTATCAAAGCCATGCTTGGGACATCAGTAAGTCCATCACCTATATAAATCATATTTTCAAAGGGAATGGGCCTGTGTGCTTCAGGCATATGACTATTTATAGAGTCAGAGATTTTCTCTTTTCCTTTATTTATTCTGAATAGAAACTGAGTTTTTGCTGTATCAGTCACTACATTTTTGGGAAATGTAGCGTGTCCTTTATTATCAAAATAATATTGTGAGCCAAAAACATTAGTCAGTTTATTTCGTATAGATGTTGACTCTAGTATTTCGTGATGTCCTGCAGAGATTACATAGTGAGCTACTTTAATTTTATTATGTTTAGACTTTACATATTTATTGATATGTTCGAACCATGAAGTAACTCCCTTGAAATATTTTATCTTTGATGCCATAGCTTTAAATTCTTCTTTTGTGATTTTAATATTCAGCGATTCTGCATAAGTAATCAGTTGTCTCATATAGATCATCATAATTTCTCCCTCTGTTTCAGCTGCTTCTGTAAGAATTGTTCTCCAAAATTTACCAGGATTTAATTTTAAGCGAGGGAAAACTGTATATTCTTGCATCGTTTTTGGAGTTAATGTCCCATCGAAGTCATATACTAATGCAATAATATTTTGCTTCATTACATTGAATCCATGGGTTTAATATCTAGAACTTTTAAACCATTTAAAATAATCTTATCAACACATTGCACCAATCTAATTCTCTCTCCTCTGATATCCTCTGTAAGTATTTTTGTTTCTGCATAGTATGAATGAAAAACTTTTGACAGTTTGTAAAGGTAGTTAGTTATGATGTCAGGCCTTATTTCAAAAATTGCTTTGTTAAGAGTTTCTTGATATTTGTCTACAATTCCTAAAATCTCAACTTCATTTTTTGATATCAGGTTATTATAGTTTTCTTCGGAAACCTTCTCGCTATCAAGATCTTTGAGTATCTTTGTAATTCTAGCGTGTGCATATTGTATATAATATATCGGGTTGTTTTTGTTTTCCTCTCTTGCTTGATCGACATCAAATTCTAGATGCTGTTCTTTTTTCTTAATAAGATAGTAGAATTTAGTTGCGTCTCTTCCTATGTCAGCTACAAGATGTTGAATAGGGTAAAACTCTCCGCTTCTCGTTGACATTGATATAGATTGACCTGATTTGTATAGATTCGCAAATTGCACCAAATGGATTTGTAAACAATTATCGACATCATAATCTAGAGCCTTCAATGCAGTTCTAAGCCTTTGAGCATAATCATGATGATCTGCTCCCCATATATTTATAAGTACATCATGATTTTTGAACTTGTGAACATGATATGCGATGTCAGTTGCAAAATATGTCATATCTCCATTCTTTTTTATGAGAACTCTATCTTGGTCTTCACCAAATTGAGTATTTTTAAACCATAGCGCACCATCTTTGTTATAACTTAAATTTTTATTTTTGATATTTAAAAGAACTTCATTTAGAAGCCCTGACTCATATAATTGACTCTCTCTGAACCAACTGTCAAAGTTTATACCTACGGCCGATAGATCCTCCTTAATGTATTTATCAATAATTACATTCACCAATGCATTTCTTATTCTGGAGTAAGATTTATGTTTTTTCAAAAATGATATAAGGGAATCTATAGGTTCATTTAGTAGATCAAGAGCTGAATCCTTATCGATTTTTTCAAGATCATGACCCAATACTGTAGCAACATCATTGACGTAGCTCCCTTTGTATGTGACAAGATGACCATCGTCATTAGACTTTTCGTCTACAAATATATGCTCATTTTTTCCTAAATGACACAATAGAACACTCACTAACAATAGATCAATTTGTCTCCCAGCATCATTAACATAATATTCTCTTATTATGTTGTGTCCTTGATATGATAAGAATTTAGCTGTTACTTCGCCTAGAATCATTCCTCTTCCATGACCAATATGTAAAGGACCAGTAGGATTAGCTGAAACATATTCAATATGTATGTTCTTTGTGTTTTCTACATTTTGTATCAAATCATCTTTACTGTTCAGTATCATATTTATCTGATCATATTTGTTTTTAGTAGAAATAAAGAAGTTGATATAACCTGGAGCTACAGATTCAATTTTGACAATCTCACTATTGAGAGTTATTTGATCCTTGATCTCTTCTGCAATATCTAGTGGATTTTTTTTTATAATCTTCGCAAGTTTCATTGCGATATTTGTGTATAAGTCACCATGTGACTTATCAGTAGTTCGATTAATTTCTATATTAATAGTTGCTACCTCATTATTTGAACTATAGAGGAGCTTAAGAGCATTAGCGATTTTGTTCCTGATTTCTTCGATCATGATTCGAGAGGGTCTATATCAATGTGCCATTTTATTTTCTTATTAAGACTAGATAAGTATATCTCAAATTTGGATATATGTTCTGATAAAAGTTTGGAACTGTTTGAGCCAATTAAGAGTTGATAGTTATATTGATTATTTCTTTTTGGTACTTTTGATTGAGCAGGCCCATATATAAAAATTGATTTATTTCTCTTAATTTCTTTTAGTTTATTTAATACCGATTTTGAGAAATTCATATTATTCGAACTTAATACTATGATGCCAATATGGCTATAGGGCGGTAAGTTGACATTTTTTCTCTGCTCTAAAGCAATGTGACTAAACTTCTCATATCCCTCCTTTAAGATTGTTTTTAGTATGCTGTGATCTGGATTATGAGTTTGAATAAGAACATTTCCATGCTCAGTCTGTCTACCTGTTCTACCAGAAACTTGAGTTATCAATTGAGCTGTTTTTTCTAGTCCCCTAAAATCAGTGCTGTAGAGACCAGCATCAATATTGAGAATCCCCACAAGAGCTATATCTTTGAAGTCATGACCTTTGACTATCATTTGTGTCCCTATGAAAATATCAATCTTATTATTGTTTGCTTTTTCAATGAAATCCTCTAGATCTTTTTTCGATGTTATGTTGTCACTATCAACACGTAGAACAGTTTTGTTCGGAAAGAGCTGCTTAACTCTATTCTCAACCCTTTGTGTTCCTATGCCTAATGGTGTGAGTACAGGATTATCACAACACTTCTTCACCTGTTCGATATTTTGTTTGAAATCACAATTATGACAAATTAATTTTTCAACATTTTTGTGATAAGTCATGTTAGTACCACATTTAGGACATTTCAAAATCGTTTTGCAATTAGTACATATAACAGAGTTGCTAAAACCCCTTCTACCTAAAAATAAAATCACTTTTCTATTTTTCTCTAATTCAATCTTCATAGATCTTATGAGAGTATTAGTCAGTCCTTCATTTGGTCGATCTATGGATGAGTCAATGATAGTGATCATAGGAAGTTTAGATTTGTAATATCTTTTCTCAAGTCTATATTCCTGATATTTTCCTATTTTAATGTTTCGAACTGTCTCAAAAGATGGCGTAGCGCTACCCAGAATTACAGGGCATTTGAAGTTATGACCTCTTAATATTCCAATGTCACGAGCATTATACTTAAACATTTCTGTTTGTTTGTATGAGCTATCATGCTCCTCATCAACAACAATCAACCCCAATTTTTTAAAAGGTAAAAAAATAGAAGATCTTGTCCCTATAACAATAATTTGTTCTTCTTTGGAGCATGCTTCCCAGACTTTATGCTTCTGAGTGGGAGTCAAATTAGAATGATATTGTAGTGGAATGATTTTTAAATATTTTTTAAATCTCTCTAAGGTTTGTGGTATCAGATTAATTTCAGGAACCATAATCAAAATTTGGCAATGTTCTTTGATACACTTTTTTGCTAACTTTATGTAAAGCTCTGTTTTCCCTGAGCCAGTAACACCTCTTATCACGTTAACCTTGAATTTTTTTTTGTCATTGATAAGAGAGTCGTAAATCTTTTTCTGTTCAGCATTTAATATAAGTTCATCGAAACTCTCGTTATGTTGGATTTCTAGTTTACTAGTAGGCTCTTTTCTCTGCTTCCTGTGGAGTGGTGTCATAGCAGAAAAAATTACTTGACCTATTGGGTGGTGGTAATAGGAGGATGCCCACTTGCATGTTTTAAACATTTCTTTAGTCAGAACAGGAACTTCATCAATAAGCTCATCAATTTTTTTTATTTTATATGTTTTTGGTTTGCTATCAGCAGGGATAATATCAATTATCACACCAATTCTTGTGGCGTTACCAAATGATACTCTCACCCTTGACCCTATTTTGACTTTTTTATCCTCAGAAATATAATCAAATGATTCATTTATTGGTATATCAAAGACAACTTTAACTAGATTAGGCATTGATATATTATAAACCTCTTTTCTAGGCGTTTTAGTGTAATGAGTTAGAACTTTATCCACAGATTCTGTGGATAAATCTGTGTATAAATCTCAAATAAAATGATTATCATTATATTCTGTAATGTGTTTGTCACATTGTTCAATTTATAATCAAAACTGTATTACCATATATTTCAATGATTTATGTATCAAATAACTAAATTGATTTATATTTTGATACTTAAATATATGAATGTCTACAATCAATGTACAAGAGAGTTGCCTGTTAATAAATTCATCAAAATAGTGCACACATCAAATATTTGTTATATAAATTTAGGATTCTTTAGTGAAAATTGATGTAAAATGTATTGATAATATGGATATTACAGAGCAGATACTTAGACTAAATTACGCCGGTTTACCTATAGAATGGATCAACTACCAAACTGCAGTAAGGTTATATTGCAGTGATCAAGTCACATATGAGTGCGGAGATAGTTCTTTAATCGTGCGTGGTGGTGTCAGCAGAATTACCGGTCAACAAAGTAAAATTGAGATAAACTCTATTATAGCGACGAAAAACTATAGTAAAGCATCATACAAAGACTACACTCCCCCATTGACTAATCGCACCCTCTTCCAAAGGGATGCCAAGACTTGCATGTACTGCGGAGAGACTTTTGCTGTAAAAGATCTATCTAGGGACCATATTATCCCACTCTCAAAAGGAGGAGAGGATAAATGGATGAATTCTGTCACCGCATGTAAGAGATGTAATAACCAAAAGGGTAACAGAACTCCAGAACAAGCAAATATGCCACTTCTGGCTATTCCATTCATTCCATCACGTATCGAGTATCTTATCCTGAGAGGGCGGAGAATCCGAGCTGACCAGATGGATTTTTTGTTGTCTCACGTGCCTAAAACAAGTCTTATAAGAAAGAGATATAAATAAAGGTCGATAGATGTCAAAAATTACGATTTTAGTCAATCTAGGCACTCCTGATCAGCCTTTCGAGAAGGAAGTTAGGACATACTTAAGAGAATTTCTATCAGACAAGTATGTGATAAGGCTACCCAGAATTTTTTGGTTAACTTTGCTTAATCTAGTAATCCTAAGGACTAGGCCTAAGAAGAGTGCTGAGCTATACAGGAAAGTATGGACCAAGTGGGGCTCACCGTTATTGTTTCATACTTATGCTCAAACTGGACATCTAAGAAATCTAGCTGAATCCACAAAGGAAGATACATATTTTGATACCGCAATGAGATATGGTAATCCATCAATCAAAAAAATACTCTATAAATCAATAGATAATGGTTACACTGATATCACGATACTACCTATGTTTCCTCAATATTCTACTACAACTACTTTGTCTATATTTGAGCTAATTAAGTCTATTATAAGGAAAGACAAAATTTTTTTTGAAAACGTTCGTATCTGCGCCGTGAATGATTTCCATGATAATAATTTGTATATTGATTCTTGTGCATCAAAAATCAGAACTACACAACAACGCATAGGTAAACCTGATAAACTTTTATTCTCCTTTCATGGCATACCACAATCATACATATGTGAAGATGAACCCTATCAAACTCAATGTCTGGTTACTGCATCACTCATAGCAAAAAAACTCAATCTTCACGAAACACAATTTGAGGTAGCTTTTCAATCGAGATTTGGAAAGGCTGAATGGATTAAACCATATTTATCATCTAGGCTTGAGGAATTACCAAAAGAGGGTATCCATAACATACATGTTTTTTGCCCTGGTTTCTCATCTGACTGCCTAGAGACTATAGATGAAATTGGAAGAGAGTCAAAAGAGGAATTTTTTGAGCATGGTGGCAAATCTTTTGAGTTTATTCCATGTTTAAACAGCGAAGATAGTTTTATAAATGCACTTATGGATATACAAAAAAAAGCAGATATAAAAATTTTATGAATTAAACTTTTTCAGCTTCTTGTTTATAGTTTTGCAATTTAAATTAGCATATCTTGGAAACCCGGTTTCGTATGTTGGATAATCCTCGCCTTGAGTAAGGTCTGTTATATAACTCATACAGGACTTTGAAATTTCGTAACCATTTGTTTTTATAAAGTTTTTTGGAAGCATTTTTTCAAAATTTGCAACTTTATCGAGTGGCGCATGACCAACCTTCCATTTAAACTTACCTTTATGGGCAACCTTCTTTATTGTTAACATTACATCACTTATATTATCTTTGGCATATTCTATCCCACTTTTACCTAGCATGTATGCTTGTTCCACATCAACTTTAGAACCTATGTGTCTTGCAGATCTTTGAAGATAATCTGAAACTGCCCAATGGACTTTAACATTAAGCTTAGATGTAATCATATTTGACAACACAGGAGCTACACCTCCCAATTGCGCATGACCAAAACTATCTTTTAGTCCACTATCGCTGATGAATTTATTTTTACTTTTGATTCCTTCTGACGCTACGATTACACAGTATCCATATTTATTAATTACATTTCTCACTTTTTTTAGAAAATAACCTTGTTTAAATTCAATCTCAGGAAAAAGAATAAGATGAGGCGGATCTTCTGCTCTTTTCTTAATAATACCAGCAGATGCAGCCAACCAACCTGCATGACGCCCCATCACTTCCAAAATGAACACTTTTGTGGATGTCTGTGACATTGATCTCACATCAAGTGAAGCCTCTAATGTCGATGTAGCAATGTATTTTGCGACTGATCCATAACCAGGACAACAATAGGTTATTGGTAAGTCATTGTCTATTGTTTTAGGCAGACCTATACATGAAATAGCATAGGCTTTTGTTTTGAAAAACTTACTTATTTTATTTGTGGTATCTTGAGAATCTCCACCACCATTATAAAAAAAGTATCTGATATTATGTGCTTTGAAAACCTCAAATATTCTCTGAAACTGTTTTTCTGACTTAACGTAGTCCTTGAGTTTTAATCGACATGAACCAAATGCCCCTCCGGGTGTTTGCTTTAACAATTCAAGCTCTGATTTTTTTTCAGACGATATATCTATCAGTTCTTCATTTAAGGCACCTAATATTCCATTTTTACCGGCGTAGAATTTACCGAAATATTTTTTGTTCTTGAAGTATTGTTCTATAAGACCAAAAGCAGTTGCATTAATTACTGGTGTTACACCACCCGATTGTGCATAAAAAATATTGCCTTTCATTGTTACTCCACAATTTTTATTAAGTCACCAACCTTTGGCTCTCCAACAGGATAGTGTCCATTCAAAAGTCTCAGCTTTCCTTCTGCATATCTACCAAGCGGACTGTTACCAGCCAGCTCATCATATGACATTCCATTCCTAAATCTAATCACCTTTATTCGTAGCCCTTTTGCTCTCACAATTTCATCTTCAGTCATTTTCCCGAATGTCTCTTCAATAACTTTTAACTGATTATCATCATTCAAATCTTTAAATCTTTTAATAAAAATCCATGCCTTCGGTTTTTTGTCATTATCATCTATGTCAAAAAAAACAGTATATCTAATATAAGATTTTTCTGATAATGATTTAGTTTCATATAAATATGTATAGCCAGGTAACGTATTATTAATATTTTTTTGTTCTATGAGAGTGTTCCTAGACAAAAAAGAGGTTTCATCAATATTTTGATCTAGATAATCCTTAGGTGTTAATCCATTTTCAATGTCATCTCTCAGAATGTTATCTGAAATCATTATCGCTTCAGAATTATTTTTCCTAACAATTAGTTTGTCTGGCAAGTTATCTAAAGCCCAACCCTCTGGAAATGTAAATTTAATAGCAAAAAAAGGATGATAAAAAACATTATATCTAACATAACCCTCATCATCACTAGTTCCATATGGAAGACCGTCAATCATTTTAAGGAATTCTTCTTTGTTTTTCTCACCAGATGCACTTGCTGTTTTATTCATTGCCTCTATCCTATTTTCTGTTGAGGGATGCGTTGAGAAGATACCATGGTATCCACCGCTGGCAGGTCTTCCCTCTTTCTCAGCAATTTCCTTTTCAAGATCATCAGCACTCTTCATTGTTTCAAGAAAGTTAGCCATGGCATTTTGATTGTATCCGTTCCTTCCAAGATAATCTTTTGCAATATCATCAGCCTCAGATTCATATTTTCTGCTGTAGCCTTTGTTGACTATTACATTAAGAAGATTAAAACCACTATCAGATATGGACCCTCCAGGAACTCTTGATGCCGCAAGACCAATCAATAGTCCTGTAACCTGGGCAGTACTCATTCCTCTGACAGCATGTCGCGCAGTAATATGTGCGATTTCGTGGCTCAACACACCAGCTAATTCAGCCTCTGAATTAAAATGTGCTAGCAAACCCCTGTAAAAATAGACATAGCCACCTGGAGTGGCAAATGCATTCATCGTTGGATCATCTATTATGGTAAATTTCCAATCCAAGTCAGGTCGATGACTCGATTTTGCTATTTTTTCTCCCAGCTCTACATAATATTTATTGAGCTCTTTATTTTCTAAAATTTTAGAGTTTTTTATAATTTCTCTATGATAGGCTCTTCCCATCTCTATTTCTTGTTGTTCAGTTATGGTCACAAAATCAGGCATTCCTGAGACTGGATTCTTGGCACAAGATCCTAGTATAAAAGCAAAAAACAATAGCGCTAATTTTATGTCAATTTGTCTGTACATAACTTTTGAAAAAATCATTGAATTTCCGCAGAGCTTTACCGCGATGACTTATTTTGTGTTTTTCCGAAGAATCTAATTCTGCAGCTGTCATCCCTTTATCTGGCAAATAAAAGATAGGGTCATATCCAAAACCATTAGAACCTCTCTGATATTGTAAAATTGAACCTTTCCATGAATCTTGTGCAATAAATGGAAACGGGTCATTGTGAAACCTCATAAAAACAATTACACATCTATAACAAGCGCCTCTCTCACTATCAGCTGCCTCTTGAAGCTCGCTAAGCAATTTTAAATTATTTGCCTCATTCGTAGCGTCTGTGCCAGCATATCTTGCTGACCACACACCTGGGCGCCCTTTAAGAAAATCAACTTCAATTCCTGAGTCATCAGCAATAGATGGTAATTTTGTAGTTTCGGAAGCACTTCTCGCTTTGAGAATTGCATTTTCAACAAATGATGAACCAGTTTCATCGACATCTGGAATCTCCAAATCATTACACGTTACTAGATCTACATTCAATCCTGATAGGATTTCTCTAAATTCTGATATTTTCCCTGGATTTTTCGTTGCTAAAAATATTTTCATAAAACTATAAAGAGATATATTTGATATACTATTCTAGTCTAATTAGGTTGGCAAACAATGGGTAATAATCATATTAATAAATCAGGCAATCTTCATATGATTGATATTAGTGGTAAGGAGATTACAACCAGAGTTGCGAGGGCTTCTGGTACTATAACCCTTAACGATGACGCACTATCGTCGATAGTTGAATTGAATAACAAAAAGGGTGATGTATTAAACACTGCAAGACTTTCAGGTATAAACGCCGCCAAACAAACATCTAACTTAATACCGCTTGCGCATAATGTTAGTTTAAACTCTGTAGACATTGACTTTGAATTTGACAAAGATAGGAATGAAATACTATCTATTGCTCAAGTCAAGTCAGAAGGTAAAACGGGAGTTGAAATTGAGGCTATGGTAGCTGTCCAGATATCTTTGATGACCATTTATGATATGTGTAAATATCTCGATAGGGGCATGGAAATAAATAAAATCAGATTATTATCAAAAACCGGTGGGAAGTCAGGGACTTATATTAGAGGCGATAGTGCTTAAAAAAATAACACTTGCAGTTCTTTTTATTATATTTGGAATATCTGCCTACTTTATATATATATTTGACGTAAATAATTATAAATCGGAGCTTGAGACAATAATTTCAGAAAAAAGCAATACGGAATTAAAAATATCAGGCGATCTAGAGCTTGATATAGCAACCAACACCAAAATAAAAGCAGAGCTTTTATCAGTGCGAAAAAATGATGTTTTAATCTTGGAATCAGATATTTTTACTGCAGAAGTTTCTCTTTCCCAGATCTTGCAGGGTAAATTTGATATTAATTCTGTTAGTTTAATCGATTCAAAACTTTACGGTATTAATGTAGATGAGACAATCATACGCACATATAGTCTATTATCTGGGAAAAGGTACTCAATAAAAAATAAATCTTATTCAAATATTAAATCTATTGATGCTAAAGGTAAGTACTCAAATGGTATGTTACAGATAGATGATATTCTCATTCGTACGGATCTTCTACAAGCAAATGGATTTGGAAAAATAATTCCAGACAGTCAATCACTTAACATATCCGTAATGTCAACCATTGCTGATGATACAGTGACGAAGGATAAGTTTGGAGAATACTATCCTAAATATCTTGAAAACACGGAAGTGCCAATTCTCATCTCAGGTAATTTTAAAAGACCTGAGATAGATGTAAAAATATCTGATGTTATTGCCCAAAAAATCCAACAGGAAATTAAAGATAAAGCAATTGAATCAATCAAGGACAAAATAAAAGACAAGATTCAATCAGACATAAACATAAAACTTCCTTTCTAAGGATGAGTGCTGAATTCTCAGAGAGCATGTTGCGGTGGTATGAGACGAACGGAAGAAAGAGACTTCCGTGGAAAGTCAAAGATCCTTATAAGATATGGATATCAGAGATAATGTTGCAACAAACACAAGTTGCAACTGTTATCCCATATTATAATAAATTCATAGATACTTACCCTGATTTGCAGAGTCTATCAAAGGCAAGTTTAGATGAGCTAGTATTGCTATGGAGCGGCCTTGGTTATTATAGGAGGATAAAAAATATTTATCTTGCGACTCAAATAATTTCTGAGAAGTATGATAATAAGTTTCCAAAAGACTATGATGCTATTTTATCTCTTCCTGGAATTGGTAGAACAACAGCCTCAGCTATATCTACATTCTCAGGTTATTCTCATAGGGCGATACTTGATGGTAATGTGAAAAGAATTTTAAGGAGATATTTTAATATTTCATATAAAAATAATTCAGAGACTGAGAGAATTCTTTGGGAAAAATCGAAATTTGTAACACCATTAAAAAAAACATCACAGTTTATACAGGCAATGATGGATCTAGGATCATTAGTTTGCACACGCTCAAAACCAAATTGTAGGATGTGCCCACTAAGGGAATTGAACTGTCTCTATACTGAGGATGTACAAAAAATATCTAAAAATAAAAAAAATGCTAAAAAAATTAATATGTATCTGCTTACGGTTATAAATTCTCTAGACGAGGTGTATTTAGAGAAGATTGAGTCAGGCATGCTCTGGGAGAACCTTTATTCCGGACCTTTTTTCTACTCAGCGATGAAGATGAATTTATGGTTGAAAAAAAAGAGAATATCAGCTGCGAAAATAAAAAATAAATTTGAAATTAACCATAGAGTCACCAACAAAGACATAAAGATAATAAATTATGTTTATTTTTTGAAAAACAATAAAAATGTTAGTTTATCATCAGAGAATTGGTATAATTTAGCAAAAATAAATGTTGGTATACCCAAGTATTTTGACAAAGCTATTAAGGTATATAGGTCTGAATATGAAAAAAATTATGTGCAAAAAGTTGAAAAAAGAGGCTGAGGCTCTCGATTATTTGCCATATCCTGGTGAAATGGGAAAAAAGATTCAGGAAAACATTTCAAGAGAGGGTTGGGAGTTATGGGTTAACCACCAAACTATGCTTATCAATGAGATGAGATTAACTCCAGTAGATCCAAAAGCAAGGAAATTTTTGGAGGAAGAAATGGAAAAATTTTTCTTTGGCGATGGTTCCCAAGCTCCACAGGGTTTTGTTCCAGAAAAATAACACTTGGCCAGGTAGCTCAGTCGGTAGAGCAGTGGACTGAAAATCCTCGTGTCGGCAGTTCGATTCTGTCCCTGGCCACATGATATGAAACAAGAAAAGAAAAAACAACTTCTGAGAAAAGCACTAGAATATCACCATAGTGGAGATTTAAATTCAGCAGATGATATTTATCTTGAAATTCTAAAACATGATGAAAATGATTTTGATGCTAATCATCTACATGCAACCATACTATCGCAAAATAAAAAATACGCAGAATCTATTAATTTCTTCTCCATTGCATATGACTATCAAACCCCAACATGCGAATTATTAAATAATTATGCCATAGCGTTGAGGAACCTGAGAGCCTACACAGAGTGTGAGAATATGCTTCTTGAAGCAATAGAGTTAGATAAAAATTTTCCTAACTCGTACATAAATCTGTCAAATTGTTACATGTCACAGAGCAAATACAAAGAAGCAATTAATATTTTAGAAAAATCTATTGAATTAGATTTAAACACACTAAAATCACATAGTGATATCGTCAGTATACTATATATGAATTCACCAAGAAGAGATGACGAACGTAATCATGAGAAGCTCATAAAACATTTAGAGATATTAGGAAAAAGTAATGATAAAGCTGCTGTAGCAAAATCTGCACTTATATACTACAACATTGGAGAATTAGAGGAGTCTTTACGATTATTCAAAATATCTGAAAAAATGTATTCTGAATCCTTGCCAACTATAGAAACGATGAAGGCCATATCAAATAAAGATATAATAAGAACCTTTGTCAAGCACGAATATGAACAGATAAAACATATTGATTCAGATGTAGACGGCATCAGAAATATGAAAATAACCCAAAAGTTTTATGATTCGCTTGAGAAAATAAATTTGAAGTCATCAGATCAGTATAAGGATAATGATTATACATTTATATCTGATCTTCATAAGATTAAATATAATAAGCCGCCAAAAGTTAGAAATAATTATATTAATCAACAGTTAAACTTTAATGAAATTGAAATGACATATACTTCATCAAATCCAGAAATTGTTGTAATTGATGATTTTCTTACACAAGATTTTTTGGAGGATCTGCGTGTATTTTTCAGATGTGCAAATATATTTAAATATCCGTATCCACGCGGCTATATTGGCGCTTTTCTTGGTAAAGGCATGGCAAATAAGGCGTTGTTAGAGTTTAGTACCGAACTCAAGAAATCACTAAAGAAGATTTTCTTAAATTATTACCTATCACAAGCTTGGTCGTTCAAATATGATGCAAAAAGAGAGGGAATTGGCGCTCATGCTGATGATGCGAGTGTGAATGTAAACTTTTGGATTACAGATAATTCGGCGAATATGAATAGTGATAATGGAGGCATGATAATTTGGAAAAAAACTCCTAGTGACAACGCAACTTTCAAGGATTTTAATTCCCTAGAGTCCATAGATAAAATAGAAGATGAGGTCAAAGATACAGATTTTATGAGAGTCCCCTACAAATCTAATAGAGCCGTAATATTCAACTCTAAACTTTATCATGTAACAGATAAAATTGAGTTTAAGGATAACTATAAAGATCGTAGGGTAAACATCACATTTCTGTATAAATGAAAATATAATTATGTTAAGAAATTGCCAAATACCTTTTTAGTCAATATAATGTATATATGTCAGATTATCTCCCAAAAAATGCTAAATTCAGTCTTGGTCAAATCGTTTATCACTCAAAGTTTAAATATAGAGGAGTTATAGTGGATGCTGATCCGAACTTTCAGGGTACAGATGAATGGTATGATTCTGTTGCTAAATCCAAACCGGATAAAAATAAGCCTTGGTACCATGTTTTAGTCCACGGTCAAGGAAATGAAACCTATGTTGCAGAGTCAAATTTAACCACTGATGACAATATAGATCCAGTAGATCACCCGTTTGTCGATATATTTTTCTATGAATATGATAATAGTGGTCAGTACTCACTTAAACAAACATTCAATTAATATTGAAGCTTCTCAATAAACTTTTTCCCAAAATAAATAACGAAGTATCGAGTGATAACTCATCTGATATTGATCAGTTACAGATGGCTACGTGTATACTACTGATAGAGGTATCGAAAAGTGACGACGATTTTGATATCGAGGAGCAAGATAAAATAAAAGACTTAGTTAAAAAAAAATTTAATATACCCCAAGATAAAATTGATAGCATATTCATGTACTGTACTAAAGAACATGATTCGATGACTTCACTTTATGATTGGACAGAAGTAATTAACAATGAGTGTAACTACGAACAAAAATGTATGATCATTGGTTTCATGTGGGACATTGCATTTATAGACTCTAGAATAGATAAGTATGAGGATTTTACAATACGCAAAGTTGCTGATCTCATTTACGTTAAACACAAGGATTTCATAGCTCTTAAGAATGATAGAGCTACTTAATTCTAAAAATCGCTGAAGTACCAGTCAAATTATTTAATAAACTTGCAGAAACATTTTTTCCATTTACATTATTTATCACTTCCTCAGTAATCTGGAAGTTATTTGATATACACATCTTCTTAAAATCTCTTATCGTGCACAGATGAATATTAGGCGTAGAATGCCAGCTGAATGGAAGCTCACTTGTCACTGGCATTTCTCCTCTGAAAAATAAATATAGTCTTGATCTCCAATACCCCATGTTAGGGAAAGAAATAATTACTTCATTACCTATTCTGAGCATCTCCTTTATAAGTGATACAGGATTATCAACAACCTGTAACGACTGAGCTAGAATTACATAATCAAAACTTTTGTCTTTGAAAAAATCCATATGATCGTTAATATCGGCATTTATTATATTTATTGTGTTATCGAGTGATTTTATAGTTTTGTCAATCGATGTGTCTACCCCATACCCCGAAGTATTTCTTTTTTTATTCAAAAGTTTCAAAAGGCTACCGTCACCACAGCCAAGGTCCAAGATTCGAGAGTCAGGTTCTACCCATTCAGTGATTAAATCAAAGTCTTTTCTAGCCATTCATATTAGCCTCAATATAAGTTCTCATGATTTCGAAATAATTATCATTTTTCATGAGAAATGCATCATGTCCCCCATCAGACTTTATGCAGGCATAAGAAACATCTTTATTAAGCTTAATCAAAGTCTTTACAATTTCCTCAGATCTCCTCGGAGGAAATCTCCAGTCTGAGGTGAATGAAATAACAAGAAATCTTGATCTAGACTTACTCATTCTCTCGATAAAATCAGTCTCATTGAAGGGATCAAAATAATCTAATGCTTTAGTCATAAGTAGGTACGTATTTGCATCAAAAGAAGTTACAAATTTTTCACCTTGATATCTTAAATAGCTTTCTATCTGAAATTCCACATCAAAATTAAAGTTGATTTTATCTTGTTTGAGATCTCTGCCAAATTTCTTAGCCATTGATTCATCTGACAGATACGTAATATGTCCTAACATTCTAGCGAGAGCAAGACCTCTTTTAGGTATCTTGTTTTCCTTTATATAATTACCACCACACCAATCTGGATCACTTGTGATAGCCTGTCTTGCAACTTCGTTAAAGGCGATATTCTGTGCAGTTAATTTCGGGGAAGCCGCAATTATAATTGCATTATTAACATTATCCGGATAATCAAGAGACCATTGTAATGCTTGCATACCACCTAAGCTACCTCCAATTATAAATTGCCATTTGTCTATATCGAACACATCCATTAACACTTTCTGACTATTTACCCAATCTTGAACTGTAACAATCGGGAACTCAAAGCCATATGGATTGTTTGTTTCTTCATTAATACTAGTAGGTCCTGTTGAACCATGACAGCCTCCTAAGTTATTCATACAGACAACGAAGAGTTTATCTGTATTTATTGGCTTACTAGGACCTATCATATTATCCCACCACCCAGGTTTTTCATCGCCTTTATGTAAACCCGCAACATGATGGTTTCCAGAAAGCGCATGACATACCAAGACTGCATTACTTTTATCATCATTAAGTTGACCATAGGTCTCATACATCAAATCATAGGCAGATAATACTTTCCCTGAGTTAAGTTCGAGCGGTTTGCTTATATGAATTTTTTTTTCTTCTACAAACATATTATATAATATAGCCCAGTTGTACGATTCTCGGGATGAATATTATCTCTACAATTTGTAAAAAAAATAAAAGTACAATAGGAGAAAAATCTATTCCGGAGAACGTCGGTAATATATTTCTTACAATTCTGTATAATGGCTCACAAAGTTCATCTATTAGTGCAAATATAGGGTGACTGACGAATACATTGAACCAGCTTTTTATAGCTGAAATTATGATAAGGTACCAGTATATGTTTGTTAAATCTTTCATTAAATAACCAAATGTTATTATTAAAAAACCTGTCGAAGGGTATGACTCAACAGAATGTAGCATAGGTAAATATAATTTGCCTAGCGTGAATAAATACAAGATTACAAATAAAAAATACGTATTTGAATTCAGATTAAGTATATTAAAAGGTGCAAGAATATACCCACTCATCTTAACAATGGATTGAGTTACAGGATTGTAATAGTTAACATTCAGTATCTGGCATATAAATCTTAATAGGATAATAAATTGAAGCAAGCTTAGTATCAGGTAAATTATAGGCGTAATTTGTGACATTATTTACTTAATATTTTCTTTGATTTTTTATAAGCTTGTTGGACCGCACGTCGAACACTCAAGTCTACTTTATCCTTCTTTAACTGTGACAAAGCGGCTTCAGTTGTTCCTCCCTTTGAGGCAATGGCTTTGAGTAAATGTTGTGAATCACTTATTCCTAAGAGTTCTGAAGAGTCCAGCATCAAGCTGAGGGTATATTTATCTGACTCTTTCTTGTTGAAACCCATTTGTTCAAAGGATTTTTTAATTATACTATTGAAGAAAATATAATAAGCTGGTCCACTACCGTATAGCGCTGTAAGTTTATTAATGTGGTTTTCTTCAGAGCATTTCTTCGTAGCAGAAAAAGTTAGCAGGAATTTATTAATTTTATCGACAACTTCCTTTGAGCCCTTTCTCATGAAATAGAACATATATGACTGTCTTTCACTAATAGCTAAATTTGTCATGCATCTAACAATATTGACATTAGCTGCAAGAAGTTTTTCAATTTGATTCACGCTTATCCCAGCAATAAAGCTCAGTATTATTGTTTGACTATTCACATACGGATCAATTGACTTCAGTGCCTGGACGTAATCTTTTGGCTTAACAATAAGTAATATTATTTTTGATTTTGATATCTTATCATCATAAGTTGTATTTAATTTAACACCAAACTTCTTTAATTGAGAGGATTTCTTTTTATCAATATCTACAACATTGATTGTGAATTTATCTCTAGATCTTCTTATTGCCCCAAGTATCGACATAGTCAAGTTACCTGCTCCAATAATTGTAATGTGTTCCTTCATGTTCTTTTGCCAAATATTTCTTGTCCTATTCTAAGCATATTTGCACCATTTTCAATTGCAGTTACAAAGTCGCTACTCATACCCATTGATAGAGTATCTAAATAATCATTTTTTTTATATAAATCATACATCCTAGCAAATGACTCTTCACTTGGAATGCCACTTCTAGGTATTGTCATCAGTCCTCGTAATTTAATATTTTGAAGACCATGAAGACTTGAGCTAAACTTCTCATACTCTTCTAGTGTAATACCTCCTTTAGTTTGTTCATTATCGATATTGATTTGTATACAGACATTCATGACTTTGTTTATGCTTTTAGACATCTCATCAATTTTCTTTACATGTTTCTCGGATGAGACAGTATGCACCCAATCGAAAAGTTTACAAATTATTTTTATTTTATTTGATTGAATCTTCCCTATGAAATGCCATGTGATATTACTATTCCCTATAGAATTGATTTTCTCACGAGCCTCATCTACATAATTCTCCCCAAAATCTGTTTGTCCTAAATTATTCAAAGTTATTATTTTTTCAGAATTTTGAGTCTTTGAAACAACAATTAATCGAATTTTTCTATCATAGAGCGTTTCTAAATCATTAATCCTTGTTTTTAGATCTTTATATTTATCCACATAATTAGCTAGCATGGTGATTATCAAATAGTATTGACATAATTGCCATCCTAACAGAGATACCATAGGACACCTGATTTAGTATTACAGAGTTAGGACCATCTGCAACTGAAGATTCTATCTCTACACCCCTATTGATTGGGCCCGGGTGCATTACAATGACATCCTTCTTAGCTAATTGCATTCTAGATTGATTCAATCCATATTCATCATAGTAAGTATCTAATGATATAAGTGCATCGTGCATTCTCTCTTTTTGTAATCTAAGCATGATTATTACGTCGGAATAGCTTATTCCTTCGCTCATATCCTCAAAATATTTCACATTCATCTCGGTATAATTATCAGGAATTAATTTTTTAGGACCCACAATATTAATTTGTTTTGCTCCAAGCGTGTTAAGTGCAAAGATTAGTGATTTAGCAACACGTGAATGGAGAATATCACCGACAATAGAGATTTTTAAGTCCCCAAATGAGCCTTTATGTCTCTTTATTGTAAACATATCTAACATTGCCTGAGTAGGATGCTCGTTTGATCCATCTCCTGCATTTATTACAGCTATATCATTGCTAACTGACTCAGCTATAAAATGTGCTGTTCCTGGAACAGAGTGCCTGACTACGAACATATTACACTTCATCGCTTCGATTGTCTTTATCATATCAATGATTGACTCACCTTTAGATGTAGATGAGTTGGCAATATCTATATTTATAAAATCTGATGATATTTTTTTTGTTGCTAATTCAAAGGTTGTTTTAGTTCTAGTACTAGGTTCAAAAAAAAGACTTGCCACAACCTTGCCAGTGTATTTAATAATCTCAGAGTTATCATGAAACTCTTCTGCTCGATTGATGATATCTTCAATGATAGATTTTGGCAGTTTATTTATATTTAAGAGATGTTTTAGCTTTCCATCTGAAAGTTGAATATCATGATTAATTTTCATTTAGTCCATAATATTTTCATTGATCCAGCTTTGCAAGATAATAGAAGCAGATATATCATCATAATCAGAATATTTTTTTCTAGTGAAACCCAGATTTCTCATTTCAGCAAAATCATTTTTCGCGAGTTCACTTGAAAGCTGCTCATCGAATAAAATAACTTTAATGGATGGATTAACCTTATTCTTTAGACTAGTCACAAAATTATTAATTTCATCATGAATCTTGCTCTTTTTTCTACCGACGCGACTAGGAAATCCTACTATGATTTTATCTATGTCCCATTCTTCAAGTATCTTATCAATCTCATCGATATAGTTATTATAAATAATCTTCAATGGTCTTGATTTATTTGTTACTTTCTGTGCTATAGCGACTCCTGTTTTTTTAATTCCATAATCAATACCAAGATAAAATTTATCTGCCATTTCTATTATGTATAATAGTTGTCAATATTTTTAATGAGCTCATTAGCTATTTTCGAGGGTAATCGGTTACCAATTTGTTGTATCCCAGTTGGAGAAGTAATATTAATCTCGGTAATATAGTCTCCTATCATATCTACACCAGCAAAAAATATCCCGTGATAACTCAAATAAGATGCAACTTTTTCTATATTAGGCAGGTACTTTTTTTTAAGAGTTTTGATCTCATACATTCCACCGTTTGCGAGATTTGCAATAAAGTCTCCCTCAGGTGGATATCTAGTTAAGATATTTTTTTCTATTATTCCATTATAAATTATAATTCTATTATCGCCATTTTTTATCTCATTCAAATACTTCTGAGCCATAACTATCCCATTATTCTGGATGTAACTAGATATTAAGTATTTGCTATTATCTGATAAGCTGAGTTTGATTATTCCTTGACCTCCCATCAAATTCATTGGTTTTAGTACAATAACATCATGCAGCTTAAGAAAATCATTAATTTGTTTCGAGTCGGATGAAATTATTGTAGGTATTTTAGGCATTGATAATTGACATCCCAGAACTTTCTCATTGAATCTTATAAGGGATTCTGGAGAATTAATCACAAGCGTATCTTGATATTCTAATTCTCTTAGCATTTGAAGAATAGAGATATATTTTTGATCAACTGGAGGATCTTTTCTAAAAAAAATACAATCTAATTTATTAAGATTCATTCTTTTACTATTTTTCTGCACATATTTTTTCTTTTTTAAAGAGATAATTTCTAAGTCACACAAGCTGCCAAAAACATTATTTGAATCATAATTAATTGAATCTGCAATAATCAGCTTGATTTTTGCTTTTCTCTGGAGATTCTTAATAATTGCAACTGTCGAGTCTTTTGAAAAATCAATCTCATCAATAGGGTCCATGTATATACCAATGCTATACATATTATTCTAAGTTAAAGAGCTCTTTTGCAGCAGAGAGAATCGCTAATCTAGCAATTACCCCATATACATAGTACCTGTTAATTTGAGAGTCAACAGGTGTGCTCATATCAGGCGAAATACAAATATCGTTTAGTGGTATAGGATGAAATATCATTCCTGGGGAGTTAAGGTTTTCATTATTAGCTTTGTTTTCATGAGCCCTATAAAAACCTCCAATGAGGTAATTCGAAAATGAATATATTACTGGTTCAGCAACACTATTAGTGTTCTTGATTTCTTCAAAAGAGTAGACACCCTCTTGAAGTATAACTCTGTTAGGAATAATATTTCCTTTAGAGGAGAGCATTTTATTCCTTTGCTTCCTATTAAGATTTCTTATTTGATTGATATTATCTATGGTAATGACACCCATTCCATATGTACCTGAATCAGCTTTTATGATTATATATGGTCTCTCATCAATATTATATTTCTCATATTTTTCCGAGATAATTTTAAATAATTTCTCTGCATTGTAAATCAAACATTCTTCACCTTTTTTCGTTTTGAAATCTATTTCTCCGCAATTTCTAAATTCAGGTTCAATAAGCCATGAATCAAAACCAAGAAGCTTACTAAAGTTGCCACACACATTGCTATAATAATTAAAGTGTTCAGATTTTAATCTAGAAGTCCATCCGATGTTCTTGGAGGGCAGAATTACTTGTTTTACATTATCAAGAAAAGAAGGGATACCCGATGATAAATCATTATTTAGCAAAATCGCATCTGGAATAAATCCATCATATTCAAGCAATGAGTTAGTATTCTTAAATTTATTGTCATTAATACTTGGTTTGGATACCTTTACTTCATATCCTGCTTTTTTAATCAGTGATGATAAGTAGCTTAAGCTTTCTTGATAATGTAAGTTTCTAGTATGATCTTCAGGAATAATGAGAATTCTATCAATCCTAGTTTTTAAACTATCCAAAGAGTGCTTTACAGCTGTAATATACAATGACTCGAAATCTTTATTCAAATTATTAAATCCCGCTGGGAACAGATTCGTATCTACAGGGGAAATTTTGAATCCAGAATTTCTAATATCAATTGATGAATAAAATGGTGCAGGATATTTTAACCACTGATTTCTGAACCAACCTTCAATTTTTTGATGATGATCAATAATTATTTCATGAATATTTTCATGATTTTTTCTGTTGCTATAAACTATGTCTTGAAAGGATGTCATAATTATTTAAAAGTGTTAATGCTGAAATACATGCTGTTTCAGTTCTGAGTATATTCACATTTATTGTTTTCGTTTTCCATCCATTTGCATCTAAACAATCAATTTCAAGATCATCGAAGCCACCCTCCGGACCAATTAGTAGAGTTATATCACTAGATTCTAGTTCTTCATACTTGAATTTATCACCGTTCTGATGAAGAAGGAACTTTGAAGAACTCTGATAAACGTTATCGAAATCACTCAATGAGACTGGACGAGATAGATTCATTATATCCAGTCTACCACACTGTTCTGTTGCATGAATGACTGTCTTCTCCCAATGATCCAGTTTCTTATCTACATTATTATATTGACTTCGTTGGGTATAAATGGGGATAAAGTTTGTAACACCTAATTCTACAGATTTTTGAATTATTAGATCCATCAATTTCATATTAATTATTGAAACGCATAGGCTAATTTTCTTCGATCTATCTATCCCACTTTTAATCTCTTTTGATAGATTTAAAACAACTTGTTTCTCTTCAATAGATACTCTAGATAAACATTCTTGTCCCTTGTTATTAAATATAGAAATCGTCTCATTATTTTTTATTCTTAAAACATTCAATATCCTATGAGAAAGATCCACCGAACATCTATGCATGTCAGATTTTAAATCTATAGCAAGGTAAATCCTATGAATTTTTTTTTGTTGCTTCATCTACACCTTCTTTCATTATCTCAGATACAAAGGAGATCTCTTTTTTTGTAATCACGTAAGGAGGCATGAAATAAAGCACATTCCCAAGGGGGCGCATTAAAACATTATTTTTAAGACCATGCAGGTAGGCTCTTATACCTCTTCTCTCTTTCCAGTCGTAGGAAAGCTTTCTCTTTTTATCCTTAATTAACTCTATTGCAAGGACCATACCTTTTTGCCTAACATCAGATACATGCGGGTGATCTTTAAGAGATTCAAAACATTTTTTCATATGAGCCGATAGTATTTTATTTTTTTTGATCACATTTTTATCTTTAAAAATATCGAGTGTTGCATTCGCGGCTGAACATGCAATAGGATTTGCTGTATAACTATGTGAATGCAAGAAAGCATTCAACTTTTCATATTCATCATAGAAAGCGTCATAAATATCATCTGTAGTCAGGATCGTTGAAAGAGTCATATATCCACCTGTTATGCCTTTAGATAAACAGATGATGTCTGGTGTAATTTTTGCTTGTTGAAATCCAAACATAGTCCCTGTTCTACCAAATCCTACTGCAATTTCATCTGCTATTAAATGAATGTTAAATTTACGACATGCCTCACTCAATAGCTCGAGATATTTATGATGATACATCCTCATATAACCCGCACATTGTATAAGCGGTTCAATGATTACAGCACATACTTCATGATGATTTTTTTTGATAGTTTGGTACATTTTATCAAACATGATCTCTACATGTTTTTCCTCAGACATATTTTCTGCTTTATTGTAGCTATCAGGAGAGTCTACTATGATGGTTTCTTTCAGAATGCTCTCATAAGTTTTCTTATACAAGTCAATGTTACTTACTGATAAAGACCCCAGAGTTTCACCATGATAACTATTTGATAATGCTATGAATTTAACTTTAGATTTTTTCTTTTTATTCTGCCAGTAGTGATAACTCATCTTCATCGCTGCATCTATAGACGATGAGCCATTGTCAGTAAAGAAACATTTAGTGATTTTAGGTGGCGTTAATTTTATTAACCTCTCTGAGAGATTTATAGCAGGCTCATGAGTAAAACCAGCGAGGAGGACATGCTCTAGCTGTGATAATTGATTTTTAATACTTTTATTTATATATGCATTTGAATGACCAAAAAGATTAACCCACCATGAGCTTATGGCATCAAGGTATTTTACTCCTTCAAAGTCGTACAACCATACTCCCTTACCTGATTTGATTGGAATCATCGGGATTTTTTCATGGTCCTTCATTTGAGTACAAGGATGCCAAACAACTTTTAAGTCTTTTTTAACTAGCTGTGATGATTTCATAATTAGTTCGGTACTAATTAGTATCTGTAAGTATCTTTCTTAAATGGTCCGTTTTTACCTACACCTATGTACTCGGCTTGCTCATCAGTCAGAGTTGTAATCTTTGCATCTAATTTATCTAAATGGAGCAAAGCAACCTTTTCATCTAAATGTTTGGGCAACACATAAACCTCTTTTTCATATTTGGTATGATTCTCCCAAAGCTCAATTTGTGCCATCACTTGATTGGTAAAAGAGCAGGACATGACAAAACTAGGATGCCCTGTAGCGCAACCAAGATTAATCAATCTTCCCTCTGCTAATAAAACAATCTTTTTTCCATCTGGAAATGTGATTTCATCCACTTGCGGTTTTATATTTTCCCATTGATAATCTTTTAAACTAGCTACGTCAATTTCATTATCGAAATGGCCAATATTACAGACGATCGCTCCACTCTTCATAGCTTGCATATGATCATGATTAATGACATTAAAATTACCTGTCGCCGTAACAAATATGTCTATTTCTGTAATTTTATCTTCAAGCGTAACAACATCATAACCCTCCATACATGCTTGTAACGCGCATATAGGATCTATTTCAGTTATCATCACCTTAGCACCAAGCGCTCTTAGTGACTCTGCAGAACCTTTCCCGACATCACCATATCCGCATACGATACAATGTTTACCAGCTATCATAGTATCAGTTGCACGTTTAATACCATCTACAAGAGATTCTTTACACCCATAGAGGTTATCAAATTTTGATTTAGTAACGGAATCATTCACATTTATGGCAGGCATTTTTAATGATCCTTCCTTTGCCATGTCATATAATCTTAAAACGCCTGTTGTTGTCTCTTCAGAGACTCCTTTGATATCATTTATTAAGTGAGGGTATTCTTTATGAATCATGGAAGTAAGATCGCCGCCATCATCAAGTAAAATATTCGGCTTCCATTCAGGATCTCCCTCAATTGATTGTTTTAAACACCAGATGTATTCCTCTTCTGTCTCACCTTTCCAAGCAAAAACAGGAATATCTTGGTCTGCTATAGCAGCAGCAGCATGATCCTGAGTTGAAAAAATATTACAAGATGACCATCTTACATCTGCACCGAGTTCAACTAGGGTCTCTATTAGTACCGCAGTTTGAATTGTCATGTGAAGACATCCGATGATTCTAGCTCCTTTAAGAGGTTTTTCAGAACCCAACTCTTTTCTTAGGGCCATAAGCCCGGGCATTTCAATCTCTGCGATTCTTATTTCTTTGTGACCAAATGCTGCAAGCGATATATCTGCAACTTTAAAATCATCCTTAATTTTTTTGACTTTATCTGATTCCATATTCACCTCTCATTAAATTGCAGATCTTAGTATATCAACCTTATCTGTTTGTTCCCATGTAAAATTTATATCATTTCTCCCAAAATGGCCAAATCCAGCTGTCGGTTTGTATTCAACATTGAGTAGATTCAGAGTAGTGATTATCCCATAAGGAGTAAGATCAAAAATATCATTAATAATACTAGATAATTTATCATCTGAGACAGTGCCTGTTCCAAATGTATTAACTAGTGTTGATGTTGGTTGTGCAACTCCTATTGCATAAGATATTTGAATTTCACATCTATCAGCAAGTCCAGCTGCAACGATATTTTTTGCAATATACCTTGCTGCATATGCCGCAGACCTATCGACTTTAGAGGGATCTTTGCCTGAAAATGCTCCTCCACCATGTCTTGCCATACCGCCGTATGTGTCGACAATGATCTTCCTACCTGTCAGTCCAGAATCACCAAGTGGTCCCCCCTCAACAAAATTACCGGTAGGGTTTATAAAAATCCTTGTATTATCATTAATCAAATTTTCCGGAAGAACATCAAATATGATCTCTTTTTTTACATACTCTCTAAGATCTTCCAAACTTATATCATTGGAGTGCTGTGTTGACAAAACAACAGTATCTACGAATGTAGGCTTATCCTTTTCATATTGAAATGTAACTTGGCTTTTGGCATCAGGTCTCAACCAACTCACAGCTCTAGTTTTTAAAAGATTTGTTTGTTTCTCAACCAAACGATGAGAATAATATATTGGTGATGGCATAAGAAACTCAGTCTCATTTGTGGCATATCCAAACATTAGACCTTGATCACCTGCTCCTTGATTTTTTTTCTCTTCTCGATCAACCCCCATTTGTATATCAGGCGATTGTTTCGTTAGTAATTTGATAATGTTGCATTCATTTCCATTAAAACCAAGTTCATTTGAGTTGTATCCTATTTCTAGAATAGTTTCTCTTATTAGTTCATCTATATCGAGATTTGCTTGAGTAGTTATTTCTCCGCCCACTACTACAGTCCCAGCATCATCAGCTTTACCCTTTACAAAAGTTTCACATGCAACACGTGATTCTTTATCTTGTGAGAGAACATGATCTAAAATAGCATCTGATAAGTGATCACATAATTTATCTGGATGGCCAGGTGATACGCTTTCAGATGTAAAATAATACATCTGTGCAGTTTATATTACAATCGAGTGGTAATAAAGCAGATGTTTATTCATATAACTATTTCTTGAAATTTTTAATGAATTTTCTCTCATTATCAGATAATTTTTGACCTTCAGTATATCTATTTAGCAGGTCAAAATAGATTTTCTCTTTAGAACTCAGCTCTAATTGATGAAATATCTCTTTGATTGTAACTCTTGCAGAATCTTCAGACTTCTCATTTGATTCAAAAGAAACTATAGTTTTGATAGTCTCATTATTAGGAAATAACTTTAATAGATGTGCAGCTGTAAAATTCTTATTATGGCTAATTTCTTCTTTGATGATATCATAAATATTTATCAATGAGGTTTCTGAAATCATGTTCTTACAATCAAATTCTTCGACTAACCTTGGATATTCTATAAATAAACTTAGAAGTGTAAGTTCTTTGATATCAAATTCTTGATTCGTGTTCGATGAAGTTATTTTTTCTTTGTTGTTTGATATTTGGTTCTCCTTTGGTATCACATTTCCTGTTATTTCCTGTATCTCTTCTCTAAGTATATCTGTATACATGATATCGGGCATTTGATTGAGAACTTTCTTTGCTTCTAACGCGAAAGAGGTTTTTCCTTCTACAGTCTTAGTATCTTTATTAGATTTGAGATATTCAATTATGTATTGCGACAACGGCATAGAATTATTTATTAAATTATCAAAATTTTCTCTATCAGTTTTAACATACGAATCTGGATCACACCCTTCGGGTAGAAAAACTAAAGATAGTTGTATTTCATCTTTTAACTCAGTTAGACAATTTGTTATGGCCTTCCATGCTGCAGATTTACCTGCAGTGTCACCATCAAAACAAAATATAATCTTATTTGTATACCTCTTTATTTTATTGAAGTGGTGCTTGGTAAATGCTGTTCCCAATGTGGCGACGCAGTTCCTTAATCCAGATTTATATAACCCAATCACATCAGTATATCCCTCAACAATGATGACTGATTTTTCTTTGCTTATATCTTTTTTACATTCATACAGACCATATAGCTCAAAACTTTTGTGAAATAGCTTAGTTTCTGGAGAGTTTAAATATTTAGCTCCTTCTTCTGAATTATAAACTCTTGCTCCAAAACCAATAATATTTCCAGTTGAGTTCCTTATAGGAAACATAATTCTATTTCTGAAACGGTCATATGTTTTGTTATTAGATTTAACTATCAGTCCAGCCTCAACCGCATTATTCATAATTTTTTCTTTTGCGAACAAATTAGTTAGATCATCCCACTTATTATTAGATAGTCCTAAGTGAAAAACATCTATCATATCTTGATCGATACCTCTGCTCATGAGGTAGGTCTTTGCTTTTGGGTTATTTTTCAGAGAACGACTATAAAAGTCAGCGGCAAGTTTATTTGATATAAAAAGGTTGTAGTGAGCGTCATTTTGTTTTGTCTTTTCTGGAAGCTCAAGTCCTGCTGTTTGCGCTAATTTTGTCAGTGCTTCAATGAAAGTAAGATTATCATGCTCCTGCAAAAATTTTATAGCATCACCGTGAGCACCACAACCAAAGCAATGATAAAATTGTTTTGAGGAAGAGACATTGAATGAAGGTGTTTTTTCGTTGTGAAATGGACACAGACCCTTAAAGTTAGCTCCATTCTTTGTAAGGTTAACTTTTTCTTTTATTACATCAACTATGTCGGTTGAAGACAGAACCTGATCAATGAATGCTCTATCAAAATTTGCCATTATGCGACTTTATTAATCACATTCTTCTTGATATCTTCCATTGATGCATTTATTGGCTTAATTAATTTAATATTACTAATTTCATTTTTAAAATTCATTAATATTTCCTTAGCCTTGATACTTTTTGTTTCTTTTACGTAATCTTTGATAATCTTTTTAAAGTAACTGATTGCTGTCTTGTCAGCTCTTGAGAGCTCTACAAGTTCTACAGAGCTTTTGTTGAGGTTCTTATCTAACCTATGTGATTTATCATAAACAAAGGCAACTCCACCTGTCATGCCAGCTCCAAAATTGTTTCCAACCTCTCCTAAAATAGTTACAGAGCCTCCTGTCATGTATTCACAACAATGGTCGCCTGCTCCTTCAATGGTAGCGATGGCACCTGAGTTTCTGACAGCAAATCTCTCACCCGCTTTACCTTCAGCGTAAAGTATGCCACCTGTAGCACCATATAGACATGTATTTCCAATGATACTATTTTTATCAGCAATATTTTTGAAAGGCGACGAAGCGTTGATAATTATTTTACCGCCAGACATTCCCTTACCGACATAATCGTTTGCATCCCCAGTAAGATGGATTTCAACACCACCTGCATTCCATACTCCCAGACTTTGACCAGCAGTTCCATTTAAATTTAACCTTATGGGTGTATTGGAGAAACCATGATTTCCATATCTTTTAGCTATCTCTCCTGAGAGACTAGCACCTATAGAACGATCAAGATTCTTTATGTCATATTCTAGAGTGATACTTTTACGATTCATAATTGCATTTTTAGAATCTTTAAGAATTTTTCTAGCTAACACGCCCTTATCATATGGCTTGTTTGATTTAGTTGTACAATACTTGTCAGATTTTTTATTTGCAATTGTTAGCATCTTTTTTAGACTTAAAGCCTTGTGTTTTTCTGTGATGCCTTTACTAATTGATAATAGATGTGTCTGACCGGTTAGTTCATCAATTGTCTTAATACCCAGTGATGCCATTATTTCTCTGACTTCTTGTGCAATGAATTTGAAGTAATTTACAACTCTTTCAGGACTGCCCGAGAAGTGTTTCATTCGTAGTATTTTATTTTGTGTGGCGACGCCTGTTGCACAATTATTTAAGTGACATATTCTTAAATACTTACAGCCTAAAGCTACCATTACTGATGTTCCAAACCCATAACTCTCTGCTCCAAAGATCGCGGCTTTTATAACATCTAATCCTGTTTTAAGCCCACCGTCTGTTTGTATTCTTACTTTATGTCTAAGATTATTCAGCATTAACGTTTGCTGAGTTTCGGCAATACCCATCTCCCATGGTGAACCAGCATACTTAACTGAGGTTAGTGGACTAGCTCCTGTCCCGCCGTCATAACCTGAAATAGTAATCAGATCTGCGTAAGCTTTCGTTACCCCAGCAGCAATCGTTCCAACCCCTTTTTGTGATACAAGTTTTACGGAGATAAGAGCTCGACTATTGACTTGTTTTAAATCGTAAATAAGCTGGGCTAAATCTTCAATACTATATATATCATGGTGTGGAGGTGGCGATATTAGAGTAACTCCAGGGACTGAGTATCTAAGTTTGGCAATATACTGATCAACTTTATCTCCAGGCAGCTGACCTCCTTCCCCAGGTTTTGCACCTTGAGCTATTTTAATCTGTATTACATCGGCATTCACAAGATAATGTGGTGTCACACCAAATCTCCCCGAGGCAACTTGTTTAATCTTTGATGTTTTAGGCGAATTATATCTCTTGATATCTTCCCCACCTTCACCAGAATTAGATCTTCCCCCGATTGCATTCATCGCAATTGCAAGAGCTTCATGCGCTTCTGGAGACAGAGCGCCCAGAGACATCCCAGCTGTATCAAATCTCTTGAGTATACTTTTAGATGACTCAACCTGAGATAGAGGTATCGCCTTTTTCTTTTTAAGATTAAATAAATCTCTTAGAAAACTAGGATCTCTTGAATTTACTAGCTTAGAGAACTTTTTATAATCCTCATAGTCACCAGTGGTTACACATTCTTGTAATGCTTTTACGACATCAGGATTGTAATCATGATATTCGCCATCCGCGGTGAACTTGAGTAGGCCGCCCTTACCGATGCCGTCAGATACTTTCATTGAATATTCTTTATTAATTCTTAAATCACTTTCAATATCATCAAAGCCCGCACCTTCAATTCTAGAAACATTATTTCTAAAACATAAATCAATCACATTGGAATTTAACCCAATTATTTCAAATAACTGAGCACCCCTGTAACTAGATATACATGAAATGCCCATCTTAGACATTATTTTTAATAACCCTTTATTAATTCCCTTGATGAAATTATTAACGTGCTGAGCGTATATTTTCTCATCTTGATTGTTACGCATAATCATATTGTTAATTATCTCTAGAGCCAGATAAGGATAAATTGCTGATGCCCCATATCCTAGTAACACAGCAAAATGATGTGAATTCCAGGTAGAGGCTGTTTCAACTATGATATTGCAGTCACACCTTAATCCTTCAGAAATTAGTCTATGATGTACTGCTCCTACAGCCATAACAGCAGGAATTGTCATTTGATTGTCATTTAAACCGATATCAGACAGTACTATAAGGACAGCTCCCTTCTTAACTGTTCTAACTGCTCTATCACAAATTGTATTAATAGCCTCCTCTAAATCTATATTTGAATCATAGTGGAGACTCAATTTATCACTTTGGAAACCTTTCTCTTTTGAATTAGTGAGTCTATCAAAGACTTGTTTGGATAAAACAGGAGAGTTAAGTACTAATCTTCCTGCATGAAGTGAAGATTCTTCAAAAAGGTTTCTCTCAACTCCCAAACAAGTTTCTAATGACATCACGCTGGTTTCTCTAAGCGAGTCAATAGGAGGGTTAGTTACCTGGGCAAACTGTTGTCTAAAATAATCATATAAAGATCTTGATTGTTTTGATAGAACAGGCATTGGTGTATCATCACCCATAGAACCTGTCGCTTCTAGCGCAAGATTTGCAAGAGGTAGTATCACATCTTTTTCTTCTTCAAGCGTAACGCCATAAAACTTTTTATACGTGGTTAAATCTGAAGAGTTAAACGAGAGGGGTAGCTCCTCATTTTCATCATAACTCGTAAGATTTATAGAGTTCTTATTTAGCCATTCATCATACGGATGTCTATCTTTTAGGATTTTGTTAATGTCATCAGATAGCAGTACTTCGCCATTGAGAGTATCAACAGCCAGCATATCTCCTGGGGCTAGCCTTCCTTTTTCTATGATTTCAGAATCATCGTAATCATAAACACCAACTTCGGATGCGAGTGTAATATGTCTATCTTTTGAAATAACATATCTTGCTGGTCTCAAACCATTTCTATCAAGAGCACAAGCAGCGTATCTTCCATCGGTTAAAACGATACCCGCTGGTCCGTCCCACGGTTCCATATGCATCGAATGATATTCAAAACATGCTTTAAGTTTAGTATCAATTTGATTATTATTTTGCCAAGCAGGAGGAATAAGTGTTCTCATTGCTCTGAAGATTCCCATATCACCAGCTAATAGATATTCCAACATATTGTCTAATGAATAAGAATCGGAGTCATCCATTGATACAACTGGATGTAGCTTTTTCAGTTCAGGCAAGTCTGATATATCCAGTTTGCTCCTCCTGGCCATATACCAGTGCCTATTTCCTTGAATGGTATTAATTTCTCCATTATGTGCTAGGTGTCTGAATGGCTGAGCAAGTTTCCACTGTGGGAGTGTGTTAGTAGAGAATCTTTGATGAAAGACACATAAAGATGTTTTCATTTCTCTGTGAGTTAGATCTGGATAAAACTTTTGTATATTTTCAGAGACAATTAATCCTTTATATGAAATTACTTTCGAGGACATACTGCATATGTATAAATCAGGCTCGTTAAGTATTTTTTCTATATGAAGTCTGGCAACATATAATTTTTTTTCAAATTCATTTTCATGAAGAGCATCACTGCCTGTTATTATTATCTGTTGTATGTCTGGGAGGCTTGCAAGCGCATCTTTGCCACAAACACTTTTATCTATCGGTACATGTCTCCATCCCAGTACATTTAGTCCTGATTTCTTAATTTGAAAAAAGAACGTTTCTTTAATTTTTTTATGCTTTGATTTGTTCTTAGGAAGGAACACTGTACCGAAAGCATAATTGTTGCTTAGTTTGATGCCTAATTCTTGTGCACAGTGATTAAAAAAATCATCAGGTTTTTTGATCAGTAGGCCACATCCATCGCTGGATTTGCCATCATCAGACACTGCCCCTCTGTGTTTTAATCTGTTTAACGCTTCGATACTTGTATTTATGACCCAGCTAGATGGCTTATCATCCATATTAGCTATTAGACCAAAACCACAATTATCCCTTTCGAAAGTAGGTGAATACAATGAATTTTTTGATTTATGTCCGTTCTTCATAGTATTAACATTTTATCACAAATATTAATTAATGAATTATCTGATGAAGTTTTTAGATATCTCTTTTAGGTATTTATTGTCTAACTTGTCGTTTATAAAAGCATTTCCAATTTTATCCAATAAGATAAATCTATTTTTACCAGATATTTTTTTCTTGTCATGCCCAATGTGTTTCATTATAGATGCTGATGTTATCTTTTTTGGGATCATAGTTGGCATTTGCATATTTAGAAGCATATCTTCAATGTTGCAATATTCATCATGAGTTAAATATCCTTGATCAGCAGAAATAGCTGATGCAATGTTCATTCCCACACTGATAGCTTCACCATGGAGGATCCCTTTATAATTCTTGGAGGCTTCAATAGCATGTCCAAAAGTATGACCAAAGTTTAGTATCGCTCTTATTCCACTCTCAAGCTCATCTTCCTTAACAACTTGAGATTTGATAGATGCACATGTAAAAATAGTTCTTAAAAGGCAGTCAGTATTCTGTTGAATAATTTTAGAATAATTATTATCTATGAATTTAAAAAAACTCTTATTTTTTATCAAACCATATTTTATCACTTCTGCCATTCCAGCCATAAACTCTCTTTTTGGGAGAGTTTTCAGGATTGCACTATCCATTAAAATTACACTTGGATGCTTGAATGATCCAATCATATTTTTGCCAAGAGGATGATTTATGCCACACTTACCACCAATAGACGAGTCAACTTGAGCAAGTAAAGTAGTTGGAATATGGATTAATTGAACACCTCTCATAAATGTATCTGCAGCAAACGCGACCATGTCTCCAATTACACCTCCACCAAGCGCAACTATTGTAAGCGATCTATCATATTTATTCTTTATCAGATAGTCGTGTATTTGTTGTAATGTTTTTATATTTTTATATTTTTCGCCATCCCGTAAGATCAAACTATCCACATTGTAATCTTTGAACATACGTTTAGTCTGTTTGAGGTATAACTTTGCAATGGTTGAGTTTGTTATTATTACAACATCATTCTTCTTAACATAATTCTCAGGATTTATTGTTTTCAATATATTCGATCCAACTAGGATAGGAATTTTGATATTATTTAGTTGAAGGTTAATTTTTCTCACTGTAACTCTCTAATCCTCTGATAATAGTGGATAATACATCTTCTTTATCTAAATTTGAAACATCAACTTCGATATCAGAAATACCTGAATAGACAGAACCCCTCTCTTTATCTAGTTGTACAAGGGTATCTTTTGTGACGTTATTCAATAAAGGTCTATGTGTTCGGTTTTTTACTCTCTCAAATTGAGTTTCTATTGATATCTTTAAGTATATAACAAGACCTTTTCTTAAAATATTCAGATTTTGATCTCTTAAAACACAACCACCACCGGTCGAAATAACGAAGTTACTTTCTTCTGAGTATTGCTTTAGGGTAATTGACTCTAAGTCTCTAAAATATTTCTCATTGTATTTTTGAAAAATATCGCTAACAGACATCTTCTCTTGGTCTTCAATTAGCTTATCGAGATCAAAATAAGGTAAACCTATTTTCTTCGCCAATAGTCGTCCCATTGTAGATTTCCCAGAACCCATAGGACCGATTAAATAGATCTGATTTATCATTTAACACTTAACTCTCTAACTTGGTCAACTAAATATGAGACTTTATCAGGATGTATGTCAGGTGTGATCCCTGTTCCCAAATTAAAAACATGTCCTGTTTCGAAAGGAAAGGTTTCTAGTGTCTTTACGACTCCTTTTTTTATTGTATCCTTGTCTTCTTTGAGAATATCTGTGTTGAGATTTCCTTGAATAGCAAATTTTTCATCAAAAAATTTATACATATCACCTAGATTATTTTCTGAACTTATACCGATGCAATCAATGTCTAAATTTTTAAGCTTATCAAAGTTTGATTTTGATCTACTGTAATAAATAACAGGGACCCCCTCTGTATAAGTTGATGAAATGATTTTTTGTATGTAGTTCAAGGAAAACTTCTCATAGTTATCTCCTGATAGTAATCCACCCCAGGTATCAAATATCATTATAGCATCAACTCCATTTTTAATTTGCTCTCTAACATAGTCTACGCTCCCTTTAGTAATCATATCTAAAATCCTAGACAGAAGACCCGGATTTTCTTTCAGCATGCCATTTACAAATGAGAATTGTTTTGTTGAGTTACCCTCGATTAGGTAAGTTGCTACTGTCCATGGACTGCCTATGAATCCAATGAGAGGAAGCGAATCATTAAGTTCACCTTTTATATTATTAATTGTTTCATTCACATACTCCAGATTTGATACATCTAGTTCTGAGGGTAACTTCTCAAAATCTGATTGTGTTCTCAGTGGCTCGTCAAAGATAGGTCCTATCTTATCTTCAAATCTTAAATTCATATTAAACATATCAGCAACTACCAAGATGTCTGAGAATAATATTGCAGAATCCAGAGTGTATCTCCTGAGTGGTTGCATTGTAACTTCACAGGCTAGTTCTGGATTTCTTATTAGCTTCATGAATCCACCTGCTTGATTTTTTGTTTTAATGTACTCGGGTAGGTATCTACCAGCTTGACGCATTATCCAGATGGGAGTTCTATCAATTGTACGTTGATATATACTTTCAATAAGCAGATGCTTAGTTTGACTCATTTATTTTTGTCATTGATATAATCAATTATACCTTTTGCAGCATTTCTTCCCTCAAAAACTGCGGTAACAACTAAGTCTGATCCTCTAACCATGTCCCCACCAGAAAAAATTTTTGGATTATTTGTTTGATGAGCATATTTTGAAATATTATTGATTTTTACTCTTCCAATTTCGTCAGTAAAGATCTTATTTTCCTTAAACCATGATTGCGGATTTGGTCTGAATCCAAAAGCTAAGATTACACTGTCACATTTAATGATTTTTTCACTATTTGGAACAATAACTGGGATCTCTCTTCCTCTGATATCAGTTTTTTTTAATTTAGTCTTCATGAATTTCACTGCTGTGGCTTTTTGATCTCCAATGATTTCAACCGGCTGCATATTCCATAGAAACTCTATACCTTCCTCCTTAGAATTTTTAACTTCTCTTTTAGACCCAGGCATATTAGATTCATTTCTTCTATAAGCACAGTAGACTTTTTTCGCTCCCTGTCTTAGTGCTGTCCTATTGCAGTCCATAGCTGTATCACCACCACCTAGAACAATAACTGTTTTATCTTCAAGATTAATGTACTCATTATCTTTTTTTTGCATGAGGTTTCTAATGTTAGAATTTAGATATGGCAGCGAGTCATAGACACAGTCCAAGTTTTCTCCAGGAAATCCACCTTTCATGTATGTATATGTACCCATTCCAAGAAACACTGCGTCGAACATATTTAAGAATTTATCAAAGCTTATATCTGTACCAATATTTGTATTAAGAACAAACTTTACACCCATGTCCTCTAAAATTTTTCTTCTTTGTTTAACAATTTCTTTCTCAAGTTTGAAAGGTGGGATACCGAAAGTCAGTAGACCGCCTATCTCTTCATACTTATCATATATGATAGGATTAAATCCGTTTCTTACTAGCACATCCGCACATGCTAAACCGGCAGGACCCGCACCTATAATCCCAATTTTGTAGTTATTTTTTTTAATATTTGACAGGTCAGGTTTCCAACCTTGACTGATCGCCTCGTCTGTAATGTATTTTTCAATACTCCCTATGGTAATTGCACCAAAACCATCATTGAGTGTACAAGCACCCTCACATAGTCTGTCTTGTGGACAAATTCTTCCGCATATTTCAGGCAAAGAATTTGTTTGGTGTGATAAGTCTGCAGCCTCGAATAATTTATTTTCTGATATTAATTTCAGCCACTGTGGTATGTAATTGTGAACAGGACATTTCCATTCACAGTATGGGTTTCCACATTCTATGCATCTACCTGATTGTTCAGAGGCAATTTGACTTGTGTAATGCCCATAAATTTCATTGTAATTTTTTTTTCTCTTTGCTGGAGAAATTACATCTGGGTCCATTCTTTTTAATTCTAGAAATTGAAGATTTTTGTCCATTACAGCATTATACAAGACTTATCTCTATTAAGCGATATGAACGAATGTTAACTTAAGTGTTTTTTTATTAACTGACTAACGAGCGATAAATCAATAGTGTCAGCATGGTTTTTTTTAATTTCTCCCATTGCCTTACCCATTTCTTTCATTGAGCTAATTCCTAGCTTATCAATAGTCGACTTTACAATTTCTTCAGTTTCATTTTCATTCATAACTTCAGGGAGGTAACTCTGAAGTAAGTCCATTTCTTTTTTTTCTTTTTCTGCTAATTCTGGTCTATTAGCAGATGTAAATTGGTCGTAAGAATCTTTATTTCTTTTGATAAGAGATTTAATAACTGCTACTACTTGAGAATCAGATAATTCAATTTGCTTATCCTTTTCATCTTTGTTGATAAATGACAATGCGAATCTCAAAATTGAGGAATCTTCTTTTTTACCTTCTTTAAGAAAATTTATTTGATCTTGCTGGATACTATCTTTGATAGCCGATTTTGCCATTATTAACTAGAATTTTTTATAAGGGGGTTTTTTTCTGAGTGTATCCATACTGACTTTTCTTTTACATCTTTTAGTTGCAGCTGCAATTTTTCTTTTTCGCATAGCAGTTGGTTTCTCATAAAATTCTCTGCGACGTGTTTCAGTTAAGATACCTGCTTTTTCACAGCCTCTTTTGAATCGTCTCAATGCAATTTCAAAAGGCTCATTCTCTCTTACTTGTACACTTGGCATATATATCCTTAATAATTAAATATTGCGATATATTACTCGATATTGTCTATAAAGCAAGTTTTAACTTATAATACACCGATGAATATCTTGGGAATAGAATCATCTTGTGATGACACAGGTTTAGCTATTGTTGATTCATCTGGGCAAATAATTGCTCACGTCACGAGCTCTCAACATCAAATACATGCTAAATATGGCGGCATAGTACCTGAATTGGCCTCCAGAGATCATGTTAAAAAATTTATACCACTACTTGATTTCTTACTTAATAAAACAAATACAAAGATTAGCGATATTGGAATGATTGCATTTACTAATGGTCCTGGGCTTCTCGGTCCGCTTTTAGCAGGAGCGTCGCTTGCCAAGGCTTTGGGATGGTCCAGAAGTATTCCAACAATTGAGGTTAATCACTTAGAAGCTCATATATACTCTCCTATGATTACAGAGAAGAATCTCGCTCCGCCTTTCATTTCATTACTCGTGTCAGGTGGTCACACACTTTTATCAATTGTAGATCAAGACTTTCAAATTAAAACTTTAGGCACTACGCTAGATGATTCTGCAGGAGAGTGCTTTGATAAAATTGCTAGAAAACTCGGTTTAGGATACCCAGGTGGACCAGAAATTGCCAGGCGTTCAGAGGATGCTATAGACAATAAATTTTCTTTTCCTAGGCCGATGATAAATAGTAATGACTATAATTTCAGTTTCAGTGGACTCAAAACGCACGTAATAAATAAACTACAAAAAATTGAACTAACCGATGAAAGTATTAATAATATTTCTTTTGAGTTACAAGATTCTATTGTTGAGACACTGATAAGCAAATCTCTAAAAGCTTCACAAGATCATGGAATAAATAATATTGTGGTTACTGGTGGAGTCAGTGCTAATAAAAGACTAAGAGATAAATTCTCTCAAGTAAGCAACTACAATGTTTTTTTTCCAGATGTAAAGTTTAGTACCGATAATGGAGCAATGATTGCATACGCAGGTTTCCTTAAATCTCGCTCATCCGATATTGAAGAAAATTTCAAAATAAAGCCAAACCCTTCTTTAACTCTGTAAGAGTTCTTTTATATTATTTCTGTGATTAATAAGTATTACTGCAGTGTGTAATATTGATAACATTAAAAATTCGCCATTATTAATGATAATAAGAGCAATAAATGGCAATAATATAAAACTTATAATTGCTGATAAACCTGAAATTCTCTTTAATGCGAAAACTAAAACCCACATTAACATCACGATCAATCCTAGTTTTAAATTTATAGCTAAAAGGAAGCCAAAAGAGGTGGCAACACCTTTGCCTCCGCTGAATCGATTGAAAATGGAAAACATATGTCCTGCGAGAATAAAGAATGCTGCAAGATATAAGATTGTTGGTTCGAAGTCCACTAACATATATATGGGTATAAAACCTTTTAGAAAATCACCCGTGAACGTCAATACCCCAGCAAGAGGTCCAGCAACTCTATACATATTTGTCGCACCAGGATTTTTTGATCCTAATTCTCTTGGATCATTTGTAGATAATAAGTTATGAACGATCAATGCGAAAGGTAGTGAGCCGATTATATAAAAAATTAAAAAAATGAAATAAATATCAGAACCAGACCCCATTTATAAAGCATACACTAGTGTTTTGTATTATTCTAACTTTGTAATGTTAATTCAGAATTCAAATAAAATAATATTTATTCATGGATGGTTGTTTGGCTCTTATATTTGGAAAAACATTCAAGGGTGTTTTCCAAATGTCTCCTTTAGTGAACTGGTGTCTCTCCCTGGATATTACAAATCAAGTACACCTGATCACAGTCGTAAAGTCATTGATTCTATCCTCGTGTCTTCAAAAAAGGATGATACGATAATAGTTTATTCATACACTGCTGCTAGAGTACTTTTGTCGAGTGAACTGAATAAGTGTGATGCTACTATTATACTTATTAATCCTTTTTTAAAACCAAAAAACAGCACAATAACTATGCTGAGAGATAATCTGGTCGAAGATTTTGATAGCACTATCAAGAAATTTATTTTTGAGTGCGTGAAAGGAAACAATCTCGCTAAGAAAAATTTTATGAAACTTAAAAATTTATTTTATACTAACTACATACCTGAAAAAGATTCCTTGATTGCAGAGCTTGATGAGATGGCTAACTTTGATTTATCGAAATTTAAAGTTAATTATAGAGAAAATCTTGTGATCTTGTTGTCGGACAGTGATGAAGTTTGTGATACCAGAATTATGAATACACTCAAACATCATAAGATGAAGATAGTTACTTTGAAAAATTCACCACATTTCCCTTTTTTTGACTTCAAAGAGATCTGTGAGACTATTGAACTATTAGAATAAAAATCATGAATCCATTTTCAAATAAAGCCAGTTCGTATGATAAGCATTCATTCATACAAAAGGAGGTAAATAACAGGTTACTTAGTAGGCTAGATTTAATTAAACATGATAAGTTAAATGTTTTAGAAATCGGTTCAGGAACAGGGTATTTATCTCAGGATCTCCAACAAAAACACCCACATGTAAATATCATCTCTATGGATTTATCATATGAGATGGCACTTATTCATAAAAACAAAAACGATAATGCAAAATGCGTCGTAGGCAATGCTGAGAATCCGCCATTTCAGCTCTCAACATTCGATACGCTTTTATCAAGCCTCACGCTTCATTGGTGTAACATTGATCCTAACTTATTTGATAAATTTTCAAATTTACTCACCCCTAATGGCTTACTCTTATTTTCAGTTGCTGGACCAGATACATTTAAAGAATTTAAAAAATGTCCTCCTGACATTTATGAAAAACTTAGGTTCAATGAATATTTAGATATGCATCACTATGGCGATTTCTTACTTCAGTCTGACTTTAGAGATCCCGTAATGGATAATGAGCAAATCACTATTGAGTTTTCCAAATTTAGCCAGCTGCTTGATTCAATTCGTTTAACTGGCACTAATATCACGGATTCCAAAAATAGGGCACATATTTCTAAAGCTGAATACAACATCATAAAATCTTGCTTATATAATGACGCATCAAGCTCATTTGAATTAACTTATGATATAATTTTCGGGTATGCTCTGAAACCTGCGAAAACCCTTGATAAATCAGGTAAATTGATAAAGATCAAAGAGATAAAAAAATAGTAAATTAGAAATTCCATAAGTACTAATATTTTGCTATTATTGAACTCGGAAAGGATGTTATTAAAGGACTAATGACCATATTTTAGGGAATGAAAATGAATAGACTATCAGCATTATTAATCGCATCGTTGGCTTCTGTCTCAAGCTTCGCGGATTGGGAAGTCAATATGCCAAGAGGTGTCTCACCTACCGCCAACGCTGCCTATGACCTGCATATGTTAATTTTTTATATTACTGTTGTGATAGGTGTAATCGTATTTGGGGTAATGTTCTATTCAATATTCCATCACAGAAAGTCTAAAGGAGCTAAACCAGCTTCGTTTCATGAGAGCACTACGGTCGAAGTTATATGGACAGTAATACCATTTGTAATCTTAGTTGGCATGGCTATACCTGCCACAAAAACACTTATAATGATGGAAGATACAAGAGATTCTGAGATAACACTCAAAGTAACTGGCTATCAATGGATGTGGAAATATGATTATGTTGAAGATAATGTCTCATTTTTCAGTAAGCTTGATAATAAAAGTAATGAAGCGAGACAACTTGGTTCTAAGATAGATGTTAAAAAAGTTGATAACTATCTTCTTAATGTTGACAATGAAGTTGTTCTTCCAACAGACACCAAAGTCAGAATACTATTGACCGCAAGTGATGTGATTCATGCTTGGTGGGTTCCAGAAATCACTGGAAAGAAAGATGCTATTCCTGGATACATCAATGAATTATGGGTAGATATTAAAAAGCCTGGTGTTTACCGAGGTCAGTGTACGGAATTATGTGGTAAGGATCATGGATTCATGCCAATAGTTGTTCGTGCAGTCCCTAAACAAGAATATGTAAAATGGGTTTCATTAAACCAAAAGAACCGAGTAGCAGACAAATCAGAATAAGGAAATTAATATGAGCACTAATATCGATCACATCAAAGAGGAACATCATCATCAGCCATCTGGTTTGATGAGGTGGATTACGACCACAAATCATAAAGACATAGGATCCCTATATCTATGGTTCAGTTTACTTATGTTTTTTATTGGTGGATTTATGGCGCTAATTATTCGTGCAGAATTATTTCAACCGGGTCTTCAGCTTGTAGTTCCCGGCTTTTTCAATCAAATGACCACAATGCACGCTCTTATTATGATTTTTGGTGCACTTATGCCTGCTTTTGTAGGGCTAGCTAATTGGCAACTTCCGATGATGATTGGCGCCCCTGATATGGCACTTCCAAGACTCAATAACTGGAGTTTTTGGATATTACCTTTCGCTTTTACAATGCTACTGAGCACCTTATTTTTTGAAAGTGGTGGCCCAGCAGCAGGTTGGACATTATATCCCCCATTATCATTACAGGGCGGGAATTCTATGCCGTTTGTAATATTTTCGCTTCATTTATTAGGGGCCTCATCAATTCTCGGTGCTATAAATGTCATAGCTACAATTCTTAATATGAGAGCGCCTGGCATGACTCTAATGAAGATGCCAATCTTTGTATGGACATGGCTTATAACCGCATTTCTACTTATTGCCGCTATGCCCGTACTAGCTGGTGCCATTACCATGTTATTGACGGACAGATTTTATGGAACTAGTTTCTTCACAGCTGCCGGTGGTGGAGACCCTGTTTTATTCCAGCATATATTCTGGTTCTTTGGTCATCCTGAAGTTTACATTTTAATACTTCCTGCATTCGGTATTATATCGACCATAATTCCTGCATTCTCTAGAAAAAAACTATTTGGATACGACTCTATGGTATATGCGACTGCTTCAATCGCTTTACTATCATTTATTGTTTGGGCACACCACATGTTCACAGTGGGAATGCCACTTGCCGGTGAAATATTTTTTATGTTTACAACGATGCTGATAGCTGTACCCACAGGCGTAAAGGTTTTCAATTGGGTTGCAACGATGTGGAGAGGGTCAATGACTTTTGAGACACCCATGTTATTCTCACTAGCTTTCATTATTCTATTCACTATCGGAGGCTTCTCTGGGTTGATGCTTGCAATAACTCCAGCGGATTTCCAGTACCACGACACATACTTTGTAGTAGCACACTTCCACTACGTTCTCGTCCCTGGCGCAATATTTGCTGTTATAGCAGCAGTATATTACTGGCTTCCTAAATGGACGGGGAAAATGTACAACGAAACACTCGGGAAAGTTCATTTCTGGATGACAACAGTATTTGTAAACATTACCTTTTTCCCTATGCACTTCGTTGGATTAGCTGGTATGCCAAGAAGGATTCCTGATTACGCTGTTCAGTTTACAGACTTCAATATGATTGCATCTATTGGTGCATTTGGCTTTGGATTATCACAACTTCTTTTCGTGTACATACTATTTCAAACGCTTAGACAGCCTGTAACAGCAGCTGATAAGTCTTGGGAAGGCGCTGAGGGATTAGAATGGACTTTACCTTCTCCAGCACCATATCATTCATTTGATACACCACCTAAGGTTGACTAATGAAAAGCGTTAAATCAACTATTACAAAACTCTCACTCGTAGTTGTCGCTATGTATGGTTTTTCTTACGCATTAGTGCCTATTTACGATACATTTTGCGAAATAACTGGTTTGAATGGCAAAACTAATGAGGTTGCTTACACAGGTAGTGATATTGAAAAAGAAAATAGATTTATAAAAATTAAATTTATCTCAAACGTCGCAAATTCAGCACCACTATATTTTGAGCCTGCGGTAACAGAAATGACTGTTCAAGTTGGAAAACCTTATAATACTCACTATGTTATGAAGAATAATTCAACTAAACAGCTACATACCACGGCTAGCCCAAGTGTAACCCCAGGTAAATTTGCAGAATATTTTAAAAAAATAGAATGTTTCTGTTTCAATCAACAAACAATTGATTCTGGTGAGATTAAAGATTTAGGGATTCAATTTGTAGTAGATAACGATCTTCCGACTAATATAGGTGATATAGTGCTTTCGTACACTATGTTTGATATTACTAATAAAGTAGTAGAGGCAGATAAATTGTGAGTGGCTCATCGTATTACGTTCCTCACGAAACCAAGTGGCCATTTTTAGCAACGATAGCATTGATGATTATGTTCATTGGCCTTGCCAATTATATGAACGATGAGTCCACACTGACACTTACATTAACAGGTCTGGGTCTATTGTTGATAGTTATATATGGTTGGTTTTCTTATGTTGTCAGGGAGAGTGAAGGTGGATTATATGATGATCAAGTAGATATGTCATTTAGGTGGGGTATGGCATGGTTTATTTTCTCTGAGGTTATGTTTTTTGCGGCATTTTTTGGGGCTCTTTACTATGCAAGAGAGCTATCATTGCCATGGTTAGCGGGCGATGGTTCTGGAGTGAGTACCAATCAGGAGTTATGGCCTTCGTTCGAAAATGTGTGGCCTTCCAATGGTCCTGCCAATTATGGCGGTGATTTTGTGGTAATGAAAGCAGCAGGTATACCCGCGCTTAATACAATTATTTTACTCATTAGTGGTTTGACAGTCACATGGGCTCACCACGGTCTCAAAGAGGGCAAAAGGAATCAGCTTATTCTAGGATTAATCGCGACTGTTCTTTTAGGTTTTATATTTGTAGGTTTTCAAGCCTATGAATATTCTCATGCTTATAATGATCTTAATTTAAAAATGTCATCAGGGATTTATGGTTCGACATTTTATATGTTAACCGGATTTCATGGTTTCCATGTCACACTAGGTGCAATAATGTTGACTGTTATTTTATTCAGATGTATTCGAGGACATTTTAGTAATGAGAATCATTTTGGATTTGAAGCCGTTGCCTGGTATTGGCATTTTGTCGATGTTGTTTGGCTTGGATTGTTTGTGTTTGTCTACTGGCTGTGATTAATATCAAAAATTATTCGGTTTAATCATATCCATATAATATCCCACTATTAACAATGCAAAGAGTAATACAGACAAAACTATCCTTGTTTTCAGTGAAGCAAGTCCTCTGTTAGAGCTTGATTTATCTTTTAGAATGTATACAAAACCCATAACAAGATTATATATTATTAAGATTAGAAGAGTTATAATCGCGAACTTAAACATAAAAACATGTTATCACTAGAATGAAAAATATACTTAAAAACTTGATCCTATTTTTTCTAATTTTAACTTGTGTATACTTAGGTTTTTGGCAGTTAGATCGAGCAGATCAAAAACTCAGTATTCAAACTGATTATCAAAATCAATTATCAAAAGAATATTTAGATTTAAAAGAAGTACAAAAAAATCCTTTAAGATATACTAAAATTATGGCTAAAGGCACTTTTCTAGAACCATATTTTCTTCTTGATAATATTGTTCATAATAAAAAAGCCGGATATCTTGTGATGTCACCATTTCTGGTTGAAGATAAGATCATTATTGTAAATAGAGGCTGGGTTGACAACTTTTCACGACAAAAATTTCCAGAGATTTTAACACCTGAATCTTACCAACAAATAAAGGGATACATTAAATATCCAATGAGACTCTTGGAGTTAAGCGGAGTTAATATGACTAATGAAAAACCATTTATAATACAGAATCTAAATATTAATGAAATATCTTCAATTCTAAAAAAAGACATCTATCCGTTTTATTTAAACTTGGAGATAAACAGCAATCATTCATACATACATATAAAAGAGAAGACTGAAAATAAATATCTCACACATTACATGTATGCAGGTCAATGGTTTTTGTTTGCTTTAATTGGTATCATTTTTTTAATACTTTTGAATAGGAAAAAAAATGTCAAAACTTAAGTTCCTATTGATAGTATTTGTATTTGTACTTCCCTTTATATTTGCAAAATACTTCTTCGATAATGACGCGACTAGCACTAGAGGTACGACTAATCATGGATCTTTTTTAGTTGATGAGGTAAATATAACTAGCTTGGCTGATAATGATCATTGGATTATTCTTCAAGTGATTGATGATAAGTGCGATACAAGCTGCCAAGACAACATGCATATGTTAAGACAGATCAACACAGCTCTTGGTAAAGATATGGGAAGAGTAAAACGGTATCTACTCCATAAAAACACTAATGAGAATACAGTTTATTTAGATAACTATCCAAAAGTTATTGTTTTAGATAGATCAGAAACACTCTATAATAGTCTCACTAAAATGGATGAGAGAATATTTATTGCTGATCCTTTTGGTAAAATCATCCTAGGTTACGAAAATGATTTTATTGCAAAAGGTTTACTCAAGGACATGAAGAAGCTACTTAAATTCTCAAAGAGGTAGATTATGGATGATTCAATGATATCGAAATTAAGTTTTCTAGGCGCAGCCTTTACACTTTTTGTGATATCGCTCGGGGCTTGGGTAAGATTGACTGATGCTGGACTCGGATGTCCAGATTGGCCAGGCTGCTATGGTCTTCTGACTACGCCTGATACAGCTGATGAACTTGCGAAAGCCAAAGAGAATTATCCAGGCGCTAATATTGACATAGGAAAAGCATGGAGAGAAATGCTGCACAGATATGTTGCTGGTATTCTTGGCTTATATGTTTTTTTCATCACCTATATATCAATTAAATTCTCAAAACAGAACTATACGCTTCCAGTATTGATATCAGTTCTAATAATAATACAGGCAATAATGGGAATGCTCACTGTAACAATGCTTGTCAAACCAACTATAGTTACAACACATCTATTTTTCGGAATGTTAACAGCAACATTGCTTTTTATTAATGGTCTCAAGTATGCTGATATAGATGTTTCACAAAATAAGTTGCCTAAATATGCGCTTGTGACGGTGTTTGTGACATGGTCTCTGTTGATTATACAAATTCTGCTGGGTGGATGGACAAGCACTAATTATGCCTCACTGGCATGTACTGACTTTCCAAAATGTCTTGACCAGTGGTATCCAAAAGAGATGGTTTTTGATGGGGCGTTTAATTTAATAAACCTACCTGATATAAATTACGAAGGTGGTTTTTTAGCTTACGGCGCTAAAGTAGCTGTTCATTATGTTCACAGAATTACGGCATTAATATTGACCCTGTTCTTCCTCTTGACTATATATATAATTTTTAAACTTGAAGAACATAGTTTCTTAAAGAAAGTCATAGGCGTAAGTATAATCTTTTTTGTGCTTCAAGTAGCTTTGGGTATATCTAATGTAGTGTATAGCCTCCCGCTTAACATTGCTGTCTGGCATACCATGAATGCAGCCATTTTAATGGCATTAATCTCGGGCGCTTTGTATTATTCTTTGATATCATTTACAAAAACACAGTAAATGAACAGCACATCATCAACACCTAATCCAATTATATTTGACCTAATTGCTCTGACCAAACCGAGGGTAAATTTTCTTATTATCTTCACAGCCATTGTTGGTATGCTTTTAGCTCAAGATTTTACTTTGAACTATAGTCTCATGATTTACGCTAGTATAGGAATCTATCTTGCTGCATCAGCAGCTGCCGTGATAAACCAAATAGTGGATCAGAAGATTGACGCCATAATGGATAGGACCAAAAGTAGACCGCTCATCAAGGGAAATGTTACTTCGAAGCATGCCATCTATTTTTCAATAGTTATATCTCTTATTTCTACTTATATTCTTTATGAATACGTAAACACAATCACCACTGTATTGACTTTATTTTCAATAATAGTTTATTCAATAATCTATTCTGTGTATCTAAAAAATCTTACCTCGCAAAATATTGTAATAGGAGGTATAGCCGGAGCTATGCCACCCCTACTTGGATGGACGGCTATCACTAATGGAGTTAGTGAACTTCCTCTACTATTATTTCTCATTATATTTTTATGGACACCCCCACATTTCTGGGCGTTAGCAGTCTACAAAAAAGATGATTATAGCAAAGCGAATATCCCTATGTTACCAGTCACTCATGGTGATGATTTTACAAGACTGCATATTTTTCTTTATTCAATTTTATTGTTTTGTATTACTTTGTTTCCATATTTACTTGGACTCGTATCTTATATTTATCTAGCATCAGTTATTTTACTCGGTGGGAAGTTCATATACGATTCATATGATCTTTATATAACTAAGAACATTAGAAAGGCTCTATTGCTATTTAAGTACTCTATTACTTACCTTGCAATGTTGTTTGCAGCTTTGTTAGCCGATCACTATATTTTGATGCTCTAGTTTTATGCTAGAAGTATTGAATCTTTGAGAATGTTGAGAGACTTCTCTTCAATTTGGCGAATTCTTTCTTTTGATACTTTATATTTTTTTGAAAGTTCGTCTAAAGTTGGTTTCTGTTCAGATAAAAATCGTTGTGAGATAATGTCACGACTTCTTTCATCCAATTTGCTAAGTGCAAAGATCAGTTTTTTTGTATTATCATCTTCAGAGTCTTGAGCTTCTAGAATTGTTAAAGGGTTTGTATTTTGTGATAAATACCCAGATGGTGAATTGTCGTCTTCTTCAACTGGATCAAATGCGACATCCGTTCCGCTAAGACGGTTTTCCATTAATTTAACAGTTTTACTGTCAACATTTAATTCAGAAGCAATGTCATGTGTCTCTTGCTCCGATAACCAGTTTGACGAGGTTTTCTTACTTCTTAATTTAAAGAATAGTTTTCTCTGAGCTTTTGTTGTCGCAACTTTGACTATTCTCCAATTTTTCAATACAAATTCATGAATCTCAGCTCTTATCCAATAGATAGCAAATGATAATAATCTGACTTTCTTACTTGGATCAAATTTTTTCACTGCCTTCATTAAACCAACATTTCCCTCCTGAATAATATCCAGTAATGGCAAACCATATCCTTTATAGGTTTTTGCAATGTGTACAACAAATCTGAGATGCGACATAACAAGTTTTTTAGCGGCATCCATATCGTCTGCATTCTGAAGTCTAAAGAATAATTCTTCTTCTTGCTCTTTGGATAGTAGCGGTGTTTCCCTGAGCTGTGCGAGATAATAATTTAAGGCATCAGAAGACTCTAGGTCTATTGCAACCTCTTTAGCAATCGCTCTATTTGTTAAGTTTTTGTTCATTTTGTAAATACAATTATAGTTGTAGATTACCTTATTTCAAGTGATTGATATCAAAAAAATGGTCAAAGATAATCGTATTATAGAGACAAAAAAATCTATTTTTTGATATTATTGCGATATGTTTCGCATCAATCAAACAATCATTTTTTTAATGTTTTTATTTGTATCAATTAATCTTGACGCAAGTATAAAGTTCTCTGAGAGATTAGAGGAGTACTCTCTAGAAAATGGTCTTAAGGTGATATTGATCGAGGATAAAAGAAGCCCAGCTGTTGTTAACAGTATTTGGTATAGAGTAGGATCCAGTAATGAGGTAAATGGTAAAACCGGTATCTCTCATATACTTGAGCACATGATGTTTAAAGGAACCAATAAATTAGGGCCTGGTGAATTTTCTTCTATAGTCAAAAAAATGGGAGGAACTGATAATGCTTTTACGGGCAAAGATTTCACTGGTTATTATCAAAAAGTTCACAATGAAGATCTAGAAAGATGTATAGAGCTAGAGTCAGATAGGATGATTAATCTTAAACTGGATGACAATCAAATAGAAAAAGAAATTAATGTTGTTAAAGAAGAGCGAAGGCTTCGAACAGATGATAATCCAGTCTCTAAAACTTTCGAAAAAATAATGATTAATGCATTTGGAATGAATAAGTATGGTATTCCAATAATAGGAACAATGCAGGACATAGAAGACACCACAAAAAAAGATCTTGAAGATTGGTACAACTCATATTACCAACCTAGAAACGCTATAGTTATTATTGCAGGTAATTTTGACAGAGATAAAGTCAAACAATACATAAACAAATATTACAGCTCTATAGAAAACGATGAGCCATTAAATTTAATATCAAGTGACGCCGAATATATTTCAAAAGAATATTTTGAAGTGCAGGGAGATGTTTCAAAACCTGTAGTTTTCATCTCGTTTATAAAACCAGAATTTAATGATCAAGACCCTAGAAAATCATATGCACTAGATTTATTCATAGAAATAATGGATGGAGGATACTCTTCGCGTCTTACAGAAAATTTAGTAAACTCAAAAAAAGTTGCACTGGACACATTTATATCGAATGATACATATAATCAGCACGACAACCTCATCATTATAGGAGGAACACCGAGAGGGAACACTACGACTGATGAATTTATATCATATGTCTTAAATGAATTTTCTGATGAATCAATTGATACAATCGGACAAGAGGAACTAGAAAGTGCAAAAGCAAGAATAAAATCTGACAATGTCTTCAAATTTGACTCTGTCTTTTACCAAGCAATGCAAGTGGGAATGTTAGAGACAAAAAATATTAGCTGGAGAAACTTAGATAACTACTACAAAATTTCAGAAACTATAACCTTGAGTGAAGTTATGTCAGCAGGTAAATCATACATAACTCAGAACAAACCCTTGATTACTGTTTTGAGACCCATAGAATGAGAATATTATTTCTTGTCACATTCTTATTTTTTTCACAAACAATAAATTCTAATCCTGTTATACAGTCTTTAGCAGATAATGAAGATTATCTCTACGTCAATTTAACGAACCTACCAATTATTGATGTCAATCTCTCACTCAAGCAAGGTAGTGTAAGTGATGGTGACACGCCCGGTTTAACCAATCTTATGTTAAATGTTCTGATGAATTCAGACATTAATGGCAAAAAGCTAGTTAGTTATTTTGAAAATGTAGGAGCAAAGCTATCATACTCGGTCAGCAATGAGACCTTGTCGATTGCGATAAGATCTGTAAGTAATTTGGATCAGGTCATGATGCTTTCAGATGTGCTTAACAGCGCGTTATTTACAGACGACATTGATGACGTAGTATTTAATTTACAAAAAGATAAAATACTAAGAGCTATCTCTGAGTCGTATAAAAAACCAGATTCTCTTCTTGAGTCTGTAGTTTCTGAGAAACTTTTTTATGATACACCTTTTGCACATCAGCCAGTTGGTACAAAAGATTCGGTAATAAATATATCTAAAAAGGACATAAAGTCGCATAGGGACAAAATTTTTAATCTAGATAACTTAGAGATTAATATAGTCGGAGACATAACTTCCAAAGGATCAAAAAGACTGATAAATAAATTGACGAATGAATTTTCAAAAAAAGAAGTTGAACCTTTAGAGGAATATAAACTTAAGACTGTTACACATCATACTGAGTTTGACTCAACTCAGACCCATTTGGCAGTCATCATTCCTGCTATCTCAAGATCGGATCCGGATTATTATAATTTATTGGTGGCAAATTATATTTTTGGAGGAAGTGGATTTGGTTCTTGGTTAATGGAGGAAATTAGACAAAAAAGAGGTCTATCCTATTCTGTATATAGTTACTTATCTACTCATCAAAATAGCGGATATTTGAGAATTTCACTACAAACTAAAAATGAGAGTATAAATCTTGCTAAAAACATAATCCGTGAACAGGTCAATAAGCTTAGCAAGTTTGATGTTGAGGATACTAAAATAACTGCTACAAAAAAAGCGATCTTGAGAAGTTTTGAGATGAGAGCTGACACAAATCGAAAAATTCTCAATTTAATATCTAGTATTAATTATTTAAATCTTGACCTAAATTATTTTGAAAATTACAAAAACAACTTAAAAGAAGTCAACAAGGATAGTATAAAAGCTGCACTGAAACGCGCCATGGATTTCGATAATGTTTCAGTATTTACCGTTGGCAAGTCAATTGAATAATAAATTAAAGATCATATCCGGTAGATATAAATCACGATCAATCAATATACCAGACAAGCCAAACCTCAGACCATCAAAAGCATTCATTAGAGAGACACTCTTTAATGTCATAGATATAGGCTTATGCTCATCATCCTTAGATCTTTTCTCCGGTAGTGGCATACTCTCTTTTGAGGCACTCTCAAGAGGCATAAAGTCTGCAACATTGATTGAGAAAGATATTGATTTAGTAAGGTCGATCAAGTCAAATATGTCTGTTTTGAATATTGAGGGTGCAAGCGTAATTAAGTCAATGGTAAATAAATTTCTTTTAAATCATGATATAGGTCCTTATGACATCATATTCATAGATCCACCGTATAATACTTCTCTTTTAGATGAGACTTTTCAATTGCTTAAAAATAAAAATTATTTAGATCATAATAAATATTTATACTATGAAAAGTCTAAAAAAGATAAGAGTGAGTATGAGAAATACTTCAATGAAACGCACGATATTATCAAAGATTTGAGTATTGGTGATGTAAGTTATACAATTCTGATAAATAAAAATCTATGAAAATCAAAGCAATATATCCCGGGACATTTGACCCTATAACAGCTGGCCATGAGGATCTTGTCAAAAGAGCTTCAAATATCTTTGAATTGGTAATAGTTGCCGTTGCATATAACACCCAAAAAAATACTTTGTTTTCATATGATGAGAGATATGACATGTGCAGAAAAGTTCTATCAAAATATAAAAATGTTGATGTAATTAAGCTAGATAAATTAACGGTAGAGCACGCTAAGGAGCTTGAAGCAAAAGTAATGCTCAGAGGTTTAAGAGCAGTATCTGATTTCGAGTATGAGGTTCAGTTATCAAATTTAAACAGAGCCATGAACCCAGGTATAGAGAGCATCTTTTTAAGTCCTGACGAAAAATATAGTTTCATTTCGTCTTCTATAATTAAAGACATAGCAAGACATAATGGGGAACTTAAAATGTTTGTAGATGATTACGTTGAAAAAAAGTTGAAAGAAAAAGTAAACTAGATCACCTTTTCATTGACTCAAAGAATTCAGAATTAGTTTTAGTAGATTTAAGTTTATTTAACATAAACTCCATCGCATCTAGCTCGTCCATAGAGTGAAGTACTTTTCTTAGAATCCAAATTTTTTGTAATTCATCTGGTTCCATGAGAAGTTCCTCTCTTCGAGTTCCAGAACGATTTATATTTATAGCAGGATATATTCTTTTTTCTGCGATCCTTCTGTCTAAGTGAACCTCCATATTTCCTGTTCCTTTAAATTCCTCGTAAATAACCTCATCCATCTTAGAACCAGTATCAATTAGTGCAGTTGCAAGGATTGTGAGGCTACCACCTTCTTCAATATTTCTTGCTGCTCCATAAAACTTCTTAGGTTTAGTCAGAGCATTTGCATCAACCCCACCTGTGAGCACTTTACCTGATGATGGGGCAATAGTGTTATATGCCCTCGCGAGTCGAGTGATAGAATCAAGAAGGATAATTACGTCTTTTTTATGCTCAACAAGTCGTTTAGCTTTTTCTATAACCATCTCTGCTACCTGTACATGCCTATTTGCAGGCTCGTCAAATGTACTCGCTACTACCTCACCTTTAACCATTCTTGACATTTCAGTGACTTCTTCAGGCCTCTCATCAATTAACAAGACAATCAAATGAGCATCTGGGTTACTCGCGGTTAAACTCTGAGCAATGTTTTGTAACATAATAGTTTTACCCGCCTTAGGTGGAGATATTACTAGCCCTCTTTGTCCTTTTCCAATTGGAGATGCAATATCGATCAATCTTGCTGAGATGTCTTCAGAACTGCCATTACCTTGCTCTAGCCTCAATCTTTTATTTGCATGCAGGGGAGTTAAATTCTCAAATAAAATTTTGTTTTTTGTACTCGATGATGTATCCGAATTTATGTTATCGATTTTGAGAAGAGCGAAATATCTTTCACTTTCTTTTGGCGGCCTTATCTTTCCTTGAATTGTATCTCCCGTCCTGAGTGAAAACTTTCTTATTTGACTGGGGGATACATATATATCATCAGGTCCTGCTAAATATGAACTATCTGCTGATCTTAGAAAACCAAATCCATCCTGAAGTATCTCTAATACTCCGCCACCAGAGATATCTTCACCACTTGAAGAGTGACTTTTAAGGATAGTGAAGATAACATCCTGCTTTCGTAATCTACCAACATTGTCAGCTCCCATTCCCTCTGCTATCTCGACAAGTTCTTGTACTGGTTTCTGTTTAAGTTCTGAAAGATTCATTTTTATAGGTTTTTATCTAAAAAACTTGAGAGTTCACTTTTTGACAGGACACCTACGCTGGTATCTGCCTTCTCGCCATTTTTGAATAGTATTAGTGTAGGAATGCCTCTTATCCCATACTTTTGAGTATTATTAGGATTATGATCGATATTCAGCTTAACAAATTTAACCTTGTCAGAGTAATCTACAGCGACTTCATCAATAACTGGACCAAGTACTTTGCATGGTCCACACCATTCAGCCCAAAAGTCTATAAGAACGGGTTTATCTGATTCTAGAACTTCAGAATCAAAATTGTCATCACTAATATCTATTGCATTACTCATATGATCTCCATTAAATTAAATAATTACATCTGGTAGTTGATTTTGTACGGGTTGATTAGTAACTCTGAGTAAGTTTATGATTAAATAGTTTGGTATTTATGTCAAGTTATTCTTTGATCAAGAAGTAAATATTTTCTGTTAATATAATTGAGTATGAAAATCTCAGATAATAAGTTAGTGAGTATGACATATTCAATATATGAAGGTGATGATTTGTTAGAGAATGTAGATACACCAGTAAGCTTTATATATGGTAAAGAAACAAACCTTTTACCAATTGTCGAAAAAGCTTTACATGGTAAAGAAAAAAATAGTGAGGTGTCTATAGAAGTTAGTTCTGAATTAGGTTTTGGAAAAATAGACGAGGGATTGATTTTTCAAGATTCACTTGAAAACGTACCCAAAGAGTACAGAAAAATTGGTATGCAAATTGATTTTGCAAATAATAAAGGTGTAAAGAGAAAATTTAGGGTTACTAAGATGGATGATAAAAACATAACATTTGATGGTAATCACCTGTTTGCTGGGAAAGAATTACTATACAAAATAAAAATTATTGATGTAGCTGATACTGAACTGATAGAAAATTAAGTTAGATCACTTCAACATTTCCACATTGTCTAAAATAAAATCCCAATTTCCTTTGAATGATACGCTAAGAATAATTTCTTCTTTGATATTTTTTTCAATGCATTATATTATCTCTCAATTATCAACAATAAAACTTTATACGCGGGTGAACAAATATGACTAATCTGATCATGCCACATGGCTCGAATGAACTGAATACACTCTACATTGAAGATGAAATGGCAAGATCATCAATGTTATCTGCATCAGCCGAGATGCGTAGTCTTGAAATAAATTCAGCTGCAGCAGCTAATGCAGTCATGATGGCTGCTGGTTACTTCAATCCGCTGACAGGTTATATGAATAAGGAGGAGACGCTGAAAGTATCAAAAGAGATGCTGACATTAGATGATATATTCTGGCCGGTTCCGATCGTTAATATTACAACAGACGCAAACTCACTTGACTATACGCACGGAGAGGAGATTGCTCTAAGAGACCCGAATGTTGAAGGCAATCCAGTCATTGCGATTCAAAGAATAGATAATGTAGAAAAGCTAAGTGACGACGATATTGAAACCATTGTTAAAAATGTTTTTGCAACAACTGATGTAAATCATCCCGGTGTAAAAAATTTTAAAGATCAGGGTAAATATATTATTTCTGGATCAATTGAAGTCTTAAACTATAGTTATTTTCCGCATGATTTTCCAAATACATTTGCCACAGCTCCAGATATACGAAAGATGCTAACTGAGGCTGGCTGGTCTAAAACTGTTGCATTTCAAACCAGAAATCCAATGCACAGAGCGCACGAAGAACTTTGCAAAATGGCTTATGAAAGATTAGAAGCTGATGGAGTTCTGATTCATATGCTCTTGGGCAAACTCAAAGAAGGTGATATTCCAGGAGATGTAAGAGATGCTGCGATAAGGAAAATGGTAGAAATATATTTCGAGAAGAATACTGCAATCATCTCTGGATTTGGATTCGACATGATGTACGCAGGTCCTCGTGAAGCTCTACTCCACGCAGTATTTAGGCAAAATGCAGGATGTACACATTTGATAGTTGGTCGAGATCATGCTGGCGTTGGTGATTACTATGAACCATTTGAGGCGCAAGAAATATTTGATTTGGATGTTGTAAAAGATTCACTTAAAATCGAAATTTTTAAAGCTGATCACACAGCCTACTCTAAAAAACTAAACAAAGTGGTAATGATGAGGGATGCCGAGGATCACTCCAAAGATGATTTTGTTTTACTATCTGGGACAAAAGTGAGGGAAATGCTTGCTGCAGGTCAAGATTTACCACCAGAATTTGCTAGAAAAGAAGTAGCCAAGATATTGATGACTTACTATCAGGAGAAAAGCTGAATAAAAACCCTATAAAATAGGGTGAAAAAATAAGTAAAATTAAGTAAATAATTAATTCCTAATATTCTCAAATTTGGCTATAATATTGTTCGAGCAGTTATTCATAAACTGCAGAATATTAAGATAGGGAGAAAACATGCTAGCTTACAATCCATTTTCAGATTTAGGAGCAACTATACCTTCAATTGCAATGCAGGCATTCTTAATTGCAATGGTTATGTTGGTTATAGCAGGGGTCGTGCTCGATATGATGCACAAAAAGAATGTAAAATATTTTTTCGAAAACGCAAAAAAAGCAAAACAAGCGGCTACAAGAGAATTATCCTCCGGTGAAAAAGTATCAATAATCGCAAAGACAGTCGCATCTGACATCATGACTTCTTCGGAGTTTTGCACATTTCAAAGACGAGCAGCACATTTATTAGGGATGTATGGAACTATAATTTTCTGGGTAACATCAGCAATATTAATTTTCAGCTATTCAACACCCTCTTCTGCAGCGCCAGCTATGGTACCTATGTTATGGCACATTGGTGCAATTATGACATGCGTGGGCGGTTTTTGGTTCTGGTTCTCAATAAGAGTTAACGTATCTGCCGAGGGACACCCTTGGTACCATGTTATGTTCGCAGATTTATTTGTACTAGCATTATTAGCATCTCAATCTACCGCACTATTGTGGTCAATAACACAAAGCTCAGGATCTATTCTTAGCGGTTTGTTTTTGTTGTTATTCATTGTTTCAAATGTAGTTCTGTTTGGGGGAGTATATTGGTCAAAATTTGCTCATATGTTTTACAAACCTGGAGCAGCAATACAGAAACACTTAGCTAAGGCTGATGGTTCAAACAGCAATTTACCTGAACCTGCAGATAAGCCAAAGCAATTTGGATTGGGAATAAGACGTGAGTCACCAAAGAATTATTAATAACTATATGGAAATAAGGAGATAAGATTATGTCAACTTTTGTATATATGACCAGATGTGATGGTTGTGGAATGTGTGTAGATATCTGTCCATCAGATATAATGCATATCGATAAAACATTGAGGCGTGCGGTTAACATAGAACCAAACATGTGTTGGGAGTGTTACTCTTGCGTGAAAGCATGTGACCAAAATGCTATCGATGCTCGTGGTTACGCTGATTTCTCACCACTGGGCCATAGCGTAAGGGCACTCAGAGAGGAAGAAAAAGGAACTATTTCTTGGAAAATTAAGTTCAGAAACGGCACAGAAAAAAATTTCTGTTCACCAATTACTACTAAACCTTGGGGAGAGTACATTCCTGAGTTAGCAACAGAGCCATCACCAGCAAAAGATGTTTATGACGGCGAGCTACTGTACAATGAACCAAAATATCTCAAAACAGGTGAAGTGCAAACTGCTAATGATGGTCTACCTGAAATGACAAAAATCGGTAAGCTAAAACAGGGAGTATATTACTAATGGCTAGAAAAACACATTATGAAGATTGCGATATTCTTGTTGTAGGCGGAGGTATGGCCGGTACAGGTGCTGCGTTTGAATCAAGATATTGGGGTAAAGACATGAAAATCATTGTGGCCGAGAAAGCTAACATTGATAGAAGTGGTGCTGTGGCTCAAGGTCTGTATGCTATCAACTGTTACATGGGCATGCAGTGGGGTGAGAATGCTCCTGAAGATCATGTGAGATATGCGCGTAATGACCTGATGGGAATGGTCCGAGAAGATCTTGCGTATGATATGGCTCGACATGTTGACTCTGCGGTTCACATGTTTGAAGAGTGGGGTCTGCCATTGATGCGAAATAAAGAAACAGGTCGCTATCAAAGAGAGGGCAAATGGCAAATAATGATCCACGGCGAGAGCTACAAGCCTATAGTTGCTGAAGCAGCCAAGAAATCAGCTGATAAGATTTACAACAGAGTAATGATTACTCACTTGCTGATGGATGAAGCCAAAGAAAACAGGATAGGTGGTGCATGTGGGTTCAACATGCGTACAGGTGAGTTCCATGTATTCCGCGCTAAAGCTGTTGTATGTGCTGCAGGTGGAGCCTCTCATATATTCAAACCTAGATCAGTTGGAGAAGGTATGGGTCGTACTTGGTATGCACCTTGGAGTAATGGCTCTGCTTATGCATTACCGATTGCTGTTGGTGCAAAGATGACCCAAATGGAAAATAGAATCGTATTGACACGTTTTAAAGATGGTTATGGTCCTGTTGGAGCTTATTTCCTCCATCTTAAAACTTATACACAGAATGCAGCAGGTGAAAACTATGAGAAAAAGTGGTACGACAACACAAAAGCAATTGTCGGCGAGTACCTTGATCATGTTCCAACACCAACCTGTCTGAGAAACCATGCTTTCATTCAAGAGACAATACACGGAGGCGGACCTATCCATATGGTAACTATGGAAGCATTCCAAGATCCTCACCTTGAGGAAATCGGTTGGGAAAACTTTCTAGGTATGACTGTTGGACAAGCAGTGGTTTGGGCTGCTCAAGACATTGATCCTAAATATCAAAACCCGGAACTAACAACATCAGAACCATATGTAATGGGTTCTCATGCAACATGTTCTGGAGCTTGGTGTAGTGGTCCAGAGGACTTATCTCCACCGGAGTATTTCTGGGGATACAATCGTATGATGACTATTGATGGATTATTTGCTGCTGGTGATGCCGCAGGTGGAACCGCACACGCATTCTCCTCAGGCTCATTTACTGAGGGTAGATTATGCGCCAAAGCAGCGGTCAAATACATTAAAGATCAAAAAGCTGTTGGAATCAGAGTTTCCGATAGCCAAATCGAAAAATACAAAGAGGAAGTTTATAAACCTCTTGAAAACTATACCGTTGGACGTAACGAGATAACAGCAGGTACAGTATCACCAAGTTATCTACTTCCAATTCAGGGTCTTCAGCGTCTGCAGAAGATTATGGATGACTACGCGGGAGGTATAGGAACAAACTATATGACTAACGGTAATATGCTCAAAAGAGGTCTTCAGTTACTCGATACACTTACTGAAGATTTAGAGAAAATTGGTGCAGAGGATTATCATCAGTTAATGAGAGCATGGGAGCTTAAACATAGAACTTTAGTCTCTCAATGTGTTTGTGAACATACATTATTCCGTGAAGAAACACGTTGGCCTGGTTATTACTATCGTGGTGATTTTTTAAAGCTTGATGACGATAACTGGCATTGTCTAACAGTCTCAAGAAGAGATCCTGAAACAGGTAAATTCACTTGTGAAAAAGCTCCTCTATATCATATCGTTGACGAAGAGACAGAAAAAGTTTCTTGATAATGACACAGCTATTGGAGCTATCTGATCAAGAAATTATTGATATTGCTAACCCGTTGTGGGAAGACTTAATTAGGACTTCTAATAACAAAGACTACGGCGGGTTTACCAAGAATTTCTCAAAAAAAATGCTTATGGGTGCGGATGAGGTAACTCTCGGTAAACAATGGGCTAATAGCCCAATATTAGCTAAATTATCACCTGATTTCGAAGCATTAGGTTGTCTAAAAAGAGATGAGTACGTCACTGTAATTTTCAAACAGGTCAGTGAATCTGTACCTGGTGAATATTTGGGAAGATTGGTATTAGGCGTCCAAGATGATGATGTTAAGATATATGGATGTACAATCTTTTAACTCTTGATGCATGACATAAGAAAAATCACGGTTATTTCTGATACGCACGGAGTCATCGATGATCAAATAATCCCAGTGTTGAATGATTCAGATATGATTGTCCATGCTGGAGATATCATGAGCACATCTATCATCAAAAAACTTAAGACGTATTCTAGGAGGGTTGTCGCTGTTGCAGGTAACAATGATTTACCTGAAAGATATTCAGATGAAGAGGATAAAAAAATTATCTCTGAGTTAAAAAAAGTAGAGCAGTTTTCAATCAACAACGAACTTGTCACAGTCGAGCATGGTGACAGATTTGGTCATCACCCACCGCATGCTGATTTAAGAGCCGCTTACCCTGATTCAAAGTTGATTATTTATGGGCACACACATAACCAAGTGTGTGATAAGAGCAAGAGCCCATGGGTTGTAAATCCAGGCGCTGCAGGACACACTAGGAATAATGATGGCGGCCCGTGCTACATGCAAATATTGATTGATAATGACAAATGGGAAATTAAATCTCATTGCATAAAATAATGAATGACAAGGTCCTCACTATTTTCGGTGGTTCAGGATTCATAGCATCTGAACTGGTTTACAAACTTTCTGATCACTTTAAGGAAATTAGAGTGCTATCTCGTAATATCGAAAAATGCAAACAAATTAAAGTGATTAAGAATGTTGACTTATTTTTGTATGATCCATCAAATGCAAGCTCATTCACTCGATTCTTAAAAGATAGTCACGTTGTTATTAACACTGTAGGTATTTTGAATGAGTCTAGAAAAATGACTTTTGATGATGTTCATTTTAATTTTGTAAAAACCTTAGTGAGTAAATCTAGAGAAAATAATGTAGCAAAGTTCATCCAATTAAGTGCTCTAAACGCAGATATGAATGCGCCAAGCAAGTATTTACAATCAAAAGGTAAGGCAGACGACTACATATCCTCTAATAATGATACAAAATTCAAGACTGTGGTGTTTAGACCATCAATTGTTTTTGGTGAACGCGACAGTTTTTTCAACAGATTTAATCGTTTACTTAAATATATTCCTATTTTCCCTCTAGCATGTCCTAAATCCTTATTTTCTCCAATTTACGTGAAGGACTTGTCAAACTTTGTGGTCGAATCAATCTTGACAAATAAGTATGATAATCAGGTTAATAATGTGACTGGCCCAAAAAATTACAGTTTTCTTGAACTAATTAATTTTATACTGAAAGTTAAAAATACTAAGCGTATTATTATTCCACTAAACTATACGCTGTCTTATTTGCAAGCATTCGGATTTACCTATCTTGTTCCAGGTAATATTTTTACACTTGATAACCTTAAATCTCTTCAAATTGACAACATAAGTTCTGATGGCCTTAAAGGTAAGACTACCATTGATGAGATAGTTCCATCGTATTTATCTAAAAAAAATAATAAACTTGATACTTATAGAAAAAACGCAGGCAGATAATGAAGACTTACCTGGTAGGTGGTGCAATACGTGACAGATTACTTGGTTTTAAACCTAAGGAAAGAGATTGGGTTGTTGTAGGTTCATCACCTCAGGAAATGAAATCTAAAGGCTTTAGACAGGTTGGAAAAGATTTTCCTGTGTTTATTCATCCTCAGACGGGAGAAGAATATGCGCTTGCAAGGACAGAAAGAAAATCTGGACATGGTTACTCTGGTTTTGAGTTCGACATTAATTCAAATGTTACTTTAGAAGAAGATTTGGAGAGAAGGGACCTTACCATTAATGCGATAGCGGAGGATGAACATGGAAACCTTATAGACCCATTTGATGGACAAAAGGACATTGAAAATAAAAAATTAAGACACGTATCAGATGCATTTTCAGAGGATCCCCTCAGAGTTTTAAGACTAGCAAGATTTAAGGTGAGATATGATGACTTTGAAATAGTACCAGAGACTCTGGATAAAGTTACAGAAATAATAGGGAGTTCTGAGTTAGATCATTTAACTGGTGAGAGAGTTTGGCTAGAAATGTACAAATCTGACAATCCATGGTTGTTCAGAAAAGAGCTCACTCATCTGGGTGCTGATAATGTTCTTTATATCGACTCAAAAAAAAGTGATGGGATCTGTTTATCTCCGAATATGAAAAACAAACTGCATATGATTTCATGTTTTATTCATGAAGAGGTATCTAATATTGATGAATTTTGTCTAAAGTTAAAAATACCAAATGAATACAAAGACCTTGCAAATTTACTAAATCAATCTAAAGCTAGTATAGAAGAATATGAGCCAGTTACAGATAGCTATGAACAGCTTATTGGCATTGTAAAAGAACTTGACATAAGAAAAAAAGATAGACTTAAAAACTTTTTTGAAGTGTACACCAATGATGGAAATAAGGATAAGGTTGACTTTTTTCAATCATTCATAGAAAAATTAGATCAATTCAGACTAAAAGAGGAGGACCGTAAAAAGACAAACGATGAGATCAAAAAAGTTATTGAACATTCCTATAGAATACTTGCACAAGATCACATTAGAGAGTACTTAGATAATCAGCAAAATAGATCCTAAGACAATTCTATATATTATGTATGGAGAAAAAGTCACTTTATTAATTGTTGAAATAAATAATCTAATAGTTAAATAAGAAAATACAAATGAAAGCAAAAATCCTAAGATGTAATCTTTCATTATGATAACCTCATCTACACTCAAAAGCTGTACTGTTTGGTAGGTTGATGCCATAAAAATAGCAGGTATTGATAAAAGAAAAGATATTCTAATAGAATCTTTTCTTGTGAAACCAACTAGCAATGCTGCTGTGATAACAACACCTGCCCTTGATACACCAGGCATGATTGCAAGAGCCTGCATTAGACCAATAAAAAACATGAGCCTGTATGAGCAATTAATCATGTTTTTGTTCTCTTCTCTATTTTTATCTACAAAATATAGAGCTAGAGCGAATATTATAGTCATAATTGCAATAGAATGAACATTTCTCATGTAGAGAGAAACATAATCAATGAATATTATTCCAATAATTGGTAAAGGTATTGAGGCAAATATCATCAGCTTCAAATAATGTCTACCATCATCTGTCATAACAAAGATCTTTTTTATTTCATCTTTGAAATAGATCAATATCGCCAATAAAGATCCAGTATGTAATGCAATATCAAATCCCAGCCCTTGGTCAGGAAAATTACTAAGTTCAGATAATAAGACTAGATGTGCACTACTTGATATTGGTAAAAATTCTGTCACACCCTGAATAAAGGACAATATAATTATATTTATTATTTCCATTACAATTTCATTATGTCATTTTTAATAAAATTCTTATTAGAGTCACTCTTTATATTCTTTACAGCAATTAATACTTTAAATATCTCACCCATCTGATTGGGCATTATTAATTTTTTAATTGACGTTAACTCACCTATGTTTTCTATGTCAATGTCATTTAGAATATCATAACTTAGTAAGTAATTAGCTTGACTCATGAAAGCATAAGGAGACCACCTGCTACATTTTAATATATTTTTAAGGTATGAAAAATTCACAAAGGAGCTTACATCCTTCTCACCAATATCCTCTAGAGGATTAAAGTCGGATAAATGATCTTTAATACATGCTATAGTCCCGTGCATTCTATCATCGATATATAGCTCATTTGCAGAATAACCGTAGTCAAAAATTAGAAAATAACCCTTGTCAATGTATCTACTGATATTATTGATTATGTCATACTGTGCCGGACTAAACTCAAACAGATAATTATCTATTAGTTCACTGGGTAGCGACAGGTATTTAGCTTGTATCTCTGAGAACAGGTCATATTCTTGCCAAAATATTTTAAATTCATCATTTATATAAGCCTTATGAAATAAATTATTTTTATATTTAATAATTTCAGTTGGGATACAGTCAAATAATTCATTAGTTATAATAAATGCTTCACTCGGTAAGTCTTCATATTTATTAATCCAAATAAAATCTACAGATTCTCCCAGTTCAAGAGCATCTATCACTTTCTTTTGTATTTTTGTTAAACTGGATGACTTCTCTAAGAAATAATATCTTTTTGGTAGACATTTTTTCTTTTTCAAATACAGAATCAAATCTCTCGCAAGCTGAGCATTACCAGCGCCAAACTCTAAAATATAATTTATCTTTTCGTCATTAGAAACACTGATAAAATTCTTCGCTACGCAATGAGAAAAATGTTTGGAAACTAATGGGGATGTTATAAAGTGACCTTCTTGACCTAAAACTTGGTCTTTTTCATAAAGACCATAGTCTTTATCAAAGAGGATTATTTCCATATATTCTGAGAAACTTATATTTTTATCTTCCTTTATTTTTAATTCAAGTTTCTCTCTCAACAAATCTAGCCTCTCCTAATAATTGCTATACAATCAGTATAAATTAATTTTAGATTATGTAATTATATATTAATGATGAACAAAGTCGTATTAATTACTGGTGGAGCGAGAAGAATAGGCGCCGAAACAGCGAATTATCTTCATTCAAAAGGGATGAATATTTTGATAACTTATAGTAAGTCTGCAAGTGCTGCAAGAGAACTGAAGAAATCATTGAATTCCAAACGAGAAAACTCTTGTGAGATCTATAGAGTAGAGTTTAAATCTAACTTGAATTACAAGAAAGTTTCGAATGACTTTTTAAAAATATTTGGTCGAATAGATTATCTTATAAATAATGCATCTAAATTTTATCCAACTAAAATTAACGATGTCTCAGAGAAAGTATGGCTTGACACTATCGATACAAATATAAAAGCTCCATTATTTCTGTCAAAACATTTGTTTGGAGAATTAAAGAAAAGAAAAGGGAGTATCATCAACATTATAGATATTCATGTAGAACCACCACTTAAAGATCATGTTATTTACAATATTAGCAAAGCTGGTTTACTTGCACTTACAAGATCTCTTGCAAAAGATCTAGCGCCACATATTAGAGTGAACGGAGTATCGCCTGGTGCTATCATGTGGCCCGAGAGTGATTCAAGTAAGAAGAAAAAACTAGATATTATAAGTAAAATACCAATGAGATCTACTGGCGAGCCACTTGACATAGCTAAAGCGATATATTTTCTTCTAAATAACGCACCATATATCACTGGTCAGAACATTAATGTTGATGGTGGCAGACGATTAAATATGTGAGTCGTACAACCGCGATAAAATTATCAAACTCAGAGCTAGAGTAGTGGTTATGGGAATACGTAACTTTAGATAATATACAGTAGGGAATAGCCCTTTGAGAGTTAATAACAAATCTGCAATCAGCTGCAATAAAAATGCAAACACAATAGCATTTATGAGGATTACTCTATCGAAATCAAGTAAGGCAAGAATAATTATAATCATTGAAAATAAGCTGGGTAAGAAGCCATAGAATTCAAGGATAAAATTATCATTTTTAAAGTCCCAGTTATATGCGCCTATAAATGTAAAAATAATACATGCCATAAAAATTGATACATCTAGAATAAAAATTATGTCAAGAATCTCTATGAAATAGCCATCTAAAATTAGATAAAGAAAAGGAACAAGACCAAGATATGAGACAATATATTTCAAATTCATACTGCTAGAGGTAAGGAAATTCTTTTGACTATCATTTTCTGGTAGATGTTATCAGCAAGCATCTTATTATGAGTTTTTCTTGTATTAGGATGAATGTGCCCTGGAGCCAGATCGTATAGAGGACGTAAGACGAAATCGAATTTAATAATTTCACTTCTTGGAATATTCTTTTCTTCATCAATAATATCGTCATAGTAGAGTATATCTATATCTAGTGTTCGTGAACTAAACTTAACTTCTCCTAATGATCTTCCGTTTTGAGTTTCAATATCATTCAATAATTTTTTTAGTGATACTAGATCATTCTTTGTCTCAAAAAAGGCAGCTAAATTATAAAAGTTTGGACCATCAAATCCCATTGATGACGATTCATATATGGGGGAGAGACGCAAATTGGAAAAATTTTCCTTAAGGGATTTTATACATTTTTTTATGTGTGAAATTGGTTCTATGTTACTACCAATACCTACATAAACCTTATGTACTGTCTCTATATCGCTCAATTATGACTCCTACTTCTTTCGAACCAGTTACAGCACCCGGTTTGCTAAATCTTCCTTTTATGTAGTTTACATTAAACTTCTCAAAAATCAGCTTAACTGACTCCTCTGCAAGAGCCTCTATTAGTTGAAATTCACTATCACCAATAAATGATTTCAATGTCTTTGAAACGGCCTTATAGTCAATAGTATCATCAATCACATCACTATTAGATGCATTACTGATATCTGTTCCCAGTTCAAGATCAATGCACACGAACTGTTTTATCTTTCTCTCCCAGTCATATATGCCTATGACAGTCTCAATACAAAGTTCTTTAATAAATACAATATCCATATTTTTCTCTCAATTTAGACAATAAACAGTATTGTATCTGATTAGGTTTCTGATATCATTACTGAGTTACAAAATCATGTCTAAAATATGCGAAATAACAAAAAAAAGAGTTATGGTTGGGAATAATGTGTCCCACGCCAAGAACCGCACTAGACGCACATTTGAACCTAACCTTCACTCTCACAGGCTATGGTCTGAGAAACAAAAAAAGTTTATTAAACTAACTCTCTCGAATAAAGGGCTTAGAATAGTAAACAAACTAGGTTTAGATGCAGCTTTGACTAAGTATGGATTAGATCAATGAGAGAGAAAATTAAACTAGTTTCATCCGCAGGAACAGGTCACTTTTACACCACAACAAAGAATAAAAAAACTATGCCTGACAAAATGGAAATCAAGAAATTCGACCCTGTTGTTAGAAAGTATGTGGTTTATTCAGAGAAGAAAATCAAGTAACTTTATAACTTCTCAATCTGATTAGAAAATCGTCTAAAGCATCAATTCCATGACTTTTGGCTTCTTCTGACCATTTGTTCAGTATTTGTATGAAATTATCATGTTTAATTTCTCTGGAGTGGAGAAGTTCATGAAGTTTATTTTTAAGACTGTATACAGTGCTGAGCTTTATGTTTTTAGCTAATAGATCTTTGACTATACTTTCTTGATTTTCACTTAGTCTATTTGGATGATCAGCTAAAAGTTTGAAAGAAAGATTAAAGTTTTCTTTTGTATAAATCGGTTTTAAAACTTTTTGTGTAAAATCTGTAATTACAGCTAACTTGGATTGTAAAATTGATTGTGTAATGAGCCTAGAGTCAGTGTTTTGTTTGTTTTGTATGATAGGTTTTGGTGCTAGTCGCTTAACTTTACAGAGCCCAAAAAAGCCAAATACTTTTATGTACATCCATCCGATATCAAACTCCCATGGTTTTAGAGAAAATTTTGCTGCTGTTGGGTAAGCGTGATGATTGTTGTGTAACTCTTCGCCTCCGATAATAACTCCAATAGGGGACATATTTGTCGAATCATCATTTGTATTATAATTTCTGTATCCCCAATGATGACCTGCGCCATTTATTCCACCAGCTGCGAATATAGGTGTCCACATCATTTGAATAGACCAAATAATAATACCAACTGTACCGAAAAGAACTATATTTAGTATGAACAAAATGAGTATTCCTAAATTATTTCTTCCAGTGTATATTTTTTCTTCTACCCAATCTGTTGGACAATTTTGTGAATATTTTTCAATTGTTTCTTTATTGTTTTTTTCCATGTGATAGAGGTCCGCACCTTGAAACAAAACTTTGTTGATACCAAAAAAAGCAGGACTGTGTGGATCGTGTTCTGTCTCTACTTTAGCATGGTGTTTTCTGTGAATTGCAACCCAATCAGCAGTTCGCATAGATGTAGTTAACCAAAGCCAAAATCTAAAAAAGTGGGAGAGCAATGGATGTATATCGATTGCAGAGTGACAGACCCCTCTGTGTAAATACAAGGTAATAGCCACGATTGTGATGTGGGTCACTGCTAAGGTATAAATTATGTAGCCGAGTGTCGTGAGTGGTATAATTCCGTTAATGAATATTTCGATCATATTTGTTTCCAATAAGCTACTATATTAACAAGAATTTATACTATATCAAATCATTATGCCTGAATTACCGGAAGTTGAGACTGTTAAGACCTACGTACATGACAGAGTCCTTCATAAAAAGATTAAAAATATTAAGGTTTTAAACAAGAAACTAAGATGGCCGATTGATACTAAGAAAATTGGCAACTCAAAAAGCAAGACCATAAAGCAAGTAACAAGGAGAGGTAAGTATATTCTACTTCAATTTGATGAGCCTATGTTAACTATCGTTATACATTTAGGAATGACGGGTATAATTTATTTTAGAAAAATTAGTGAATACAAGAAGCGGAAGCATGATCATCTTCTATTGTACTTTGATGAGCATGTCCTTGTTTATAATGATGTGAGAAAATTTGGTTCCATACACGTCACTAATGATCCTAGTAATATGTTTTTGCTGAAAGGTTTAGGACCAGAACCTATGTCGGAGGGATTCAATACAGATTACTTATTTGATAAAGCAAATAGGCGGACCTGTTCTGTAAAAGAACTAATTATGAATCAGAGAGTTGTAGTCGGTATAGGTAATATCTATGCTGCTGAGGCATTGTTTCTATCTAAAATTCATCCATTATCTTCAGCTAATAAAATCCCGAAAAAAAAATATGAAATATTGGTAAAAAATATAAAACAAGTCTTATCAAAGGCAATATCGATGGGAGGATCAACGATAAAAGATTTTGTGAATGCTGAGGGCAAGCCCGGCTATTTTACACAGGAGCTATTGGTCTATAAAAAAAAATATTGCCCTATCCATAAAAAAAATTTAATTAGAAATATAAAAATTTCAGGGCGATCATCATTTTTTTGTGATAAATGTCAGAAGCTTTGATTAGGAACCTATATCACTTCTAAAGAAAACTAATGATTCATCTTCATTTCGTAATTCAGGATCTTTGTAAGCTTTAATTCTTCTAATGTTTTCATAAGCTAGGTCTATTGCTTCTTGTTTACTATCACAGCACGTATTAACTGATAATATTCTTCCTCCTGTGACTTTTACTGCACCATTACTAATCTTGGTACCAGCATGAAAAACTTTTAAATTTGAACTTTCTTTTATTTTAGATAAGTCTACAAAAAAATCTTTCTTTGGTTCTGAAGGGTAGCCGTCTGCTGCAAGTACGACCGTGCAACAAAAGCCAGTATATTTTTTGTCATCTATGAATGTAAGATTAAAGTTATCAGGATATTCTGAATTATTAAAACCAATCAAATCAAGAAAATCGACATCATTATTATATAAATACATCATTAGATTTTGAGTTTCAGGGTCTCCCATTCTACAATTATACTCTAGAAGATATGGCTTGTTGTCTTCTGTAGATATCATTAAGCCAAGATATAAAAAACCATTATAGTTACTTTGATCACCAGAGCTATTATTGATTGATACAATGGTTTTGATAATAATCTTTTCAATTTCAGTATTGAGTGAGTAGACATCATTTTTTTTGAAGGAACAATATGGATGAGTAATCGCACCCATACCTCCTGTGTTTGGACCTGCGTTGTATTCATCACGTGACTTATAATCTTTTACCCAAGGCAAGCCAATAGTCTTCTTTGATGCGTTGGGATTGCAGATATATATAGATGAAAGCTCTATGCCTTTAATGAAATCTTCAACTATTATACTTTCGTTTGGTTTGAGAAGATTTTTTATAGATGATTCTGCGTGATCTTGCGATTCACATATATCAACTCCCTTACCAGCTGCCAAACCGTCATACTTAACAACAATAGGGGGCTTTTTTGATTTTACGTAATGAACAGCTTTTTCAATATCATCAAATTCCTTATAATCGGCCGTAGGCAAATTATTATTTTGCATAAATTTTTTAGAAAATACTTTTGACCCCTCTAACTGCGCGAAATACTTTTTTGGTCCAAAAATATTAAGGTTATTCCTTTCAAACAGATCACTTATTCCATCCACCAGAGGGACTTCTGGTCCAACTATAGTAAGGTCAATTGTATTTTCAATAGCAAAGTTTAATACCTCATCTTTGTTGTTTATATCAATATCGATATTGAAAACATTTTTTTCTGTTATTGTTCCAGCATTTCCTGGCATAACATAAATCTTATCAACTTGGCGCTTTGACTTCGCTATTAACCACGCAATCGCATGTTCTCTTCCACCAGACCCAATAATTAATATTTTAAGGCTCATTAATGCTTGAACACTCTTGTATGTGAAAAACACATTGCTAGCTTATGTTTGTCTGCAACGTCGATTATCTTATCATCATTTAAAGATCCGCCAGGTTGAATGATCGCAGATACACCAATTTTTTTAGCTAAATCAACATTATCTCTAAACGGGAAAAAAGCTTCAGATGCCATCACTGACCCCTTAAGCGATATTTTCTCTTTTTTTGATTTATTAAACGCTATATTTGTAGAATCAATTCTACTCATTTGTCCTGCTCCTATGGCTAGCGTCTTATTATTTTTCACGAAAACAATTGAATTTGATTTTACGTACCTTGCTATTTTAAAAGCAAATAACATGTCGTCAAATTGTTTGGTTGTAGGCTTTTTCTTCGTTACGACAGACAAAGATTTTTTCGTTATAGTCTTCTCGTCTTTTTCTTGAATAAGAAGTTTATCTCTTAAGAGTTTCGTTTCGTATATCAAATCATTTTTACCTTTCAACTTTATTTCAAGAATTCTTATATTAGGTTTATTCTTGACAGCTTCCAGTATTTTTTTATCAAATGAGGGAGCTGCAATAACTTCAACGAACTGTTTCTCGACAATTTTTTTTACAAGTTTAGAACTCGGTTTCTTATTAAATACAATTATCCCTCCAAACGCAGAGGTGGGATCAGTTTTATAAGCATGATTATATGCTTGTTCTAGGTTATCTGCACAAGCTGCTCCACATGGATTTGCATGTTTTACAATTACACAACTAGGGCGACTAAATTGTTCTACACATGAATAAGCGCTCTCTGTATCTACAAGATTGTTAAAAGAAAGTGCTTTCCCTGAAAGTTGATTATAATCAAATGCAGTCAGTGAAGGTTGAGATATTTTATATAATTTAGCTTTTTGGTGAGGGTTCTCTCCATACCTAAGCTTATCAAGTTCGTGTGCATTTATAGAAATCTCCTCTTGCATAAAATCCTCAGCTTTTATTGATTTACTATTCAGGTAAGACGATATTAGTGAGTCATATTTTGATACTTTAGAGAAAACCTTAGCTGCAAGCTTCAATCTTGTGGAGGATCTTACCTTCCCGTTCTTAACAAGCTCCTCGAGGACCAGACTATAGTCAGAAGGATCAGTCAATACAGTCACTCGATCATGATTCTTGGCTGACGCTCTTAAAAGTGTTGGACCTCCAATATCAATGTTCTCTATTGCATTACCAAAGGTACAATCTTTTTTAGAAATTGTTTTCTCAAAGGGATATAAGTTAACTATAACAACATCAATCAGGGAATATTTTGAGTCGCGAAGATCTTCAATGTCTTTTTTAGATTTTGCAAGGATTCCAGCGTGAATAATGGGGTGAAGCGTTTTTACTCTTCCTTCAAGAATTTCCTCAAATTTTGTGAACTCTGATATGGGTATGATTTTAATACCTTTGCTGATGAGGTGTTTAGCTGTACCGCCTGTAGATATGATATCGTATCCCATCTTTGATAATTCTGATGCGATTGAATCTATGCCTGTTTTGTCAGAAACACTTATAAGTGCAATTTTCTTCATTTAATCTTGAGATTATACTCTTTTATTCTTTTAATAAGTGTCCCGCGACTTATTCCCAGAAAATCTGCTGATCTAGTGACATTTCCATTACATGTTTCCAGGACAGTATCTATTAGGGTACGTTCTGTATCATTCAAAAATAAGCTATGCATATTAGATTTGCTGCTATTACCATTCATATTTTTGATAAATGCATTAGCTTCTTTTTTCACCACAGCACTTAGACTACTATTGGATAAATTTTTTGTGATTCTGTTCTTCTTCATCTTAAATTTCGGAAAATGAGCACCCCTGAATGAAATATATTACAATCAAAGGAGCTATTGATAAAGACTATTTGAAAAAAAACTAATTATTTTTAATATATTCTGTAAGCGTGTTAATGGAGTACTTACCTGATTTGAAGAAATCTGTTCTGAGCAACTTCTTATGTAATTCTATATTGGTCTTCACGCCTTGAACAACAGTTTCGCTAAGCGCTTGATACATCTTCTCAATAGCAAGTTCTCTGGTCTTATCATATGTGATCAGCTTGGCTAGTAAAGAATCATAGAAAGGAGGCACTGAATACCCACTATAAACATGTGTATCTATTCTTACTCCTGGTCCCCCTGGCGCATGGAAGACATCTATTTTGCCTGGTGAGGGTATAAACGTCTTGGGATCCTCAGCGTTTATTCTACATTCGATGGCATGACCTTTAAGCGAGATATCCTCTTGCTTCATAGTTAATTTCTCACCAGATGCGACATTTATTTGTTCAGCTATCAAATCTGTATTTGTAACAAGCTCAGTAACAGGGTGCTCAACTTGAATTCTCGTATTCATCTCTATAAAGCTAAATTGCCCATCTTGATATAAAAATTCGAAAGTTCCAGCACCCGTATAACCAAGTTTTATACAAGCCTCTGAACATATAGCACCTATTTTATCAATCTCTTCTCTTGTAATGCCACATGCCTGAGTCTCTTCAATTATTTTTTGATTTCTTCTTTGCATTGAGCAGTCTCTCTCACCAAAATGAACTGCATTTCCATGCTCATCACTCATTATTTGTATTTCAATATGTCTTGGATTATCGTAATATTTTTCAAAGTACAGGTCCCCATTACCAAATGCATTCTTTGCCTCTGTTCTAACCAGGTTCATGCTATTTGCTAGATCTGATTTTTTTTCTACAATCATCATTCCTCTTCCCCCACCACCATGAATTGCCTTTAGCATAATTGGATATCCTATCTCATCAATTTTTTTCAACATTTCTCTATTTGGCTGCTCAGGTAAGACCCCATCATATCCGGGAATACATGGGACACCAAAATCTTTCATCGCTTTCTTCGCTTTAATTTTGTCACCCATTTTATTTAAGACTTTGCTTGTAGGCCCTATAAACTTAAACTTATTTGTTTCTATAATCTCTGCAAACATCTCTGATTCTGATAAAAAACCATAACCAGGATGAATCGCATCTGAATTTGTTAATTCTGCTGCGCTTATAATTGAGGGCATATTCAGATAACTTTCTTTTGGATTTGGTCCACCAATACAAACTGACTCATCAGCTAATTTGACATGAGCGAGCTGTCTATCAGCAGTTGAATGTACTGCAACTGTCTTGATCCCCAGTTTTTTACATGCCCTCATCACTCTGAGTGCTATTTCACCTCTATTAGCTATAAGTACCTTGCTTATCATTCTATAACAAACAATGGTTGGTCAAACTCTACCGGTTCAGCATTATCAACAAGTATCTCAACTATTTTTCCATCAGATTCTGCTTGCACTTGATTCATCATTTTCATTGCCTCTAATATGCATAATGTGTCTCCCTTCTTGACAGATTGACCGATGGTCACGAATGGCTTAGATTCGGGCGAAGCTGACGAATAGAATGTCCCGACCATTGGTGAATTCACAGTGTTTCTTTTTTCTTCTTTTAAATTATCAACAGCGCTAGTCCCCAAATCGGAAGTCTGCTGGTTAATAGGAGGTTGACTAGTTTGCATAGGCTGTTGAATTATTTGAGGAACCTGCATATTCGTCGTCGATGAGATATTTCTGGATAATTTTATGGACTCTTCACCCTCTTTGACTTCAATTTCTGCAATCCCACTCTCCTCAAGAAGCTCCATTAATTTTTTAATTTTTCTTAAATCCATGCTTAACCTCGTTTTATGATTGACAACAGAGCAAACTCATATCCACTTACTCCTAGCCCTGTTATTAAACCTTCACTTATATCTGATAAGAAGGATTTTTTTCTAAATTCTTCTCTACGATAAATATTTGAAATATGAACTTCAATAAATGGTATCTCTACTCCTAAAAACGCATCTCTTAAGGCAATGCTAGTATGTGTAAAAGCACCCGGATTAATTATAATCGCATCAACATTTTCCTGCTTTGCATTGTGAAGTTCATTTATTAATTCATTCTCAGAATTAGACTGATAAAAACGAATATTTACGTTGTGATTTTTAGAAATTGACTTGAGATTTTCCTCAATATCCTTGAGAGTATCTGTTCCATAAACTTCAGGCTCACGAGTACCCAGTAGATTCAAGTTAGGGCCATTTAACACTAATATATTCATTTTATAAGAACTTAATTAATTTTGAATGATTTTACATGAAGTTAAGCGAAAATAGAAGTTCTATTTTAATTTTTTACTAGTTTGAGTACTTTTAAGAAGTCCTCGCTGCCCATGAAGCCTACAATCCTTGCATCAATAATTTCACTACCATCTGCATTAAAGAAAAATAAAGCAGGTGGCCCAAAGACCATCATATTTTGTAAATATTTCGAGTGTTCTTCGGTCGTTTCTGTGATATCAAATTTGATAAGTTTTAGTTCGTTCAATTTCTCGCTGACTCTCTCGTCACTGAATGTATATTTTTCTAATTCTTTGCATGCCACGCACCAATCTGCATATAAATCAACCATTACAGGCTCATTACTTTTATTTATTTCTTCGAATAATCTCTTTGTCGTTTTTACTGTTATGAATGTAATATTCTGCTCTTTTTGTATAAAGCTTGTTATCGGATCATAATAATTATTATTTATGATTCCATATGTTTGTAACCCAATATAAAAAAACGATAGAGACGACAGCGTCGCAATGATGATCTTAGATGATAAATTATTTAATAACTTGAACGATTTAAATAATACTAATATTAGGAGGGCTGCAGAAATAGTCCATAAATAGGCTGCTGTCTCTAAGGACAAGATTCTCTCAAGCAACCAGACAGATACTATAATAAATAGAATGCCGAAAAAGTAATTTACAAGCTCAAGGTAGGGACCTATTTTTGATATCAATTTTGTTGTTGTTGAACCCAAAGCTATCAAGGGTGTACCCATTCCAATACCTAGAAAAAAAAGTGCCAAACCTCCAACTAGAATATTCCCCGTACTCGCAATGTATATCAGCGCACCAATTAATGGTGCAGTTACACAGGGACCCACTATAAGTGCAGATAATACACCCATAGTCGCAACATCTTTAATATCACCAGACTTTTGCTTATTACTTATTTTTGTAGCTATATTTTGTATTGATTTAGGCATCTGAATACTAAAGAATTTGAACATGGCTAACGCAAACATAAAAAACAAAAAGGATAAAAAGCTAATTACGTAAGGATTTTGTAAACTAGCCTGTATATTTGTTCCTGATGTTGCAACAATAATTCCCGCAACAGCATAAGTCAGTGACATACTCAAAACATAAACTATTGAGAGCGTTAGAGATTTTTTTTGAGATACATTTCCACGTCCAGCAATTATCCCGGTGAGAATCGGGACCATGGGTAAGACACAAGGAGTAAATGCTAACAATAATCCAGCTAAGTAAAAAATGAAGGTGTTATAAATTAGAGAATTAATATTGAGTGATTCACTCATTGCAGTTTGACTATCAAATATTGATGTCTTTTGGAGACTAGATGTCGTTAACTTTTTTTTTACCGTGATTGTTTTAAAAATTGGTGGATAGCACAATCCTGCATCTGCACAACCTTGATATTTTATTTTAAGATCAAGATACTCAGAGAGGTTATTTTCCAAATAAACGTCTGCGCTCGTTGAGAAATAATAGATATCAACTTCACCAAAGAATTCATCTGTTTTTTTCTCTCCATCAGGCATCTCGACTTTTTGGATTAGGTTATCCTTATCAAGTGATTCAAATTCAAACATTCCCATATATAAATAATAACCTGGATGAATTTTCCAATTTATTTTTATATGCTTGTCATTAACAACCTCATGGGACATTACAAAAGCTTGGTCAGGTGATAGAAACTCAGACTGTGAAATCGGCAGATCACTGGCGTGAATTTTGTCTCCCGTTAATAAGCATAAAAAAAATAGTGAATTAAAAAATATTGTTTTAATCAATTTCATTTTGTAACCATTTCAAGTACTTTTCATTACCCTCTGATATTTCTAGAGATATTATTTCAGGGGTTTCATAGTTATGCAATCGTTCAATAACCTTTCTGATTTCAGTAAATTTATCAGAGGTGGTTTTTACATGTATAAGGTACTCATTATCTTCAACAACTTCACTATTATAGCGATATATGCTCAATACAGCAGGATAAATATTTACACATGCAGCCATTTTTTTTTCTACTAGCGATTTTGAAATATTTTCATATATCTGTTTTTTATTTGTATGTGTTTGAACAATTATGTATTTTTTTACCATATACTTATATTTGTGAGTTATTCAAGATACATTCTATTTCTTTTGCCCATAATTGAACTAATTATATTCATAGAGATTGGATCTTTGATAGGAAGTTTTTCTGTGGTTCTGAGCATTTTTATAACTATTTTTCTAGGCTACTACTTGATTAAGCAAAAATTAAGAGGGATTGGCCTAAGTTTGTTTAATATTGGTAATATCCAAAACATGTATGATCAATACACTGACAATATTTATTCAATATTAGCAGGTATTCTCCTTATAATCCCGGGATATCTGACTGATGTAGCTGGACTAGTAATCTTACTCCCATTCTTCAGGCCAAAATTGTCTTACATTTTTAACCAAAAATACGGTAAAAGATCTTCTAAAAATAATGTGATCGAAGGTGATTACAGAGACAATGATTAGTTTTTGATCATAAATTCTTGAAATTATACATAAAGTCCCTATCATTAGCAGTCAAGGAGTTAGAGTGCTAACTATTATTTGAAAGCGAGGTAAATCAATGAATATAAGACCATTGCACGATCGTGTAATCGTAAAAAGAAAAGAAGAAGAAAAGACATCTCCCGGAGGTATAGTGATACCAGATAGCGCAACTGAGAAGCCTGTAAAAGGCGAGGTAGTAGCAGTCGGCAAAGGGAAAATTCTGGAAAATGGTGATATTAGACCTTTAGACGTAAAAGAGGGTGATCAGATATTATTTGGGAAATATTCTGGAACAGAAATAACTATCGATGGTGAAGAAATGCTCGTTATGAGAGAAGATGACATCACTGCAATTATAACAAACTAATATACGAGGAAAATTAAAATGACAGCAAAAGAAGTAAAATTTGGTGATAGCGCCAGAAAAAAATTAGCCAACGGTGTGAATATATTAGCAAATGCAGTTAAAACAACACTCGGTCCAAAAGGTAGAAACGTTGTTCTAGACAAGTCATTTGGAGCACCCACAGTAACTAAAGATGGAGTATCAGTTGCGAAAGAAATCGAACTTAAAGATAAATTCGAAAATATGGGTGCTCAAATGGTAAAGGAAGTTGCATCACAAACTTCCGATATAGCTGGAGATGGAACAACCACTGCTACAGTTGTTGCTCAATCTATACTCAGAGAAGGCTTGAAGTGTGTTGCTGCCGGCATGAATCCAATGGATTTAAAAAGAGGAATTGATCAAGCAGTATCAGTATCAGTTGATGCTTTACAGAAAATGTCTAAACCATGCACTGATCAAAATGCTATAGAGCAAGTAGGAACCATTTCTGCAAACTCAGACAAAGACATAGGCTCAATTATTGCCGAGGCAATGGATAAAGTTGGTAAAGAGGGAGTAATTACAGTTGAAGAGGGACAATCTCTTGATAACGAGCTTGATGTTGTTGAGGGAATGCAATTCGATAGAGGCTATCTCTCACCTTACTTTGCAACCAATCAGCAAACAATGACTGCTGAACTTGACGATCCATATGTCCTACTTTTTGATAAAAAGATAACGAATATAAAAGACATGCTTCCAGTATTAGAGGGTGTTGCAAAAGCGAGTAAACCACTCTTGATCATAGCAGAAGACGTCGAAGGTGAAGCACTTGCTACTCTTGTTGTAAACAGTATTCGCGGTGTTGTAAAAGTTGTCGCAGTCAAAGCGCCAGGTTTTGGTGATAGACGTAAAGCGATGCTAGAAGACATTGCAATATTGACTGGAGGCACTGTAATATCTGAGGAAGTAGGTCTAAGTCTCGAAAAAGCAGAGCTAAAAGATCTTGGCACAGCAAAGAAAGTAACGGTCAATAAAGAAAATACGACTATTATTGATGGTGGAGGTGATAAGTCAGCTATTGAAGGTCGCGTAACACAAATACGCTCACAAATCGAAGAAGCTACATCTGATTACGATAAAGAAAAAATGCAAGAGCGCGTTGCTAAATTAGCAGGTGGTGTTGCTGTAATAAAAGTCGGTGCTGCAACCGAAGTTGAGATGAAAGAGAAGAAAGCAAGAGTCGAAGATGCTTTACACGCAACAAGAGCTGCTGTAGAGGAGGGTGTAGTTGCCGGGGGTGGCGTAGCTATGCTCAGAGCTAGACAAGCACTTGAAAAGCTTAAAGGCGATAATTCCGATCAAACTCAAGGTATTGCAATTGCCAGACAAGCAATGCAAGAACCACTCAAACAGATAGTGACTAACGCAGGCGAGGAAGGATCTGTAATTCTTGCTAAAGTTGAGGATGGTAAAGACTCTTTTGGTTACAATGCATCTACAGGTGAATTTGGTGATATGCTGAAGATGGGTATATTGGATCCTACAAAGGTAACTCGTACTGCACTTCAAAACGCAGCTTCCATAGCTGGTTTAATGATTACAACTGAAGCTATGGTTACCGAGCTTGCTAAAGACGATGAGCATGATCATGCAGCTCCATCTATGCCTGATATGGGCGGCATGGGCGGCATGGGTGGCATGGGCGGCATGGGCGGAATGGGAATGTAATTTCCACTCGTCATCTTCTATGTATTCAAAGCCTCTTTATTAAGAGGCTTTGTTTTACCTAGTTTTAATAATCAGAAAATATATTCAGTGATACAATATTGTCTATGAATAATAAATGGATAGAACAATACCCAAATAATCTTAATAGCGAAATTGACTCTATAGATGACAGTACAGTTACTGATTTATTGGAGTCTGCTGTTAATAAATTTTCTTCAAAAACAGCATTCTACTCACTCAATACATCTATAGATTATAAAATGACCAGCTTGCTATCCAAGAGAATAGCTGCTTACCTTCAATATTTAGGTGTAACCAAAGATACTAAAATTGCCATAATGCTGCCAAATTTACTGACATATCCCATAACATTGTTTGGTTCTTATTACTGTGGAGCCACGGTTGTTAATATTAACCCAATGTATAAATCACGTGAGATAAATGACATCCTAATTGACTCAGAAGCAGAATACATATTTGTTCTAGATAAATTTTATCAGGAACTTCAACCGTGCATACCTGACTCCAAGATAAAAAAAATCATTGTCTGTAAGATAACTGATCTTTTAAGTCCGTTTATGCGAGTGTTAATTCCAATAGTAATGCTCTACAAGAAGCAGTCAGTGAGTATAAAAAAACAAAATAATATTGTTTTTTTTAAAGATATTATATCCAATAACTTTTCATTCGAAGACATATTGATTGATGAAAATGATATAGCGCTTCTTCAATACACAGGTGGGACAACTGGAAAATCTAAAGCAGCAATGCTGACACATAAGAATCTTTTAAGTAACGTTCAGCAAGTCTCGAATTGGATCGAGCCACACATAAAGCAGGGTCAGGAGATTATTATCACTGCATTACCTTTGTTCCATATCTTCTCATTTACAGTCAACTGTCTCACGTTTCTTAAATTTGGCTCAGAGAATGTTTTAATAGCAAATCCAAGAGATCTAGATTCTTTTATCAAAGTATTATATAAAAAAAAGTTTACAGTAATTACTGCTGTGAACACGTTATTTAATCTTCTTCTTACAAGCAGAAAATTTAGGGACCTAGACTTCTCAAATTTCAAATTTTCAGTTGGTGGAGGTATGGCGGTACTCAGCGATACAGCAAAAAAGTGGAGAGATGTAACAGGCACAAATATAACTCAAGGATATGGGCTAACCGAGACATCGCCAGTAGTAGCTATCAATCGAATTGACGATCCCTTTAATGGATATATCGGCTTACCCGTTCAATCAACAAAAATAAAAATAATAGATAATGATGAAAATATATTAGGTTGTAATCAAGCCGGCGAACTGTGTGTTCGTGGCCCCCAAGTTATGTCTGGGTATTGGAAAATTTCAAATGAAAATAATAAATACTTTACTGACGATGGTTTTTTCAAGACGGGAGATATTGCCACAATGAGTGATGAGGGTTACCTCAAGATTGTGGATAGAAAAAAGGACATGATTATATCTTCCGGATATAATGTTTATCCGAACGAACTTGAGGATTATTTAGCTACCCATCCTGATATTCTCGAGGCCGGAGTAATTGGAGTTGATGATAAAAATAGAGGAGAGTATATAAAAGCATTTGTTGTTTCAAAGAATGAGCATCTTTCATCCTCAGATATAATAGCTTTTTGTAAAAATGGACTGACTGAATATAAAGTTCCAAAAAGAATTGTTTTCATAAAAGAGCTACCTAAAACTAATGTCGGAAAAATTCTAAGAAGAGAGTTAAGAGAGCTAAATTAATCCTCAAAAACAATCAGGTGGTCTAAGTCAAGCTTTACTCCGATTACTTCGTTTAAACTATGATTATGATGACTGGGCGCATAACAATATACAGTTTGCTTATCTTTTAACTCCAATCTATATAAAAAATCTGAACCACGGAATGTTTTCTCAATGACTTTTGCAGATGCTATAGCATGATCATCGTGTATAATGTCATCCGGGCGAACTAACATACGCACCTCATCACCTTTATTATAGCCTTCAGTACTTGCTACAAAGTCTCCAAGGACAGAACTAAGATGACTTGAGTCCTTCACGGTAGCTTTTATGTAACTTGAAATACCAAAAAAGTTAGCAATTTCTTTAGATACAGGTTTATGATACAAGTCATATGGATCTGCATATTGTATTATTGTATTTTCACTTATAAACGCAATTTTATCTGACATTTTAAATGCCTCTTCGGTACTATGTGTGATTAGAATCGCTGTAATTTTCTCAGACTTTATAAGTTTTTTGATATCATTCATCAATCCATCTTTAAGTTCATAATCAAGAGCACTGAAAGGCTCATCGAGTAATAGTAATTTAGGACCGGGCGCAATAGCCCTTGCGATAGCCACTCTCTGCTGTTGACCACCGGATATCTGATCCGGGTAACGATGTTTTATATCAACAATATTAAGAATCTCTTCTAGTTTTTCTGCTCTGTCAAACTGTTGTTTTTTTGATAATGTATTTAGACCAAAGCAAATATTTTCCCTCACAGTCAGATGAGGAAATAACGCAAGATCTTGAAATATAACACCGACATTTCGTTTTGAGACATCCTCTCTTTTTTTTGAGTCATCAACAATTTTCTCGTCGATATATATATAGCCTGCGGTTATATTATGAAATCCTGCAATCGATCGAATTAGAGATGTTTTTCCAGAAGCACTTGAGCCCATTAGTGACACTATATCTCCATCAATAACCTCAAGATTGACATTATTGAGAACAACTTTTGAATCAAGAGTAATGTTTACCTTTTCTAATTTGAGTTTAGTGTCTGACATTCTTTATAATACCTTTAGAAAGTATTATAACTGGAATTAGACAAATTATTATTAAAATAAGACCGGGTAAACCAATTGAAGATAAATTTTCAGCTTCCGCTAATTCATATAAATGGACTGGCAACGTATTAAAATTGAAGGGCCTTAAAATTAATGTCATTGGAAGTTCTTTTACAATATCCACGAAAAGAAGAATCGTAGCAGAGGAAATTGTTGGAAGAAGTATAGGTAAATGTACTCTGATGAGTGTCTGTAATTTTGAATATCCAAAGCTTGAGGCCAGAAGATCATAGCTATTTGATATTTTATTGAAGCCAGAGTCTATAGTTTTAATGGAGATAGTTGAAAAACGAACTAGATAAGCTATTAGCAAAAGAAAAAATGTTCCTGATAAGAGATTTTCTGGTGGATAATCTAATACACTTGATATAGCTTTTTCAATATATGAAGTTGGGGTGATTATGCCTACAGCTAAAACGACACCCGGGATAGCATAGCCAAGTGAAAATATTTTTATGGACAATCTCGTTAATATGTTTTTTGTGACCCTTGATATGAATGCTATATTGAGTGTAAATAAAACAATTACTATTGCCCCTATTAGAGCGATACTTGCGCTTGATGTAATTAGCTCTAAAATCAATAAAATATTTACTCTATCTAATGAATAAGATATCCAATAAAATATTTGAAAAAATTGTAGAATAGAACCAAAAAAAACTATTAAACTGCATAAAATTACTAGTTGAGTTTTATTTTTAGGTACTTCTTTTTTTCTCTCGTAGATCTTATTCGTTGGATTATCAAATTTTCTGTTACCACGGGACATCTCCTCAAAATAAATTAGAAAGAATACGAGTGTCAGAAGAATAGAAGATAATCTAAAAGAGCTGACCTCATCACCTAAGACAAACCATGCTCTAAAGATGCCAGTTGCAAAAGTTGGTACTCCAAAGTACTCCATAGTTGCGTACTCTGCTAATGTTTCCATGATAACAAAGCTTATACCTGCTACTACGGAGGGTCTTACGATAGGTAAAGCAATCTTGGTAAGTCTTTGATATGTATTTAATCCAACAGATTTTCCAACCTCAAATACACTATAAGAATGATTAGCAAACGCGGGTAAGCAAAGCAAGTAAACATATGGGTATAGGCTTATTGTCATTATGAAAATTACGCCATAGATATTTTGTATGTCATATAAATTATAAACATATGGCCCTAGCCCAAAGTAGTAATCCATTACGTTGAATAATAACCCTGACGTCTCATTTAAGCCCGAGTATATATAACCATTTACGTAGGTAGGTATAGCCATAGGTAGTATTAGTAGCCATTTAAAAGCATTCACGCCAGGGAATTCATACATACTAACTATCCATGCTAATGATGTACCGATGATTACAGTGAATGCTGCGACAAAAATCACAATTATAAGTGAATTCACCACATAATCTTGAAGAAGATAAGTTTGTATATGTAACCATACTTCTGAGGACTCAGAAAATATATTTAAAAAAATAAAAACAACTGGCACCAAGAATATTAATACAAATATCAGTGTTAATGAGTTATTTAAGGTATCAGTTTTATTTGACAAGTTTAATTATTTCCAGCCAGCAATATCAAAGATCTTTCCGGCCTCATCATTAAGCCTTCCGAGATTCGTTAGATTCATATTATCCATCTTAAATGGATATCCCCATGACTTTACAATTTCTGATACTTTTATATCTTGTCTAATCGGATATTCATGATTTTTTCTTGCATAAATTTCTTGCGCTGTATCACCTGCAAGAAATTCTAATAGTCGTATCGCATTAGCTTTGTTCTTTGCATTGCTTGTTACAAATCCCCCGCTTATGTTAATGTGTGAACCTCTATTATCTTGATTGGGGAAAAGTACTTTTATTTGTTTTGCATATGATTTTTCTGTTTCTTTTTTTGATGAAATCCATTTGCCTAAATAATACGTATTAGCAATAGTTACATCACATTTTCCCAGAACAACTGCCGTCATTTGTCCTCTATCATTACCCTTAGGTTCTCTAGAAAAATTTTTTACAACACCTTTAGCCCAATCTAATGCTGCTTGATCTCCATTATGGAATAATAGTGACGCAAGTAATGACTGATTATAAATATTACTTGATGACCTGATACATACGCGGCCAGCGAGATTGTCATCAGCTAAATTCTCATAGTTCATAATTTCTTCTGGGTTGATTGCAGCTGGATTATACATGATTACTCTTGATCTCACTGACAGACCATACCAATGGCCATCCTTATCTCTCAAGTTTTTAGGAACTAGTTGATTCAATAATTTAGAGTCTATTTTCTGAGAAATATTCTTTAACTTCGCATCATGTAAATTTCCTGCGTCAACAGTAATTAAGAGGTCAGCAGGGCTATTTTCCCCCTCATCTAATATCTTTTTGATCAGTACTTTTGTTTTAGCGGTTAAGATATTTACTTTGATACCTGTATCCTTTTCAAAAATATCAATCAGAGGTCTTAGTAAATGTTCTTTCCTAGCAGTATATAAATTCACTTCTTCTGCAACAGCACTACTAAAGCAACCTGTTGTAAAAACTGCCGGCAAAACGAGGTATATGTATATAAATTTTTTAAACATTGTAAATAAGAATGATAATCATTATTATCAGATTTAAGCATAAATTCAAGGAAATTCTTGGGTACTTTTTAGCAATTAACAATAACCCACTAATTTCCCAACTGTTGAATACATGCTATAGTTTCCTTTAAATTCTAGTAGGGTAAAAAAAATGATAATGTCAGACCTTAAAGGTAAAATATGGATGGACGGAGATTTACTCGAGTGGTCAGATGCTAAAATACATGTTCTCACGCACACACTTCATTACGGCACGGGAGTATTTGAAGGTGTTAGGGCATATGAGACATCAGCAGGTCCAGCTATCTTTAGGTTAAATGACCACACCAAAAGACTGTTCCATTCTGCTGATTTAATTGGCATGTCTATTCCTTATAGTCCTGAAGAATTAAATGATGCACAGGCTAATATAGTCAGAGAAAATAAACTAAATAATGCCTATATAAGACCAATGTGTTTTTATGGTTCAGAGGGCATGGGTTTAAGAGCCGATAATTTAAAAGTTCATGTATGTATCGCAGCATGGGATTGGGGTTCTTATCTTGGCGATGATAAAATTACCAATGGCATAAAAGTTAAAGTTACAGATTTCCCAAAAAGATGTGAGAAAAGTATGCTTCATAAAGCTAAAGCCTCTGGCAATTATTTATACTCCATGTTGGCATTAAAAGATGCTTTAAACTCTGGTTTTGATGAAGCTTTGATTTTAGACGTCGATAACAATGTCAACGAGGGTTCTGGCGAAAACTTTTTTATGGTTAAAGATGATATACTATATACACCTAGAGATCATACAGTGCTAAATGGGATCACAAGACAGACTATTATTGATATATCCGATGATTTAGACTTGGAAGTTTTTGAGAAAGATATTTCTGTTGATGATGTAAAGTTAGCAGATGAAGCTTTCTTCACGGGAACAGCAGCTGAGGTAACACCTGTCGTCCAAGTAGACCAATCTAAAATAGGCAATGGCATGACAGGAAAAATTACAAGAAAAATCCAAAAAGAATATTTCGATTTGATTAGGGGTAAAAATACGAAATATGATCACTGGTTAACACGAGTCTAAAATGTTTAAGAAAAAGAATGTTCTTGTTGTCGGCGATATAATGCTAGACAAATATAGTCATGGTATCGTAAATAGAATCTCGCCGGAGGCTCCAGTGCCTATCGTCGACATAAAAAAGACTGTTTTTAAGCCGGGTGGTGCATCAAACGTCGCTCAAAACTTATCAGCACTTGGTATGAGTGTATCTTTACTGGGAATTACTGGTGATGACCCCGAGCTTAAGGAGCTAATTAAAGTGTTAAGACATACTTCCATAAAGTTTGATCCGGTAAAAGATTTATCCATAAGAACAACTCTTAAGTCTAGAATAATTGGTAATGATCAACATCTTATGAGGCTTGATCATGAAGATAAGAATAAATCAAATATGCATGATTCTTTATATAAGAAAGTTGTAAAGCATGCGCAAGACTCAGACTTGATTGTAATATCTGATTATGACAAAGGCGCTATAAAACCAATCGCTAGCAAAATAATAAATTATGCTAACGAGCATAAAATTAAAGTAATTATCGATCCCAAAGGATCAGATTACTCTATGTATGCGGGGTCATACTTAGTAAAACCAAATGAGCTTGAGTTTGAGACAATAGTTGGTAAACCAAAAAATAAACAAGATATGATAAAAAGAGGTAAGGAATTAAAAGAGTCCCTAAACCTAGACGCACTTTTATTAACACTTGGTAAGAATGGTATGATGCTTTTTCATAAAAAGTCAGTCATTTCTTTTGCTACATCCCAAAAGGAGGTTTATGATGTAACAGGAGCAGGTGATACAGTGATATCAGTTTTAGCAGCATCTCTATCATCAAACAAGACTCTAAAAAAATCATGTGAACTGGCTAATGTGGCTGCGGGGCTATCTATACAACACCTAGGTACCGTGAGTGTAAGTAAGTCTGATCTTAATAATGCAATTAGAAAACTCTAAATTAATCACTGATATTGATAGCTTAAAATCTATCCTTAAAGATCAACAAAAATCAGGGAAACGTGTAGTCTTTACAAATGGTTGCTTCGATATAATTCATCCAGGCCATATTTTTATTCTCGAGCAAGCTAAATTAAAAGGAGACATTCTTGTTGTCGGACTTAATTCTGATCAGTCTATCAAAAGTTTCAAGTCAGATCTCAGACCTATTTGCTCGCAGGATGATCGGGCGTATGTTCTTGCAGGCTTAGCATCTGTAGATTATATTTTTATATTCAACGAAGACACACCTGAGAGAATCATAATGGAAATATCACCTGACGTATTAGTGAAAGGCAAAGATTATAAGATTGAAGATATAGCTGGTGCTGACTATATGTTGAAAGAAAATAAAAAAATTGAATTGGTTGATATCATAGATAAAAAGTCTTCAACAGGAATCATAGAGAGCATAAAGAAGCTTATTTCTTAATTATTTCTTTAATTTTGGCTTTAACATCATCAATAGTTATTAAACTCATTGCACTTGGATCTCTGACCCTTTCACCCCATTTGATACTACTTTTCTTCTTGCTTGAAAATTTATCTAAAGCTTCAGAATACTTATCGATTACATGTTCAAGTTTTTGATAAGGTCCTGTTCTTTGAGGATTAGAGGTAGCATATAACCCTATTGCAGGTTTATTAATCATCCTTGCCATATGAAGTGTTCCTGAATCTGGACCAATATATAACTTGCTTAAATTAAGTACTGATAACATTTCACTTAAACTAGTTTTATTGATTAAATTTATTATATTCGAATTTTCACCAAAACAACCCATAACCTTTTTGATTTTTTCGTGATTAGTTTTACCTAGAATTACTGTATTTAGTGAATATTGATTCTTGCAATACTCAGATATCGTAGCAAAATTATCATAGCTCCATTCTCTGTAATTATTCGATCTTACACTCGTAAAAGGATTAATTGCAATAAAGGGCTGTAAACTATACAAGTTATTATTCTTTATAAATTGATCGTTATTACAGAGAATATTTTCGCATTGCCAATCTATAACTCTTTTTTTGATATTTATTTTTTCTAGAAAACCAAAAAAATGATCAATCACATGCGACCCTCTAGTTTCTATATCATTAAATGTGACATTAACTCTACCATTGATTATATTTGCAATTAATTTTGATCTTAGAGATTTTTGCATATGAAAGACAACATCAAATTGATAATTTTTAAATAGACTTCGCATCTCAAAAATTGAATCGAGTGTCTTTTTTTTATCCACAACAATAAAGTCAATATTTTTTAGATTTTTAACTAACTCATGCTCAGTTTTTCCAATTACCCAACTTATTTTTGATTTTGGGTACACATCTCTAATTGTAGATATTATTGGTATTACATGAGTAACGTCACCTATTGAGGATAATCTTAGAATACATATCGATATTGATGTATTATTATCTTTGACCATATGATAAAAACAAAATTCGGTTCAATTGTCTCACACAAGTTTAACAACCAGTATATCTGTTACGATTCATCTATCCAACCGATTCTTAAAGATAGAATACTCGCATCGCTAGATTCTGATGAGTTTAGACTTTCAAATACCTCAAATTTTCTTGACTTAAATAATGGGCTAATAAAAAAACATTTCTGTAGAAAAGGCGCAATGCATTTATTTAATGATAACTACTTTTTCTATGGTTTGAAGAACACCCGTCCTATAAGAGAACAGAAAAATTATATGGATTTTATGAATATAGTAAAGAATTCAAAAAATGAGTGGGTAATAAGTAAACTAGAGTTATGCATGCCTATATTCTCATATGTGAAAAGAAGCAACTTATTTTATAAAGGAGACATTATTCTTTCAAAAATATCGGGTGAGACACTTGATAAAACTCTGATGAAACGCCTCAAGCTGAATATAGAGGAAGAGATTGGACTATGTTTTAGATTTTTATTCAATAATGGCATTTATAATTTCGACATGAACCTAACAAATATTATTTATAACCAGGAGTCCGATAAATTATCATTCATAGACTTTGATAAGGTTGCTATAAATTCACATAAGGTAAACTCTCAGAACTATTCATCACGTGTAGTTGGTAAGTTTAGAGATTCACTTAAGAAATATGATTTATTTGCAAAATTTGATTGGGATAAGTTTATCAGATCGGTTTATGGATAATATGCTTTTCTATGTTAGAAATATACTCGTGAATTATAGATGCTTTAGCATCTAACAATAATTTAGCATTCTTCTCGAAGATTATTCTTTTAGATTTTGATCTGAAAAGCTTTTCGAATATATTCTTTAACATTTCAGGTTTTTGACACATAATAAGTGCATTATTTTTTAGAAACTCTTCAGTTTCTTCAACAAAATTATACATGTACGGACCTACTATAATTGCTTTCGAGTATGCAGCTGCTTCCATGAAAGAGTGTCCACCAACATCAACGAACGATCCTCCAAATATTGCGAATTCTGAGTATTTAATTAAATTGCTCATTTCACCCAAAGTATCTGCTATGTAAATTTGTGTTGAACCTCTTATTTTTTCTGCCTTGCTTCTAATTGCGATATTCACACCAGATAAAGGTATATCTGATAATATATCCCCTAGTCTTTCTGGATGTCTAGGTGCTATAACTAAAAGATATTTGTTGGATTTCAGTTTCAGCCACTCTTTGATTATTATTATCTCTTCTCTGTGATGCGATGATGCAAGAAGAACATATTTCTTATCAACAATTCGCTCTGTATTCACATCACTACTTACTAATGAGTGTTTAATATTGCCCGTGAGACTTATTTTACTTTCCTCTATATATTCTTTGAATGCTGATACATCCTGCTGTGACTTACAATACACATGATCGATCTTATCTAGAGTACTTCTATATAAACTTTTTGACATCAAGCCAAGAAGCCCTTGAGGAGGATTGAATCTTCCATTGATAGTTATTATATTAGTTTTATTCTTTTTACAGGAGTGATAAAGGTTTGGCCAAATTTCCGTTTCAACTATGATCAGTAAGTCCGCAGATACAGATTTAACAAACTTTTGTGTTGCGAAGAAAAAATCCAATGGAAGATAGCAATGATCAATTCCTTTTAAGTCGGATCCTTTATAAATAAATTCAGATGATGGAGTGTTTGATGTTATCAGAATATCTTTGTAACCCTTTTCAAGTAGATACTTTGTGACTTCAATAGCTATTTTCATCTCGCCTACTGATGCTGCATGTAGCCAGAGGGAATACTCTTTGGTCAAGCTTTTCCCAAATAGCTTGTTACTAATATAAGATAACGATGTAGAATTTTTCAGACCATAGATAATTAATTTGAGTAGGATAAATGGTGATGTTAGATATAATAAAAAATTATACTTAAGCATTACCAAGCAAGATAGGCGTTTATTCTTCTCAGAGACGAAACATTTAGGGTGTTTTGTAAGTGGTTAAGTGTTAACTCGCTGTAGAGATAATCCATCATAATACTCTTAGCATCGAAGAGTGCTCTGGAGTATTCTAGTTTTGCCTCAAGCATTTGCGTGTTGGTATAGATGCCTTTTTCATAACCTTTTTGAGCATTTTCATATTTTTTCAGGTAGGTTTTTAATATCTGTAAAGACGTTGAATATAAACCTTCGCTAGTGTTGTAGACATTATAGTTATCTATAATTTCTTTTCTGATTAACCTTCTAGAATTTGTATGATCAAGACGCGCTTTTTTATAATTTAGCCTCGCCTCCTTAATTTTTGAGGATTGATAACCACCGTTAAATATTGGGAAATTTAAAACTAATGAAATCGTCGAATCCTCACGAGTAGTTGCTCCGAACTGAGATCCACCTTGAGTAATATCAAGATAATCATATTCCACTACTAGATCAATCGTTGGATAGTGTCTAGATCTTTGTGCGGCTATTTCATTACGATTAATACTCATACCCTGTTTTGACATTCGTATTGAATTATTATTAGTGTACGCAGAGTTAATTAAATCATCCAGTACTAGATTCTTATGAGTTATCGTCAATAGCTTTATATCATTGATATCATTGAGCTCTTTTCCTGAGAATATATAAACATCATTTTTTATTTGAGATAGATTATTTTTGCTTATATTTAAGTTATTTTTTGAAGATTCATAATTATTTTTCAGTGTTTCATATTCCTCAACAGATATACTTCCGTTTTCAAATAGCTTTGAGGATACCCTGTATCTAGATCTTTGATAGTCATTTTCAATCTCACTTAGCGCAACAGCATTCTTGAATTTAATTAGATTAAAATAATGTCTTACAGATTCAAGAATTAGTAGTGATTCAGCATTATCCTTAGTTATTTCATTTTGTTCTAGTGAGCTCTTAGCTTTTTTGATTTCATCAAATACATAAAGATGAAGTAGTGGCTGTTTTATTGATAAATTATATGTATCTCTATCATAATTAGATGGATCATATGATCCGAGCGACTTATACCTCTCGATTGTAGTTTCACTAGCTCGTGCATTGAAATTGATTTCTGGGAATACGGTTGATCTAGTTTGTTTGAGAGACTCATTAGCTATGCCTACATCGATCTCATTATTTAATATATCAATATTATGATACTTTGCTCTTTCATAAAGATTAATCAGGTCTGTGGCATGACCATTAATTGATAAGAGTAACATTAAAAAAATAATTTTTTTCATCTGTATTTTTCCATATTGGGATCTACGTCATCAGACCATTTTTCAAGACCGCCCGTAAGATTATATAAGTTATTTACTCCATTTTGCTCTAAGTATAATGCGACTGTTCTACTTCTGATTCCATGATGACAAACTATTACATATTCACCTGAGCCCTCAAAATAGTCAATAGAGTCGGGTATTTTACCCATAGGGATATGTTTGCTATTTTCAATATGGCACTTATCGAATTCCCATTGTTCCCTAACATCAACTATTTTTAGAATAGGGTTCGAGGCCATCATTTCTTTTATTTCTAAAGGTGTTTTTTCTTGCATTATATTTCTACTATCAAATCAGTCTGTGATGTTACTATATTTTTACTTACTGTGTAACTATTTCTTGTCTTATCTATTGTTATTCCTAAGCTGTAGGGCGACTTACCTTGCCATAGAAATGTAAAAGTTTTAGAATTTTCACTCAAATAGTCAATGAAACAGTCATAGGATCTGACTGAACATGTGAAAATCACTTTCGAATAATTATCTATCTTATCGAGAAAATTGAATATATTCTTGTTTGAGAGATGTATCTTTTCCCTATTAAAGCTGTGTGCGTTTAAATTGTTATTACCAAATTCAAATAATGTATTGTTACATTCATAAGCGGTTACTGAGCTTGTTAAATGAGATATACATTCAGTTAGATGACCGCTCCCATTTCCAATAACTAAAACATTATCGTTTTTATGGAAATCCATCTCTTGAAGAATTTTCGCTTCACATGAAGGTGTGAGCATGGAAATCCCACATCCAAGAGGCACCGGTATATCAGAATATGAAAAACTTTTATAAGCTTCAGGCACAAAGCTTTGTCTTTTTATCTTTCTGATGACACTCAATATTTTTTCATCTAGAATATTATTACTTCGATAGATTTGGTTTAGATGATCATTACTATTCATCAGATAATTATATCTATGTTTATGTTACTATTGAACTATGTTGAGAGAATCAAATGAAAGATAATAAGATTAATCTTAATGAATATAAGGTAAATTATCCGAATTCTGAAAAAATTTATAAACAAATTGACGAACTAAAAATTCCATACCGAGCAATCACAATATCTGATAGTGACGGCGGAGAAAAACAGTTTCATGTATATGATACTACTGGCCCTTATACAGATTCTAACTATGATATAAACCTAGACTTAGGGCTACCAAAAGAGAGAAATCATTGGCTTCAAGAAAGACGCGATGAGTTTGAATCTGATAGTAGATTTAAAGATAATATCACCCAGCTTTCATACGCTAAAAATGGAATTATTACTAGAGAAATGGAGTTTGTTGCTGCAAGAGAAAATAGTTTCTACACCAATGAAGAAGCTTTTATAACGCCGGAGTTTGTAAGAAGTGAAATCGAGTCTGGTAGAGCAATTATTCCGTGTAATATAAAACATCCCGAACTTGAACCAATGATCATAGGTAAAAAATTTCTCACTAAAGTGAATGCTAATATAGGCAATTCACCTGTGAAATCAAATATTGAAGAGGAGCTTGATAAATTACTTTGGGCCGTAAGATGGGGCGCAGATACTGTCATGGATTTGTCTACCGGAAAAAATATCTATGAAACGAGAGAAGCAATAATAAGAAATTCACCTGTTCCCATTGGAACGGTTCCAATATATGAAGCGCTAGAAAAAGTAAATGGAAAAGCAGAAGATCTAAACTATGATATTTTCCGTGATGTAATAATCTCACAAGCTGAGCAAGGCGTAGATTACTTTACCATCCATGCAGGACTTAGACTAAGTTTCATACCTACAACTACAAAAAGATTAACAGGTATAGTTTCTCGAGGTGGTTCAATCATAGCAAAATGGTGTTTAGCACACCATAAGGAAAATTTCTTATATGAGAATTTTGATGATCTTTGCGACATAATGAGAAGATACGATGTATCATTTTCGCTTGGCGATGGTCTTCGTCCAGGGTCAATAGCGGATGCAAATGATGAAGCACAATTTTTAGAGTTAAAAACGCTGGGTGATCTAACTGCCAAAGCAAGATCAAAAGGTGTGCAAGTGATGATTGAAGGACCTGGTCATGTACCACTAAATAAAATAAAAGAGAACGTAATATTAGAGGAAGAGTATTGTGAAGAAGCGCCATTCTACACTCTTGGCCCACTGGTTACAGACATTGCCCCTGGGTATGATCACATTACTTCTGCGATAGGCGCAGCAAATATTGGGTCATTCGGCACTTCTTTGCTTTGCTATGTTACACCTAAAGAGCACCTGGGTTTACCAAATAAAGAGGATGTTAAAGATGGACTTGTTGCATATAAGATTGCTGCACATGCATCTGATATTTCTAAGGGTCATAATTTTGCCGTCCAGAGAGACAATGAACTATCAAAAGCAAGATTTGAATTTAGGTGGTTAGATCAATTCAATTTGTCACTAGATCCTTACAAAGCAAAAGATTTTCATGACGAAACGCTTCCTCAAGAGAGTGCTAAATCCGCACATTTTTGCTCTATGTGTGGACCAAATTTTTGCTCAATGAAAATTACTCAAGACATTCGTGACTATGCATCCAAGCATAATATTAAAGATATCAAAATTGCTGTCGAAAAAGGTATGAAAGAGAAATCAGATCAGTTTGCAGCATCTGGAAACAAGATATATATTAAAAAATAGCTATTTTTGAGATGCCTTTAGAGCTTTATCCAAATCCTCTAGTATGTCGTCGATATTCTCAAGACCAATTGACAGCCTTACTAGGTCCTCAGGCACACCTGCAGCTTTCAATTCCTCTTTAGATAACTGTCTGTGAGTAGTGCTAGCAGGGTGGCATGCTAGAGACTTAGCATCTCCTATATTAACGAGTCTTGTGATTAGCTGAAGATTATCAATAAATATCCCACCTTTTTTCATACCACCTTTGATACCAAAACTTAGGACGCTCGACGCCCTTCCATTCATTAGTTTTTTCGTTAGTTTATATTCTTTATGAGATTTTAGGCCAGGATAATTAACCCATGTTACACACTTATGATTTTCTAAAAATTCCGCAACTTTTGTTGCATTCTCACAATGCCTATCCATTCTTACCGGTAGTGACTCAATTCCTTGAAGAATCAAGAAACTATTAAAAGGAGATATTGCAGCCCCCATATTTCTGAGTGGTACGACTCTTGCTGCTCCTATGAACGCTGCATCACCCATAGCCTCAGTAAATACAACGCCATGATAAGACATATCAGGTGTGTTAAGTCTTCTAAATTTAGTTTTGTGTTTCGCCCATGGGAATTTTCCAGAATCTACAATTATCCCCCCTATAGTTGTTCCATGCCCTCCCATATATTTTGTGAGAGAGTGTACAACTATATCAGCACCGTGCTCGATAGGTCTAAATAAGTATGGCGATGGCACAGTGTTATCGACGATGAGAGGTATGTTATGTTTGTGAGCAATTTTAGCTATTTCAGGAACATCTACAACATTTGCCGCCGGGTTACCTATAGATTCACAGAAAATTGCTTTAGTTTTTTTATCTATCAGCTTTTCAAGACTCGGAATGTCATCATGATCTCCGAACTTTACATCAACTCCAAATCTGGGTAGCTGATGAGCAAATAACGTGTATGTGCCGCCATAAAGAGTACTTGTACTGACAATGTTATCTCCAGCTTCGCAAATGGTCATGATCGCATAAGTTGTAGCTGCTGAACCAGAGGCTAATGCTAACGCCCCAATTCCTCCTTCCATAGCCGCAACTCTTTTCTCCAATACATCAGAAGTCGGGTTCATTATTCGAGTATATATATTACCTGCAACTTTGAGATCAAATAAATCTGCACCGTGTTGAGTATCATCAAAAGAGTATGATGTTGTTTGGTAAATTGGTACTGCTACTGATTTTGTTGTTGGTTCAGGTGAATATCCACCATGTATTGCTATCGTCTCAAATTTCATATTTTTAACCCCTAAGATTTACTCATCATACAGTTTATAAGATATAGGTCAAATTATCTATTGAAAATATCGTACTGTGAGGGGTCTTCTCTCTTATCACTCAGCCTAAATCCTATTCCCAGTAGCCTGATAGGCTTGACGATTTTTACCATATTAGAATCGAATAAGTTATCAAATTCACGTAGATCTAAACTTAAACATTTTTTTTGTCTTGTAATTATTTCAAAATCACTAAATTTTATTTTTAGAAAAATTTCTCGGACATCATTTGTATTGATGCCGGACGATTGACATCTAGCGATAAGCTTAGTGAATAGAATCGATAATTGTTGTTTACACGTATGGGTATCTTTTAGATCATGAAGAAATGTATCTTCAACGCTGACACTTTTTCTTGTTCTATTCGTCTCTATTTCCCTGTTGTCTATTCCTCTAACTAGATTGTGTAGTGTATTTCCATACGACCCAAATATTCTCACCAGTTCATCCTTAGATATTTTCTGCATATCACTGCAGCTCTTCATATTTAAATTTTCACATTTCTTGAAGTTTACTTTACCTATTCCGGGTATGGACTTTAAACTTACAATTTCTATAAAGCTCTGGATTTCATCATCACAAATTGAAAATTGGTTATCAGGCTTCTTCCAGTCAGAGCAAATTTTGGCAATCAATTTGTTTGAAGAGATTCCTGCAGACGCGGTGATACCGAAATCAGCTTTTATACATGATCTAATCTGTCTCGCCATTTCCTCAGGATCTCCCTGGCAATATCTTGACTCTGATACATCTAAAAAAGCTTCATCGATTGATACAGGCTCAATTTTGCTCGAATAACATTTGAAAATTTTAAAAATTTCCTCTGATTCTTTTCTATACTTTGTAATATTCACAGGTAATATAATAAGGTCTTTGCATAACTGAACGGCCCTTTTTGACGACATTGCAGAGTGAAGTCCATACTTACGTGCAACATAATTGCATGTTGTCAATACACCCCTTTCATTAGCTTTGCCACCCACTGCAACAGGCTTATTTTTTAGATTTGGATTGTCTCGAATTTCTATTGATGCAAAAAAACTATCCATATCGATATGGATTATTTTTCTTTTTTTCCAGATCTTAGATTTTTGATTCATCGAGTGTCATTGCTTTAATCGTTAAAGCATGAATCTCGCCTGTTTTTATATATCCATCTAATAATGCATATATCATTTTGTGTCTTTGAATAATTGATTTACCCTCAAATACATTACTTATAATACTCACAGTGTATTTAGATTCTGATCCCTCCACTGATAAATTATCAAATTTGATTCCTTTTGAGATAGCATCAGTTATTGCATCTTTCATACTCTATTTCTCCCACAGCTCTGGATTAGCCCAATTTTTGTTATTCAACCAATCCGGATTATCTTTATAATCTGCTATATCATAAACAAAAACTTCTGCTTTATCACTGTTTGACGATCCGAAATACTTATAACCATAACCAAAAAACATATTCATATACTTAGTAGTATTCTTCTTGAATTTATCATCATTAGCAACAAGTAACATTATATTATTCAAACCGCAATTTTTTTTCAAAACACACGAATCGGTCAAGCTTCCAAGGTCTGTGATTATTACTAATAGATCCTCATCAGAAAAGACATTTTTTTCATAGCTATCGAGAGAATCTATACTCTCGTAAGTACATGAGTCTAACTCTTTTAAGATGTCACCATCCTCTACTAGTTTCAAAACTCTTACATTCGATTTATTTCTTATATATTTTGTTATATCCATTCTTCCCATGTAGCAAGTGATATTTCACTGTCTTACCTTTGTAAGTATTTATAATATCAAAATTATCGTAGTCATTAGAAGATATATGCTCCTTAATTATTATTTTACTGCTAACTCGTTCAATAGTTTCATGAATGATATTTATGTTCTCATTTATATCATTTTTGACTATTTTCCTAAGAAACTGCTCATTTTTTGAAGGTAAAGCATTTCTGTTTATGTTGAACATAAAATCAAAATATATATAGTCGAAATGTTTATTCATATTTCTAAGGAAGTCTATACAATCGCCAAATCTAATTTTTATCCTGCTAAAAACAGATCGAATATCTTCGCTTTTAATTTTCTTATTAGCGTCAATCAATAAAGACATTATTAGAGGGTCCCGCTCAATTAGTGTTATATTATTCCCCAAAGACGCGAGTATTGCTGCATCTCTTGCAAAACCACCAGTACAATCTAAAATATTCAAATTCTTCGCCTTAAATATATTATTTAATTGATGTTTTTTTTTATCCAAGAGGACCTTGCTGTAATCATCAAAGGATAGTGACATCTTCATATTTTTTTCATGATCCCTTACTTCATAACCATCAGAAGTTTTATGTAATGTTATTTTTGGATAATCGGGGATAAGCCTGGACAACATTTTGTTCTATTTAATGCCGCCTATATTAAACTTTCTTCTTACAAGCCTTAAAGTATAATAAATAACTGGCCAAATTGAAGCGCTGATGATTGACCCAACTAGCAAAGCTTGATAATCGATATTTCGGTCAATTATAAAATATGCCCAAACTAGCAGATGTTGTTTTATAAAAATAAAGATGAACAATACCACTGCCTGCTGTGCTATCGTCATATATCTGAGCGAGTTATAGAGTCGTAAAATAATATACAGTAGTAGCACGTAAAAAAGTGAGGAGATTCCCAATACCTGACCATAAACAATATCGACGAGTATTCCCGTTAAAAAAGCCAGAAAGAGCTTATTGTTTGAGGGTACTGCAATTGCCCAGTATATAACGATCAAAAGTATCCATTCAGGCGCGTAGTATCCAAGGGGGAGTGTAATAAGAGATATAAAAAGGCCAAGAATAATAGTGACTAAAATTATTAACATAGACTGTTATCACCTCTCATCAGAAGATAGAATAACCTCAGAAACTTTATCGGCATCCTCTAAAGGTTTTATTATCACCTGACTAAAACGCTCACCCTCATTTCTTATAACTTCAAGTACTCTCCCAATTTTTAATGCAGGTATAAATCTATTTGCTTGCCCCGATGTGATTATAAGATCACCAGATTCTATTTCGCTATCGTTAGGAAGAAATGAAACTTCAAGTAAGTTATCTTGCGACCTGCCTTTGATTATGATTTGTTGACCTGTCCGAGCTATCTTTGCAGGGACATTACTATCATTATCAGTAATGAGCAGGACTTTACTAGAATAAACATTAACTTCGACGACCTGTCCTAAAAGACCATTAACACCCATAACCGTTTGTCCAACCTTAGTTTTATAATTCGAACCTACATTTATTTGAACTGATTTTTTGTTAGGAATGACATCCTTCTGTGTGATTTGTGCAATTTTAATATTTTTCAAATTATTATCAATTTGGCTTTTTATTGATCTAAGTCTAGATACTTCATTTTCCAGAACATCAATTCTTTGCAGATTTATTTTCATTGCCGTATTTTGTTTTTCAAGGTCTTCTATTTTTTGTTCTAGTTGTTCAATAGTCTTCTTTTCTTCAACAAATTTTGAGAAAAATGTTGAGGGAGTGCTTGCAAGGTATTGAATAGGCGTTATCAAAAAATCATTGATTATGATTCGTATGTAGTTTGAATTTGAGTATTTGATGTCTAACACAACTGAACTGACAGAGAGCCCTATAAAAAATAAGAGAAGATAGAAGTTAGTTACGCTATGCTTAAATAATGTTGCAGACACTGTCTAATCCATAGAGAGAAATTCTACCCCTTTCTCATCAATTATCTCTAAAACTTTACCTCCACCTCGTGCTACACAACTAAGTGGATCCTCTGCCACGACAACATTCATTCCCGTTTCTTCTTTGATGAGCATATCTAAGTCTTTTAGAAGCGCACCACCGCCTGTAAGCACCATACCTCTCTCGTGAATATCTGCTCCAAGCTCAGGAGGAGTGTTTTCGAGTGCGGTTTTTACAGCAGCTACAATACCTTGAAGTGCCTCCTGTAAGGCTTCTAACGTCTCATTACTATTAATTGTAAATGATTGAGGGACACCTGCTGCTAAATTAGTACCCTTCACCTCTATTTCCAATAAATCACTACTAGGATAAGCAGAGCCAATTTCGTGTTTTATTTTTTCAGCAGTGGGATCTCCTATAACACATCCATAATTTCTTCTAACATAACTAATAAGTGCCTCTGAGAAAGTATCCCCACCTATTCTTGTCGATGAAGCATAGACAATACCGTTTAAAGAAATTGTAGCTACCTCAGACGTACCACCACCGATGTCACAAACCATATACCCTCTTGGCTCATCGAGTGGCATACCTGCACCAACTGCAGCAGCCATTGGTTCATCAATCAAATGAACGACTCTAGCACCTGCACCTGAGGCCGATTCTCTAATTGCTCTTCTCTCTACTTGAGTTGCACCACATGGTACACATATTAAAACTCTGGGACTTGGTCGGAACCATGCGCTCTTATGCACTTTTTTGATAAAATGTTGCAACATTTTTTCACAAATTGTGAAATCTGAAATTACACCGTCTTTCAGTGGTCTAATTGCTGTTAACCCAACGGGCGTCCTCCCAAGCATATTCTTAGCTTCAATTCCGACAGCCTCTACTCTTTTATTTGCTCCTTGCTCATCTCTAACGACCACAACTGATGGTTCATCTAAAACAATACCTTTTCCTTTCATGTAGATGAGTGTATTTGCTGTACCTAAGTCAATAGATATGTCGGTGGAAAACATTCCTGCAATTTGTTTTATAAAACTGATCATCTATCACTCCTTTAGTAGTTTATTAAGAATTTCATTCAAGACTTTCGGATTAGCTTTACCTTTCGTCTCTTTCATAATTTGACCCACGAAAAACCCCATTAGCTTGTCTTTTCCATTTTTATAATCTTGGACTTCTTTAGGATGCTTTTCCAGTATTTTTTGCGCTTCTTCCATGAGAATTCCAGTATCTGATACTTGTTCAATATTTTTTGATCTTATGATTTCATCAATATCAGACTTACTAGACCATAATTCATTCAATATGTCTTTTGCTTGCTTGTTTGAAATCTTACCTTCTGCAATATAATTCATTAATTGAGATATATGTGAAGGTTTTATTGTAGCAACAGATATATCTATATTATGCTTGTTACACAAGCCCACTAATTCACTTAATATAAAATTTGCTACGAGTTGAGGATTAGAATTTGACTCTTTAATTGATTCATCAAAGAAAGTAGACAAATTAGAATTCAAAGATAATATTTCCGCATCATCTTCTTTAAGACCATAATTATTTTTATAGCGATCTTTTTTATCATCTGGCAACTCAGGTAGGGCTAGCTTTATCTTATCAATTTTTTCCTGAGAAATTTCAACTGGAAGTAAATCTGGATCAGGAAAATACCTATAGTCATTTGCCTCCTCTTTCGACCTCATGGGTCTTGTCTCATCCTTTTTGGGATCATATAATCGTGTTTCTTGAATTACAGACTCACCAGATTCTAGAATATCTCTTTGTCTTATTACTTCGTAATTAATTGCAGATTCTACAAACTTAAATGAATTTATATTTTTTATTTCGGCTCGAGTACCAAAATCATCGCCTGGCTTTCTTAATGAGATGTTTGCATCACATCTAAAAGATCCTTCTTGCATATTACCGTCACTTATTCCTAGACTTTTTACAATAGAATGTATTTTCTTTAAATAGGTTACTGCCTCTCTAGAAGATCGCATGTCAGGTTCTGACACAATTTCTATTAGCGGGGTTCCTGCACGGTTCAGATCTATAGCACTCTCATCTTCATACAGATCATGTATTGATTTTCCTGCATCTTCTTCAAGATGTGCACGTGTGATGCCAACGCTCTTTTTGATCCCATCTACGTTTATATCTAGCTTGCCATCAAAAACTATCGGTAGTTCATATTGAGAAATCTGATATCCTTTTGGTAGATCAGGATAAAAATAGTTTTTTCTGGCAAATATCGACTTTGTTGCTATTTTTGCATCCACAGCTAACCCAAATTTTACAGCCATATCGACTGCGTTTTTATTCAATACTGGGAGTACACCTGGCATAGCTAAATCTATAACGGATGCTTGCGTATTTTGATCAGCTCCAAAGTCTGTCGATGCAGACGAGAATAGCTTACTCTCAGTTGACAACTGGACATGTATTTCTAGACCTATTACGGTTTCCCACATAATTATTTTCCTGGTTCTCTTTTATGCCAATCTGTTTCTTGTTGATAGAGATGAGAGATTTTAAGTATATTTTTTTCATCAAAATGGTTACCAATTATTTGTAAGCCTAATGGCATATTTTCTTTAAATCCCATTGGTATAGACATAGCAGGCAATCCAGCAAGATTCGTACTCACAGTGTAAACATCTGATAGGTACATTGCGATTGGGTCATTCATTTTCTCGCCAATTTTAAAAGCTTTATCAGGTGTTGTCGGCCCTATGATCAGATCAACTTGATCAAAAGCATCTTTGAAGTCATTAGCAATTAAGTTTCTAACTTTTTGAGCTTTCAAGTAATATGCATCATAATATCCGGCAGATAGGGCATATGTACCGACTAATATTCTTCTTTTAACTTCTTTCCCAAAACCCTCTGAACGTGATTCTCTGTAGAGATTTTCAAGGTCAGATGAGTTATCTGATCTATGTCCATATCTTACACCATCAAATCTAGATAAATTTGAGGAGCATTCTGCGGGTGCAACAACTTGATAAGCTGAGACACCCAAGCTTGTATATTTAAGATTAATAGTCTTTATTTTACATCCAACTTTTTCTAAGACTTTAACCGAATCGTAAAAAACTTTTTTTACATCATCATTTAAGTCTTTTATGAATTCTTCAGGTATACCAACGGTATAATTATAATTTATATCATTCAAGCAGTATGAGTAATAATCAGGTACTTCGACGTTTGAACTGGTGGAATCTTTATCATCATAACCAGATATTTCTTTTAGTAAAATAGCTGCATCAAGTGCGTCTGTGGTGAAGATACCTGCTTGATCTAAACTAGACGCAAATGCAATCATTCCATATCTTGACACTCTTCCATAAGTCGGTTTTAATCCACAGATTCCACACAGCGATGCAGGTTGTCTGATTGATCCGCCAGTATCCGTTCCTGTTGAACATGGTGAAATTCTTGCTGCGACCACAGATGCAGAGCCGCCTGAAGAGCCCCCAGGGACGTATTTAGTATCCCATGGATTTTTTACAGGACCATAGAAGCTCGTCTCATTGGAGGAGCCCATTGCAAATTCATCCATGTTTGTTTTCCCAAGCATAATAGTGCCAGCATCATTGAGTTTTTCTATTACAGTCGCATTATATGGACTTATAAAGTTATCGAGCATTTTAGAGCCACATGATGTCTTAATATTTTTAGTGCAAAATATATCTTTTTGAGCTATGGGCAAGCCAGACAATGCTCTAATTTTATTTTTTGCTATCTCTTCATCAATTTTTCTTGCTTTGTTGAG
>CABYTF010000002.1 GCA_902521725.1 uncultured Gammaproteobacteria bacterium
GGTTGGAATTCTTATAGTTATCATAATGACTTTCAGGAGCATATCAGGAGCTCATTTTAATCCAGCTGTTTCACTTAGTTTTTACCTGCAGGGAACACTCAATAAAACAGACTTTTTTAATTATGTTGTCACCCACATTATCGCTGGCATCACAGGCGTTATTTTCGTTCATACCATGTTTGATATGCCTCTCATTGAGATGAGTACAAAAAACAGGGCCGGTCTAAATATCATGTTCTCAGAAGTTATAGCATCTTTTCTGCTAGTATTTATAATCTGCATGTCTCAAAAAAGAGACGATGTTTCGATGGGAGTGTTGGTAGGAGTTTATATAGGTGCAGGCTACTTTTTTACATCATCAACATCATTCGCCAACCCAGCTATATCAATTGCAAGATCATTAAGTGACACTTATACAGGCATTTACTTTATGAATGTTCCTCAATTTATCATTTCTCAGTTGATAGGAGCTTTTATAGCTACAAAATTATACGAATACATCAGAAGTTAAGACATTTTTAACATAACTGTAACATTGACACCCTATGATTTAGTACAGTTAAATCATGATCGAAATTCTATTAATAACTATTCTATCACTTGCACTATATGGCTTTGCTCTTAATAAGAAGAAAGCGAAGGTTTTATCAGAAATAAATATCTTGCATTCTCAACCCCATTATCATGGCCTTTACACAGCTTTCCTAACGATTGTTCCAGCGATCATTTTACTGATTTCTTGGTCATTTATCATGAATATTATTATGGGTGCTAACCTTAAAGATTACTTTTCAGATATCACAGATGCAGGATTGGTTGAGTTTTACACAAACGGTGTAATTGATTATGTTGAAGGAACAACAGACGCAATAATCGACCATGTTGGCTTTATTCCAGCAGTCGAGTACTATCAATCACTTCAAAAAACAAGCTCGATACTCCAGTTTATTGTCACCTTGACTTTAGCATTGATACTTTTTAGATATTCTATGAGGTTTGTTGAGGTTCAATTCAAAGCAAGAGATCACATTGAACGAGTAGTTGTAATTATTATGCGAGCTTCGGCAGTATTTGCAATTTTTGTAACGTTAGGAATTGTTCTATCACTGCTATTTGAAACTCTAAGATTTTTTGATTCCGTGAATGTGTTTGATTTTTTATTCGGGCTGCATTGGAGCCCCCAGATGGCGATAAGAGCTGACCAAGTTGGTTCATCTGGAAGTTTTGGAGCCGTCCCTGTATTCACTGGAACACTCCTCATCTCATTTATTGCGATGGCAGTGGCAGGACCAATAGGAATGTATTCTGCTATATATTTATCTCAATACGCTTCTGATAGAGTTAGAAGCTATGCAAAGCCAATCATTGAGATACTCGCTGGTATTCCAACAGTAGTCTATGGTTTTTTTGCTGTTATAACAGTTGCTCCTTTTTTCCGTGATTTAGGAGCATTTTTAACTTTTACAAACATGAGTTCTGAAAGCGCGTTGATTGCAGGATCGGTCCTTGGGATCATGATAATACCATTCGTAGCGTCACTGACAGATGACGCCCTGACTGCTGTTCCTAAGTCTCTTAAAGAAGGTTCACTTGCAATGGGAGCTACACTATCTGAGACAACTAAGAAAGTAATTATACCAGCGTCTTTTCATGGCATTGTTGGAAGTTTTCTTTTGGCATTCTCACGTGCGATAGGGGAAACAATGATAGTGGTGATGGCTGCAGGATTTGCAGCAAATTTAACTTTTAATCCATTTGATAGTGTGAGCACGGTAACTGTTCAAATTGTTGGACTTCTTACAGGTGACCAAGAGTTTGATAGTCCTAAGACACTTTCAGCATTCGCATTGGCGTTTGTACTATTCTTTATAACATTAATTTTGAACGTGATTTCTCTTAGTATAGTCAAGAGATACAGGGAGCAGTATGAATAACATCTCTTCAAGAAATCAATCTGAGAAAAGATTTCAATTCTATGGGAAAGTTGCCGTTACACTAGCAATTAGTTTTCTAGTAATATTGTTATATAATATATTTTCCACTGGAATTTCAGCTTTTCAACAAACCTATGTGGCAGTCAAATTAGATATTCCTGCATCCGTTGATAAAAAATCAATAAACCCAAGATCTTATTTGAATAAAAGTTTCCTTGAAATGTTTCCTCCTGAGGTCAAATCAAGAAATGAAAGAAAGGCAGTGTTATCACTTTTGAGCAAAGGAGCAAAATATGAATTTCAAGAATTATTAGAGGATAATGAATCCTCCTCTCTACAAGGTTATTTTTGGTTCTTAGCCTCAGCAGACTTAGATATGTACATCAAAGGGACTGTAAAAAGACAAGGAGACACTGCTGGACGATTAGATGAAGTGCAAATGCAGTATGTAGATATTCTAGAATCGAAAAATTTAGTTGAATTACAAAGCAATAAATACCTATTTTCTGCTGCAGACAGTAGAGAACCCGAAATGGCTGGCATTAGAGGAGCAATAATAGGCTCACTTTACGCAATTTTAATTGCATTTTTAGTATCATTTCCGATAGCTGTGTTGTCAGCAGTTTATCTCGAAAAACTTGCATCCAAAAATAAATTTTCTGATCTTATTGAGACAAACATTAATAACCTAGCGGCTGTGCCATCAATCGTTTTTGGCCTTTTAGGATTAGCGATATTTCTTAACTTTTTTAATCTTCCTAGGTCTGCCCCATTAGTTGGTGGACTCACCTTGGCGCTCATGACTTTGCCTACGATTGTAATTGCATCCAGAGCAGCTATCAAATCTGTACCTCCCTCTATAGAAGAGGCGGCTATAGGACTGGGTGCAAGTAAGGTTCAAACTATATTTGGATTCACTCTCCCACTTGCAATGCCAGGTATTTTGACCGGAACTATCATAGGAATTGCACAGGCAATTGGTGAGACAGCGCCACTACTGATGATTGGAATGGTAGCATTCGTTGTCGATATACCGGGAGGACCAATGGAGCCATCTACGGCATTACCAGTACAAATATTTTTATGGGCAGATAGTCCTGAAAGGGCATTTACGGAGAGGACATCCGCAGCCATAATGGTTTTATTAGTTTTTCTCGTCCTCCTCAATTTGACAGCTATTTATTTAAGAAAAAAATTAGAAAAAAAATGGTGAAATATTTATGACTGAACAATTAAAACTTTCAATCAAAAATCTTAACGTCTTCTATGGCGATAAACAGGCTTTATACAATATAAATCTTAATATTATGGAAAAAGAAGTTACATCGCTAATTGGTCCATCTGGATGTGGAAAATCTACATTACTTAAATGTATTAATAGAATGAACGACCTAGTTGAAATATGTAAAACTGATGGTCAAGTGTTATTGGATTCTAAAGACATTAATGATGCATCACAAGATCCAGTTCTTTTGAGAATGAAAGTGGGAATGGTATTTCAAAAACCTAATCCTTTTCCAAAATCAATATATGATAATGTAGCTTTTGGACCAACGTTGCATGGAATGACCAATTCAAAGGAGGAGCTTGATCATGTAGTGATAGAAAGTCTAAGTAAATCAGGATTGTATGATGAGGTAAAAGATCGGTTGTTTGATCCAGGCACCGGTTTATCTGGAGGCCAACAACAAAGACTTTGTATTGCAAGAGCTCTCGCAGTTAATCCTGAGATTCTCTTGATGGATGAGCCATGCTCTGCTTTGGATCCAATCGCGACTGCAAAGATTGAGGATTTGATTGCTGAGCTTAAAGAGCAATACACAATCGTAATTGTTACTCACTCTATGCAACAAGCAGCTAGAGTATCTGATAGAACGGCTTACATGCATATGGGAGAACTGATTGAGTCAGGATTAACCAAGACAATTTTCTCTAATCCACAGCACCAGAAAACTCAAGACTATATTACGGGAAGGATCGGATAATTATTTACAGATAAGCTATAATAAAAAATATGACAGATTACAGAGAACATATTGTTAAATCCTTTGATGATGAAATAGCTAATGTAATTCATTTAGTTACTCAAATGGCAACACTTGTTGAAGAGCAATATAAATTACTTTATCACGTGGTGGATACTGGATCTCCAGCGACCACAGAGGATATTCTAGAAAATGAACCTAAACTTGATAATTATGATGCAGAGATAAGAGATGCTGTAATTACCCTTATTACACTTCGTTCACCTGTAGCAGTAGATCTTAGAGATATTTTAACATCTCTTAGGATTTCAACAGATCTTGAGAGGCTTGGTGATTACGCCAAAAACATAGCAATGAGAGTTGCAACCCTTGAGGAAATTCCTGAGACTAGCGTAAAAAATGACATACTTAGATTGCTCAATCTTGTTCAAGTACAGCTTAAAAAAGTAATTGATGCCTATGTATCAAAAGATCTTACAAAAGCAAAAGAGGTGATAAAAAATGATGTTGAGATTGATAAAACATACAATGCTATATACGAGAAAATTGTCGATCTAATTAAAGGTAAAGTTTCCAAACTGAGACTGCTGACATACACTAAATTGTTGTTTGCTATCAAAACTCTTGAGAGAGCAGGGGATCACATAGAAAACGTAGCAGAAGAAATACACTTTATAGTAACCGGTGAACATGTAGATTTAAAGGATGAAAAAAAAGACAGTAAGCTTGAACATGCTATTGAGGAATCAAATAAATGACGACCATTTTTTCAATCGAAGATGAAGAGGCGCTTGTATCGCTTCTGGAATATAATATAAAGGCATCAGGCTTTAAATTTGAACATTCCACTAATGGCTATGATGCCATGATGAAACTTCAAAAATCGAATCCAGACTTAATCTTACTTGATTGGATGTTGCCGGATATTGCAGGAACAGAAGTTTGTAAGTTTGTAAGAAGTAACAAAGACTTGAAAAATACACCCATAATAATGCTAACAGCAAAAGGGGAAGAGCAAGATCTATTGTCAGGGTTTGAAATGGGCTGTGATGACTATATTACCAAACCCTTTAGTCCAGCTGAACTTATCGCAAGAATCAAAGCGCTTCTGAGACGAAGTAGTGATGACAGTAGGGAAATGATTTTATCTTACGGAAATATTAAATTGGATACCGGTAGCCACAGGGTTTACTGTTGTGATGAAGAGGCAAAATTAGGCCCGAGAGAGTACAGAATTTTGGAATTTTTGATGAAAAATCCAGGAAGGGTCTATTCTAGGCAACAGATCTTAGATAATGTTTGGGGTACTAATGTATATGTTACCGATAGAACTATCGATGTTCACATACGTAGATTAAGAAAAGCTTTGAGTAATACGGAAGAGTGTAAAGTAATTAGGACAATACGATCTTCAGGATATAGTTTAGATACAAATTCATAACTTGAGTCATATGCTGGATGCACGATAACAACTTTTTCACAAGAGAGTTGAGCTTACTGGAGTTCAACAAAAGAGTCATCGAACAAGCCTCAGATAAGTCCGTTCCAATTCTGGAGAGATTGAAGTACTTATGCATTGCAGATAGCAATCTAGATGAGTTCTTTGAAATTAAAGTCGCGTTTTTAAGAAAAAAAATAAAACTTTCAGATAAACGTTTCTTATCTGAGAGAGAGAATAATCTTCAGCTGTTGAAAGACATAAGAAGGAAAGTGAATGCAATTATTAAGCTTCAATACGATCTATTGCAAAAAAGTGTTTTCAGGGCTCTAAGAACCAAAAATATAGTTTTTCTAAGAAGAAGGGAATTAAATAGCGCTCAAAGAGATTGGGCAAGTAAATATTTCGATACACATATTTTGCCAATTATTAACCCCATGATTCTAGAAGGGAATTCTCCAGATATAATTGGAAGTCACCCCTTTCCTAGAATTCAAAATAAAAGTTTGAATTTCATGGTAAAGTTAAAAGGGTCAGACGTATTTGGCAATTCACCTAAGCTTGCCGTAGTGCCTGCACCGAGGATCTTACCGAGGTATATAAAACTTCCTAAAAAGATCTCTCAAGATAAGGATACCTATATTTTCCTTTCTTCTCTAATACATGAAAATGTTGACAAGCTTTTCCCTGGGCTGAAAGTTTGGGGGTGTCATCAATTTAGGGTTACTATGAACAGTAATCTTGTTTTTGATGACGAGGACTTAAATGATATTAAAAAGTCTCTCACACGATTACTACCAGAGAGGAAATTTAACGAAGCAGTAAGACTCGAGGTTGTCAAAGATTGCCCAAAAGATATTTTGAAATTTCTTAAAGCTCAATACAAATTGAATGATATTGATATCTATAAAATAAATGGTCCAGTAAATCTAAATAGATTTTATTCTATTTATGATGACATAAAAAAGAAAGAACTTAAATTTTCAGTATATAAACCAAATAACAATAGTCTACAGAAGGCGAAGGGCAACAAGTTTTTTGAAGATTTAAAAGAAAGAGATGTACTTTTACATCACCCCTATAATGATTTCAAAATAGTCACCAATTTTCTTAAGTTAGCTGTTTTTGACAAGAATACGGTTGCCATTAAACAAACTATCTATAGGACATCTCTAGATTCTGAAATAATTAAATTACTTATCAAAGCTGCCAAGCGTAATATTGCCGTTACTGTAGTTATAGAATTAAGGGCAAAGTTTGATGAGGAGAATAACATCAAGATCGCAAAAAAGCTTGAGGATGTTGGTGTTCAGGTGACCTATGGAATTAGAAAATATAAGACTCATGCTAAGGCTTTACTTATAGTCAGAAAAGAAAATAATCAATTAGTTAATTACTTCCATTTAGCAACAGGCAACTATAATTCGAAAACAGCCAGTCTATATACTGATTTTGGGCTTATCTCATCAAATAAACAGATTGGGCATGATATTCATAAATTCTTTTTACAACTTACTGGATCAAACAAAGATATGAAATACAAGCATCTATTCTTATCACCATTAAATAGTTATAAAAAAATTTTTAAGTTTATCTCAAACGAAATCAATAACAAAAAAAATGGCAAAGATGCTTTTATCAGAGCGAAAATGAATCAACTAACGGAGCGTAAAATTATTTCAAAGCTCTATGAGGCGTCTAAGGCAGGAGTCAAGATTGAACTTTTTGTCCGCGGTGAATGTATACTGATGCCAGGCATAAAGGGTCTCTCGGAAAATATTAAAGTTTACTCAACAATCGGGAGATACTTGGAGCATTCTAGAGCGTTCTTTTTTTGTAATAATAATAATCCAAAATTGTATTTATCCAGTGCAGATCTAATGACTAGAAACATTCATAACAGAGTGGAAATATTTTTCCCAATTATTAATAAAGAACATCGTGAAAGAATATGTTTTGAAGCATTTGATCTTCAAAAAACAGATAATTTCAAACTATGGAAATTAGATTCTACCGGAAAGTATTATAGAAAATCACCCTCAAAAGGACATAAAAGATTACATTCACAAGATGAATTATGCAAGATACACGGAGTTATGAATGCAAGTTAAGATTGAGAGAAAAGTAGGTGTTTTAGACCTTGGGTCAAATACTTTCAATATTAAGTTTGTTACTTTTAAAAACCGAGAAGTTCGAAGCATTTTCAAGTATAAAAAATACATAAACATAATTGCATCAACTAATTCTGATGGCAATATTCAAAAAAATAAAGAGAGAGAACTTTTTCAAACATTCGATGAATTCAAAAGTATCATTGATATTCAGAAACCGGATGCATTAAAAGTTATTGCTACTAACTCTTTTAGAAGAATCAAAGATAAAGCATTCGTAAGTAACGCCGAGTCCATCCTTGGGTATAAAATTAATATTATTTCTTCTGATCAAGAGGGTGAATTTGTTTTCAAAGGCGTGTCATCTAGCAATCAAATAGGTGAAAGAAAATACTTCATCCTCGACATTGGAGGATCAAGTACAGAAATTATTAAAGTTAGTGAAGATAAAATTTCAAAAATTGTCAGTTTGCAGGTTGGGAGTGTATTTCTATCAAACAAATTTATCAAAGGCAAAAAGTTCCTATATGAAAAAGCTTCAGAGTATGTAGCTAAAGAACTTGAAAGAGAGGGTATATCAGAAATGTCATTTAAAAATAAAAAGCCTTTGTACGGTACATCTGGATCATTCAAAACAGCATATCGTGCTTGTCAAATTTTAATGAATGCGGAAAGCTCAAGTATAAAGGAGAATGTTGCAAATATTTTATCTAATACTGATAAACTTGATTCGAGTAAAAGTGAATTGAAAAATTATATCAATCCATATCGCATCAATATTTTGCCATCATGTCTTATAATACTCGATTGTATACTCCATAATCTTGGTGTGTCAGATGTTTATAAGTCTAGTGGAGGTTTGCGAGAAGGAGTTATTGATGAGCTCATCCAGCAAGATTAAAGTTTTATTCATCTGTACAGGAAATTCAGCTAGATCCATCATGGGCGAGATGGCAGCCAATATTTTGATGGGCGGTAAGTTCGTTGGATACTCAGCAGGCTCAAAGCCTACCGGTAGTGTCAACAGTGCTGCTTTGGATATAGCGAGAGAAATTGGCTATCCATTGAGTAAACTTCAATCAAAAAGCATCACACCATTTATGTCTTGCGAAAATCATAGTTTTGATTACGCCATCACAGTCTGTGATAATGCGAAAGACAGCTGTCCTATTTTTACGAATTGCTCCAAGATCCTTCACTGGGGGTACTCTGACCCCGCAGATATAGATGATTTTGATGACAGAAAACAAGAGCTATTGAGAATCTATAACGATATTGGAAGAAAGCTCAATAATTTATTAAAGAAAAATTAAATAAGTCTACTTTCATAAAACTGACATATTTCGTATATAAATCTTTCATATTTCTTTATCAAAACTTTGTACTTATGTTTTGTATCATCAGCCTTATCCGTTTAAGGAAACATTAATTAACGTTATTAAACAAAGAGGAAATAATGAAACAATTACAAAAATATCTTGTACTTGCTTTACTGGCAGTTCCTTTAGTCGGTTTCACGGGTGGTGCTATGACAAATTCTGTCATCAAACCAAACGAGGCAGTCGCATCTCCAGCTCTTAAAAAAGGCTCAAGTGCGAAACTTTATGGACGACTCTGGGCTCAGTACAGTAATGAGAAGACTGATGGAAGTAATGCTCAAACTGCAATCTTTGATGATGAAGGTATGGGGCGTATCGGTTTTAAAGGCAAAAACGCTATTGGAAATGGCTATGCTGTCAACTATAAAGTTGAATGGGCATTAGATCTTGGTGATGGCGATGCTTCCGGTTTAACAAAGAGCTCAAGTGAAAAATCAAATCCATTTAGTCTGAAACAAGGTTGGCTGGGAATGTTAACCCCTTATGGTCAATTTAAGTTTGGATCAATGGAGTCACCATATAAATATTTGGCTAAACATGACATTTTGCATGATTCACTTGCACAAATGAGGGATACAAACGGTATCTCAGCAGGTACTATGTCTCACTCTAGTTACTGGAGAGGTTCTGGTTTCTACGAACTTAAATCAGGCAACTTACGATTTGCAGTCATTAAAGGCTTCACTGCTCATGATGGTGATGCAAAAGTTAATTCTAAAGGTGACATCGGGTATGGTATCGAATACAAAAACTTTTTAGTTAAAGGTTTAGAACTTGTTCATGCTTACAACCATGATGAATCAGCTGATGAAATGAATAGAAAATATACTGTTACTTATAAAACCAAAGTTGGTGATAACAAGGTAAAAGTATGGTACATGCATGAAGATGTTGAGCTTGATACAAGTATGTTCAAGACAACCGGTAATGGTGAAGTCGATTGGTATGGAATAACCTATAAGACTGGACCAATGACCTTAATGTATACAATGTCTGAATCTGATCACGCGACAATTGCTAATGCAGGCGGTGATGCATACAGTTTAGGTATGCAGTACAAACTGTCTAAAACTAGTAGACTTTATGCGGGTCTTTCTGATTACGATGGAGAATCTGCAGCAGGTGATACAGATTACCGTACATATATACTTGGTCTAAGACATGACTTCTAATCCTTAACGGATGGATGTGGTAGCTAGCTCCCTTATTAATTTGACGTTAACAATCAATTAATTTCTCAGCTAGCTACTACCAGAATTGATTCTCATTATATATAACCCCGAGGGACAGGTTAACAACCTAGTCCCTTTTGTGGTATCTTATAGGCAGGAATATGTAATAAATCAATTCAACAAGAGAGGTCAGTTAAAATGCCTGCAGAAAGCATTCATAAAGACAATACTGTCACTCTCGATCAACTCTCAGAAGTTCTTGATAGCGGTGCTGTCATCCAAGCTAAAAATTTATTAAATTCTCTCTATCCATCTGAGATTGCAGATGTAATTGAAAGTACGCCAAGAAATAGAAGAGATCTTCTATGGACATTAGTAAGTGATGAAAATAAAGGTGAGACTCTTGCTGAGCTCAATGATGAAGTAAGAGAGTATCTTATTGATGAACTTATCGATAGAGATGGAACAGAAGGGCTTGTCAAAATAGCTGAAAAATTAGATACCGATGATTTAGCAGATATCATTCAATCACTTCCTGATCACTTAACAAGAAAAGCATTAAAAAGTTTAACTAAGCAAAATCAAGAAAGGCTTGAAAAAGTATTGTCCTTTGAAGATGGTACAGCAGGCGGGCTAATGAATACTGATACAATTACAATTAGAAGTAATGTCACAGTTGATGTCCTTCTCCACTATCTAAGACGTATGAAAAGCCTGCCAGATCAAACTGATAAAATTTTTGTGACTGATAGAATTAATATGTATCATGGATTTGTGTCTCTAAAAGATGTTCTCGTTGCAGATCCATCAAAATACGTTTTTCAAATCATGCAAAAGGATGACGACCCAATAGATCCAGATCTTGGAGAACATGAAGTATCGAGAAGATTTGAAAATGCCGATCTTGTCTCAGCAGCCGTAGTAGATAGTCAAGGCTTCTTACTTGGTAGGATCACAGTCGATGATGTTGTTGATGTCATCAGAGAAGAGGTTGATGAAAGTGTATTAAATATGGCGGGTCTAAAAAAAGACGATGATATATTTGCACCAGTCATACAAAGTACTAAAAGGCGTACACTTTGGCTTGGTGCTAATTTTTTAACAGCACTACTTGCAGCTGCAGCGATTGGAATTTTTGAAGCAACGATTGAGAAAGTTGTAGCACTTGCGATATTGATGCCAATTGTAGCAAGCATGGGAGGTATAGCTGGAAGTCAAAGTCTAGCACTCGTTATTAGGGCACAAGCTCTTGATCAAATAGGTTCATCTAACTCAAAACTTTTAATCCTTAAAGAATCTGCAATCGGATTACTGAATGGAATAATTTGGTCAGGCGTTATTGCAGCCATTGTCTATTTTTGGTTTGACAGTGTTTTCCTTGGAGGTGTGATTGCAGCTGCTATTATGATCAATCTAATCATTGGCGCTATCAGCGGGGTCAGTCTTCCACTTATTTTAGAGAAACTAGATATCGATCCTGCCCTCGCCGGAGGTGTGATCTTGACAACTATTACAGATGTTGTCGGATTCGTATCTTTACTGGGAATTGCAACTTTTCTAATGTAAGCATTAGTATATTTCAATAATCTTATATACAAGTGAATTCAACAAATTCACAAGTTATCCACAACCAAATCACAGACTTAAACACAACATATAGTGTTTTTATTGTTATTAAACCACTACATTTGGTGATATAATTGTGTCATAGCTCTCACACCAGAGAAAAATTATGTCAAAAAAAGTAGAAGAACTTAATATAGAAACGCCTTTAAACGCCACAGTAGCTGATGAACCGTTGCATGTTGAGCCAGTGCCAGGCAGATATAGAGTGATGAGAAGAAATGGAAAGGTTACAGCTTACGATCCGCATAAGATTGTTGTAGCTATGACCAAGGCTTTCTTAAGTGTCGAAGGCAGCAGTGCTGCTGCATCATCCAGAATTCACAATGAAGTTGAAAATCTTACTGATAAAGTCGATCAAACTATAAGAAGAAGATTTCCAAACGGAGGTGTTGTCCATATCGAAGATATACAAGATCAAGTTGAGTTGGCAATTATGCGCGCTGGCTACCAAGATGTTGCAAGGGCATACGTTATATATAGAGAAGACAGAGCAAAAGCAAGAAAGCTTGGCGTTGAACAAACAGATGACATGCCGATATCGAAAAATATGATACTCGATGATGGCTCATCAGCACCAATCGATTTTACCAAACTAAGAAATCTCATTTCTGAGAGCTGTTTAGATATTAAAGATGTCTCGGAGGAATTAATTTTTGAGACAATAGATAAAAATATTTATGATGGGATAAAAAAATCTGATCTCTCTGACTCTATTTTAATTTCTGTACGACCACTCATTGAAAAAGATCCTAACTATTCTTATGTCCTCGCAAGATTATTATCCAATTCTATGGCGGAAGAGGCTTATGGATTTCTTGGGCTTGACATAAATGATCTAAGTATGAATGCAATGAATAAATCATACTCTGAATATTTTACTAGTTATATTAAAAAAGGCGTTGAACTCAAGCATCTAGATCCTGAATTGCTCAATTATGATATTGAGTTACTGGCAAAGAATATTGACCTAACAAGAGATATGCAGTTTACCTATCTTGGGCTTCAAACACTTTATGACAGATACTTCATTCATCATAACGAAACAAGATTTGAATTATCTCAGGCTTTCTTTATGAGAGTAGCAATGGGTCTAGCAATCAATGAAAATGACCGTGAAGCAAGAACAATCGAATTTTATAAATTATTGTCCTCGTTTGATTTTATGTCTAGTACTCCTACGTTGTTTAACTCAGCTACACTGAAACCTCAATTGTCATCATGCTATCTTTCTACTATCCCCGATGATCTACGAGGAATATTTGAGGGAATAAGCGACGATGCTATGCTTTCAAAGTTTGCAGGCGGTTTAGGAAACGACTGGTCACAGGTGAGGGCTCTTGGTTCTTACATCGAAGGCACTAACGGAAAAAGTCAGGGAGTCATTCCATTTCTCAAAGTTGCTAATGACACTGCTGTAGCTGTCAATCAAGGCGGCAAAAGAAAAGGTGCGATGTGCGCTTATTTAGAAACTTGGCACTTAGACATAGAACAGTTTCTAGAGCTTAGAAAAAATACAGGTGATGAGAGAAGAAGAACTCATGACATGAACACTGCTAATTGGATTCCAGATCTATTTATGAAACGTGTTCACGCTAATGAAGAATGGACCCTGTTTTCACCTTCAGATACACCTGATTTACATGATTTGTACGGACTAGAATTTGAGGAAAAATATACCGAATATGAAGATTTAGCTAAAACTGGTGGCATAAAAAACTTTAAAACTGTTAATGCAGTAGATATATGGAGAAAAATCTTGAGCATGCTCTTTGAGACAGGGCACCCATGGATTACATTCAAAGACCCATGCAATATTAGATCGCCACAACAGCACAGAGGCGTAGTTCATTCCTCTAATCTGTGTACTGAGATAACACTCAATACATCTAAAGACGAAATAGCAGTATGCAATTTAGGCTCTGTTAATTTAGCCGCTCACATCACTAATGATGGAAAAATAAATACTGAAAAATTAAAGACAACAATCTCTACTGCAATGAGAATGCTTGATAATGTTATTGAATATAATTATTACAGTGTTGATAAAGCAAAAAACTCAAACCTAAAGCATCGACCAGTTGGCATGGGCATTATGGGATTCCAGGATGCTCTATATAAAATTCGTGTTCCATATGAATCCGAAGAGGCAGTTGATTTTGCTGATAAGAGCATGGAGTACGTTAGTTACTTTGCAATCGAAGCATCAATGGAACTTGCAAAAGAGCGAGGTGCATATGAATCATTTGATGGTTCATTATGGAGCCAGGGAATACTGCCGATAGATAGTCTTAAGAAACTTAAGAAGATTCGTGGTAAATATTTAGATGTTAATCTAGATGAAAGTCTTAAATGGGATGAACTAAGAGACAAAATAAAAGCCAATGGCATGAGAAATTCTAATACACTTGCTATAGCTCCTACTGCAACTATCTCAAATATTTGTGGTGTCTCACAATCGATAGAGCCAACTTATCAAAACTTATATGTTAAATCTAATCTATCGGGAGAATTTACTGTGATCAATCCTTACTTAATTAATGATTTGAAATCACGTGATTTATGGGATGAAGTTATGATAAAAGATCTGAAATATTTTGATGGACAACTACAGCCTATCAACCGAGTTCCAGACGATTTAAAAGCTATCTATTCAACATGCTTTGAGATAGATACTAGATGGTTGGTTGAAGCAGCCGCTCGAAGACAAAAGTGGATCGATCAATCACAATCACTAAATTTATATATACCTGATTCTGATGGTAAAAAACTTGAAAGCGCATATAAGCTTGCTTGGATAAGAGGGCTTAAAACTACATATTACCTACGCTCGTTGGGTGCGACTCATGTAGAGAAAAGCACGTCAGATACTAGCGGCTCAAACTTAAATGCTGTTAAGTCAAATGATGATGAAGTTAAACAGTGTCTAATAGATGATCCAGATTGTGAGGCATGTCAATAATGAATATATATATACCAGATTTTGTAATCTATTTAATTGCAGTTACTGCGACCATATTGGTGATTATGAAACTTAAACAATATGAAAACGAAAGAATTGAAGCTTTAAGAGAAGCTGAGAAAAATTAAAAGGAGATAATTATGTATAACTGGGACGACCCAATAAATGACGCACTAAGTAAACCAGACATAGTGCCAGAGAAAAAAGTGCATGAAGCACAAAATATAGAATCAATCAGTAATGACCACATGGCTGATTCAAATGTTGATCATATGCCTGAGCCTAAACCAACTGGTGTTGGTTCAACAGGAATGGAAAACATCGAACATGGCGCTAAGCGAATACAAGTCGATGATAAGGCGATTATTAATTGTAGAGCTGATTTAAATCAACTCGTACCATTTAAGTACAAGTGGGCTTGGCAAAAATATTTAGACGGCTCAGCGAATCACTGGATGCCTGAAGAAATACCTATGCATGATGACATCAAATGCTGGAACGATCCTCAAGCACTTAGACCAGAAGAAAGAGAAATGGTTGAGAGAAACCTTGGATTCTTCTCAACAGCTGACTCTTTGGTTGCAAATAATCTAGTCTTGGCAGTTTACAAACATATAACCAATCCTGAGTGTAGACAATATTTATTGAGACAAGCATTCGAAGAGGCAATACATACACACGCCTATCAATACTGTGTTCAATCATTAGGATTAGATGAAGCAAGGATATTTAACATGTATCGAGAGCTTCCAGCAGTTGCAACTAAAGCAGAGTGGGCTCTTCCATTTACTCAGAGTCTTGGTGACCCTACATTTAAGACAGGGACACACAAAGATAATCAGAGACTCTTAAGAGACTTAATTGCTTTTTATGTCGTCTTCGAAGGCATCTTCTTCTATGTGGGATTCACACAGATCTTGTCACTTGGAAGGAGAAATAAATTAACAGGTGTGTCGCAACAGTTTCAATACATTTTAAGAGACGAGTCTATGCATATGAACTTTGGAATTGATGTAATTAATCAGATCAAAAACGAAAATCCAACCTTATGGACTGAGGAGTTTCAACAAGAAATGATTAATCTGATCACCAAAGGAGTTGAGCTAGAGACTCAATACGGTCGTGATACTATGCCAAAACCTATGTTAGGGATGGACGCTCAAAAGTTTGAGGAATATATCAAGTTCATTGCAAACAGAAGGTTTGAGAGTATTGGGCTGCCTCATCAATATCCAGGCGCAACAAATCCTTTCGAATGGATGTCTGAAATGATGGACTTAAATAAAGAGAAAAATTTCTTTGAGACACGTGTTACTGAATATAAAACCGGTGGTCAACTCAAGTTCTAGGCTCTCCCCTCGTACTCCTTGACTTTACTAGCTGTTTTCTGCTGACAGCTAGTAAGGCATGGAAGATTGTGATAAAAACAATCGTTGAGAGTAGTAGATTAATACCGAACAATAATCCTCGACTGTAAGTCTCAGCTAAAAGAGTAGTGGTATACACACTATTATATGCTAAGTAGTGACCGAAGTTAGTGACAATAAAAAATATTATGTTAGCTTGCAGCCCATACAACATACTTTTGGTTAGTGAGTATATTACTTCGTTCCTATAGATAACTAAAACAATAATGAAGTAAGACAGATAGATTGATAAATTAGATACATGTAAGCCATAGAGTAAATCAGAGAAAAGTTGTGCGCCAAAGATCATCAACAATAATCTATACTTGTTATGAATAAAATACGATCCGATTATAATCACTGCTAAGAAAGGCGATATGTTTATGAAAGTACTTGATAATTTACTTACAATGAGAAGTAAGAATATCGATAATTCAGTAAAGATAGTTCTATTCATTTAGATGCCATTCTATCAATAATCTAACGTATATGTAACAAAGAGTGACCTATCTAGAGTATGATATCCGTGAGCTGTCCTGTAAGGTCTATCGAAGATATTCTTCATGCTTAAAGAGATTGTACCTGTATCAAGTCGTGTCCTATAGTTTACATTGGCTATATAATATGAGCCTAAATTTATATCTGCAAATGCTGACGCTTTTCTAGTACCTTCAGCTAAAATATTAAATCTTAGAGAACTATTTGGTTTAAAATTATAAATTACATCTGCATTCAGCTTATGTTTACTTCGTTTTGTTAAGGGTTGATTATTTTTTGTATCTTCTGGATTCATATATGTGTAACCAATATCATATATGAAAGGACGTATGTTTGATTGTACTCTCATTTCTAAACCCGTTATTAATGCATCAGATAGATATATCTGTGAATTAATATCCGCCTCAATTAGGTTTTTCAATCTCGTTTTAAAAGCCGTTCCTCTGATAAATGTATTCTCATTTACATATCTTTTGACTCCAAATTCATAAGAAAACGACTCTTCAGGTTTATGTGTTGCATCACCAGATCCATCAGTCGCATAAAGGTCTGTTGCATCTGCTGGTCTATAGGATTTGGTAATATTAAATGAATATACATTATTATCTGAAAGTAAAGATACTCCAAAGTTCCCAGAAGTAAAATGTCCAGCTTGTGAGTGATCTGTATGTCTTGCCCCGAAGTTCAATCGATATGATGGGTATGACATTTCATTCTGGTAAAAATATTCTTTATTATTGTGTTGTGCAGTGAATCGACTTTCATAGGCTGTTCCACCATATACAAGTTCACTCATATGCTCTTTTGTATAAATAAGTCCAATTTTTTGTACAACATTACTCCCTACATTCGTGTAGGAAAGATCATAAATATCCCTGAGAGTATCGGTGAAGTCGCTTGAACCTACTTTTTTTTGGATAATCCTATTTTGAGAACCTATAATTTTTATTTCAAAAATGTCTTCATTAATAAATTTCTTAAGGTCAAAGTTGTAAAAGTAATCATCATGATCCTGATTCTCATTAGTGCCAAAGCTGTCATATTGCGTATTACCATTCGAGTTGTATAGCTTAGTAGAAAAAACATAATCATTTATCTCCTTGCTCAAACCGATACTTATGTTGTCTGTATTATATGCATGCCTTTTATTAGAATAACGACCCGCAGTCTTAGATTTCGATTCTTTTCTGTTAGCATTAATATTCATCTTGAATCCATTTAGACTATAATTTTGACTCAACGATGTAGTATTGGTCGACCATGATCCAGTCGATATTTTTATTGAATTTGAATTCTCTTTAGTCTTTATGTTGATAATACCACCAATAGTTCTAGCTCCATGAAGCGATGATGATGACCCTTTTATAATTTCTATCCTGTCAATGGAGTCAATTGAAATGTTTTGTATTGGTGCTAGAGCAAGTGTGCCTGGATTCAGCTCAACCCCATCAAGTATAATCTTTGTATGATTGCTCTCAGTACCTCTTGTAAAAATAGATGTTAATTGTCCAATTCCTCCGTTAGAGGTTATATTTATAGAGCTTATAGAGCTCAATAATTCTTGCATATCAGCGAAGCCTCTCATTTCTATATCTGAACTAGTGAATACTTCCATAGATGCAGGCGAAGTATGGATATCTATTGGTGAGATTGAATTGCCTACTACAATTGGGTTTAATGTTTCACTTGCCTGTGTGAGACTGAAAAATGTAAATAAAGCGTTCAATAATATAATTTTTCTAAAGTTCATAATATCCTCATCTAGATTAATAAATTTAGGGCAACAGCCATCATCCCAAAGCTATATATTGATTACCCAAAGCGCATAGACTGTAAATGCACAACGTACTTCACATTATGAATAGGTCTTAATTACTTAAATAAGATACGACGATGTATCTGCTAAAAACAGTAAAGCGTTTAAGTAAAAGTTTATATGACTATATGATCAAGATTTCTTTCATAGCACCACCGCTAAAGTAGGTCTCACCTCGTTGGCATTCGGACTGTTGTTCACCGTTGCGGGGGCAGTGTCAGATTATGTATTCACTGACTTTCCCAACCTCGTGAGAGTTAGTTTTTTACTCCAATACCTCTATTTAAAAGGTATATAGCTAAAGAATACATGAAAAATATTAATATGAACATCATTACTATCGCATTAAATGTATTCATTTCTTCTATGCCAATAAATGCATACCTAAATGCGCTTACCATATAAGCTATAGGATTAAACAACGATACTGTTTGCCAAGCTTCAGGAAGGTTATATATTGAATAAAAGGTTCCACCCAGATATGTAAGCGGAGTTAAAACAAATGTTGGAATAATATTTATATCATCAAAACTTTTTGCATAAACAGCATTAATAAATCCAAGGATGGAAAATAAAAAACTAACAAGAAGTGTTAGAAAAATAGCAAGATATACATTATGTATAGGTATACTTGTGAAACTTAGTGAGACTAGATATACCGCGAAGCCAACTACAAAAGCTCTTGATACACCACCCAATACATACCCGATTAAAATGACGTGACTTGAAAGTGGGGATACAAATAATTCCTCAACACTTTTTTGAAACCTACCACTATAAAAAGAACCAACGACGTTCATGTATGAATTTGAAATGATAGGCATTATGATTAAACCTGGCAGTATGAATTGTATATAAGGCAACCCACTGATATCCCCCAAACGTGATCCAATGAAATTCCCAAAAATAGTTATGTATAAAAAAATTGTAATTACTGATGGTAAAATAGTCTGTATCCAAATACGTGACCATCGAAAGAATTCTTTTCTGAATATCGTTGTTAGTTGTGTTATGTATAGCTGTTTTATCATTCTTGAGTAAGCTCCATAAATAGTTCCTCTAGTTTATTTCGTTTACTTAGTATTTCAATTACATTTATTTTGTTGTTATTAAATGAATTAATTATTTCCGAAATTGAAACTTTATTATCTACAGTCAATTCATATGAATTATTATCTATACTTATAATGCTGTCACCGAATGCATTTATATCATTAATAGTTGAATCTGTTCGTATGATATAGGTATGCTTTCTCTTTGAAGCAATTATATCTTTCATTGGTGAATTTTGAACAATCTCTCCTTTATGAACAATTGATAAATTTTTACATAAACGCTCTGCCTCTTCTAGATAATGAGTTGTTAATATAATCGTGACACCATCATTATTTATTTTTTTGAAAAAGTCCCACATTGTAAGTCTCAGTTCCGTATCAACTCCTGCAGTAGGCTCATCTAGAATTAGAAGTTTGGGACTATGTATTAAAGCTCTGGCTATAAGAAGTCTTCTTTTCATTCCGCCAGACAATTCTCTCGGTGTACATTCTCTCTTATGCCATATACCAAGGTCTTCAAAAAGCTCTTGAGTTTTATTCATAGCTTGTTTTTTTGTTAAACCGAAATATCCACCAATATTAATCATTGTCTCTTGAATCGGAATAAACTGATTAAGATTATACTCTTGTGGAACAACACCAATCATTTTTTTTGTTGCTTCAGGAAATTGACGAATGTCTTTTCCATATACTTTTACTGTACCGGATGTGATGTTGACAAGTGTTGTAATAATTCCGATAACTGTAGACTTACCAGCCCCATTTGGACCAAGGAATGCAAATAAATCTCCGTCCTCGACATTGAGATTTATGTCTTTTAGTGCCTTTACACCATTCCTATAAGTTTTATTAAGTTGTTGAATTTCTAGAGCATATTTGGTCATTTCTTTACTTCCATGTATTTTGCATATTTTAAAATTATCATATATACTTCCTCAAAACTTATCGAGTTATAGCGAATATATAGGGGTATATCAAGTCAAATTATAATAGATTATGAGTCACACATCATATAAAAGCGCAAAAACAAGATTACAAAGAAGCGAATTGGCCGTACCTGGTTCCTCACCAAAAATGTTTGAAAAAGCTTTGAATTCAGATGCTGATTATATTTTCCTAGACTTGGAGGATGCTGTATCTCCTAACGATAAAGTAACTGCTAGGGAAAATGTGATAAATGCTCTCAAGGATTTAGATTGGCGAGGTCACGGTAAAACTATTTCTGTTCGCATTAATGGTTTGGATACACACTACATGTATCGAGATGTAGTTGAGTTGATGATCCAAGCAGGTGAATTTATTGATACACTTCTAATACCGAAGGTTGGAGTCAGAGATGATGTCTATATGGTTGATTGTATGGTCACCCAAATCGAACAAGAAAGAGAGTTAAATAATAGAGTTGGCCTTGAGTGTCTAATAGAAAGTGCACTTGGTATGGTAAATATTGAAGATATTGCTCAATCATCTGATAGACTTGAGGCGCTCCACTTTGGTGTAGCCGATTATGCAGCTAGCCTGAGAGCGAGAACAGTTGTTATTGGTGGTTTGAATCCAGATTACCCAGGTGACCAATGGCATCATGGATTATCAAAGTTAGTTGCAACATGTCGAGCTTACGGTCTTAGACCAATAGATGGTCCATTCGGAGATATAAAAGACCCCGAAGGATATATCAAAGCTGCAAAACGAGGAGCTGCAATTGGAATAGAGGGCAAGTGGGCAATTCATCCATCACAAATCGAACATGCAAATGATGTATTCTCTCCACCTCAAGCTGAAGTTGATAAAGCAAAAAGAATTATTGAAGAACTGGCAAAAGCTGCTGCAGAGGGAAAAGGAGCAGCTCAATTGGATGGTAGAATGATCGATGCCGCATCTGAGCGTATGGCAGAAAATATTGTCAATATAAACAACCTTATACAATCTAAAAAATAATGAATATTCACGAGTATCAAGCAAAAGAAATACTATCTAGATTTGGGGTATCAATACCTAAAGGTGGAGTTGCATATAGCCCAGAGAATGCAAAAGATAGGGCGACTGAACTCGGAGGAGATCTATGGGTAGTCAAAGCACAAATACACTCCGGAGCTAGAGGGAAAGCCGGCGGTATAATTGTTTGTAAATCAGAACAAGAAGTATCTGATGCAGCTAATAAACTACTTGGAAAGACTCTTGTAACCCACCAAACAGGTCCTGAAGGTAAAACAGTTCAAAGAATCTATGTTGAAGAAGGTACAGATATCAAAAAAGAATTTTATCTTGGATTGGTTTTTGACAGAAGCACAGAGAGCATTATGGTTGTAGCATCCTCTGAAGGTGGAATGAGCGTTGAAGAGATCGCAGAAGAAAAGCCTGAATCACTCATTAAGACAAGGATTGAAGCTGCAGTGGGAATGCAAGCTTATCAGGCAAGGGAGATTGCTTTTGCTCTTGGTTTGGAATCGAAAGCGATTAATAGATGTGCTCAAGCTATCTTGGGTGCGTATAAAGCTTTCAGCACATCTGACGCTACTATGGTTGAGATAAATCCTTTAGTTTTAACTGGGGATGACCATGTACTCGCCCTGGACTGCAAGATGTCATTTGATGACAATGCATTATACAGAAATCCTGAACTGGCTGAACTTAGAGATAAATCTCAAGAAGATCCAAAAGAAACTTATGCTGCAGATCGAGGTCTTAACTATATTCCACTTGATGGCGACATTGGCAACATAATAAACGGGGCCGGTCTAGCTATGGCTTCGATGGATATGATTCAGCTAGCTGGCGGACAACCTGCAAACTTCCTTGATGTAGGCGGAGGTGCGACTCCTGAAAAGTTTGTTAAAGCCTTTAAGCTGATTTCAGGTGACCCCAAAGTAAAAGTAATTTTAATAAATATCTTTGCTGGAATAAATAGATGTGATTGGGTAGCTCAAGGAATTGTTGATGCACTTAATCAAATAACAATCAATCAACCATTAGTAATCAGGTTGGCTGGCACAAATGTTGATGAAGGTATAAAAATACTTAAAGACAGCAAAATTACCTATACAGAAGCCTTCACTCTGGAAGATGCAGCAAATAAAGCTGTAAAAGCACTAAAAGAGCTTGGAGCATAAATTTCCATGGCAATACTAATCACTAAAGAATCTAAAATAATTATTCAAGGTTTTACCGGCAAGATAGGAACTTTTCATGCAGAGGAAATGATTGAGTACGGAACAAATGTCGTTGGTGGAGTCACACCTGGCAAAGGTGGCCAAACACATTTAGATCGTCCAGTTTTCAACACAGTAAAGGACGCTGTCAGAGAGACTGGAGCCGATGCAAGTATTCTATTTGTGCCGCCAGCATTTGCTGCTGATTCTGCAATGGAAGCTGCAGACGCTGGAATTAAAACTCTCGTTGCGATAACAGATGGGATCCCTGCTCATGACATGATTAAAGTAAAAAGATACATGAGAAGGTACAAAGCTGAAGATAGAATGACAATGGTCGGACCAAATTGTGCAGGTGTGATAAGTCCTGGCAAATGCATGCTAGGGATTATGCCAGGTCATATATATAAAGAGGGAAATGTTGGAGTAATAGGGCGCTCAGGTACACTTGGTTATGAAGCAGCTCAACAAATGAAAGATTTAGGAATTGGAATATCTACAAGTGTAGGTATTGGTGGCGACCCAATCAACGGAAGCGCATTCAGAGATCATCTAGCTAAATTTGAAGATGATGATGAGACTAGAGTTATACTGATGATCGGTGAGATAGGTGGTCCTCAAGAGGCAGAGGCAGCTGAATACGCTAAAAAGAATGTATCGAAACCTGTAATTGCTTACATAGCAGGTCTTACAGCACCCAAAGGTAAAAGGATGGGACATGCAGGCGCTATTGTAAGTGCCGGGGGTGAATCGGCGGCTGAGAAAGTAGAAATTCTTAAAGCGGCAGGGATAACAATCGCTAAAAATCCTTCAGTGATTGGCGAAACAGTTGAATCAGTTCTAAAACAACTAGATGGCTAATTCTGTTACGCCTTTATTTGATATTGGCGCAAACCTTCTTGATAGCCAGCTTTCAAAAAATTTTAATGAAGTTATTACTAGATCGAAAGAAAATAATATTCGTAAAATAATCATTACTTCATCGCATATTGACGACACTTATCAAGCAAAAGAACTGATTGATCGAGAGCCAGACCTTTTATATACAACAGTTGGTTTTCATCCACATAATGCAAAGGATTTTAAAGACAGTCATATCGATAAAATGCTCGAATTATGCGAACACGACTATGTTAAAGCTATCGGAGAGTGTGGACTTGATTATAAAAGAAATTATTCAAGTAAAAATGATCAAATAACTTGTTTTACAAAACATCTTGAACTTGCAACATCAATTGATCTACCAATGTTCCTTCATGAGAGGGATGCTCATGAAGATTTTATTATACTCTTAAAAGAATACAGTCATCTAGTAGAGGATATTGTTGTCCACTGTTTTACTGGTGATAAAAAGAGTTTATCAAGTTATTTGGATCTAGGATGTTATATTGGAGTCACTGGCTGGATAACGGATCCAAATAGAGGGTACCATCTCCATGATTTAATAAGTTACGTGCCATCTGATAAGCTTATGATAGAGACAGATTCTCCATACTTAATGCCATTCAATTACCCTATTAAAAATAAGAAGTATAATGAACCGAGCAACTTAATCTATGTACTAGATGCAGTAGCAAGTATTTTGCAAAAAGATAAAAATATTCTTGCTGAAGAGATATATAATAACAGCTGTAGATTTTTTAATATTTGATATGAATAAACTAGAATTACCCAAAGGTCATAAAAAACTACTATTACATAGCTGCTGTGCTCCATGCTCAGGAGACATTATGCTGCGCCTAAAAGAATCCAACATAGATTATACAATATATTTTTATAATCCAAATATTCATCCAAGAGAAGAGTATCTTTTGAGGAAAAATGAGAATTTAGAGTTTGCGAGAAAACACAAAATACCATTTATTGATGATGACTATGATACGAGGAATTGGTTTGACCAAACAAAGGGTCAGGAGTGGGAACCTGAGAGAGGTAAGAGATGCTCAACATGTTTTGATATGAGATTTCTTAAAACAGCACAATATGCTGAGCTACATGGCTTCTCAATCATATCAAGTACTTTGGGAATCTCAAGATGGAAGGATATGGATCAGATTAATGAATCTGGCGTTAAAGCAGCCATGCAATTCAGGAACATTGAATACTGGACATATAATTGGAGAAAAAATAATGGTTCCGAAAAAATGTTACTTGTGTCAAAGTCGGAGAATTTTTATATGCAGGAATATTGCGGCTGTGTCTATTCTTTAAGAGATACAAATATTTGGAGAAGTAAGAATAACAGACCTCATGTACAAATTGGTCTTAAATATTATTCATTTTCAGATAAAAACACCAGTGATTCCAAGAAGAAAGATCACGCTTAACCAAGCAATTAGTGTTCTTGCTAATATATTTTGAATCTGTATTATTTGGTCTGATTCACTTCTTGATGCATCAAAAACTGATTCACCAGTTTGATTGACATATTCTACATTACTAAGGTAAGGATTATTCGACAGCTCAAGGTTATTAATCCTATCTATAACTCGATCATAATTACTCACTATAGATAAGCAGTATGAAGTCAGTCTAACTGGAATAAAATCAATAAAATAAATATATTTTTTTAAACTATTCTTTGTCTGTGCATTTATTTTGAAGATATCAGAATAAATCATCAAATCTAGTAATTTATATGTCAACGCTGCAGGTGCACCTAAAAGCAAGAATAGAAAGATAATGGCAAAAGTATTCCTTATTGAGTTAAAAAATAGATTTTTGATCACAAGGACACTCAAGTTGGATTTTGCACGTGTTTGTTTAAGATTAGGACATAATAAAAATAAATCGCTTTTGTCGATACTTTCTTTATTAAATTCTAATTTAATCTTAAGTTCTTCTATGTCTCTATTAAATTGATTTGTTCTCAAGCAAAAAAGCATAATTAGTAGACTTACAGTAAAGTAAATTATATGGGACAAGTAATCAGCAATCGATATCACAGCCATTGATAAAATTAACACAATCAATGTATATAAGATACAAATAGAATTCTTAGAGTATTTTTCTTTATCTATTTTATTTTCAAAATAGTTAAACCCTTTTAATAGTAAACTATCTTTTCTATATTCTTTCAAATCATCGAAAAAATATTCTATTATTAGTGCGAATATAATTATAGCAATTGTTGACATCTTATCTTATTTTTTCCCATTTAAAGTTTGGCCCAGGATCACTTTTCCTGTTTGGCGCAACCTCGCTATGTCCAAGTATATTACTATCTTTAATCGATGGAAATATCTGTTTGAGCTCACCTATTAGATTCTTTAATGATGAGTACTGGTTATCAGTAAATTCATCAGACACCGAACCATGAAGCTCGATGCCTATTGAAAAATCATTAAAATTTTTTCTCGTAGCATATTCTGACTTGCCTGCATGCCATGCACGCTTGTCAAACGGTACATATTGAATTATTTCACCTTTTCTTTTTATCAGTATATGCGACGAAACTCTGAGGCTTTCAAGTGATTCAAATGATGGATCAGCTGTGCGATTCAGATCATTCAAGAATAATAGATTTACATTATCGTTATCATACTGTCCCTCGGGGAGACTTATGCAATGAATTATTATTGTATCAATGACGATATTCTTTGGTCTATCATCATAATTTGGAGATTGTATAAATTCACATTTTTTAAGGACAAATTTATTTTTCATTACAGTATCATTACAGAAGTTGTGTTATTATCAAATTTTTTATAATTATGACAAATATCTTAATTGATTCTGACAAAAAACTGGATAATCTTCTATCAAAAATTGAAGATTGCACGGAAATTGGTTTAGATACTGAATTTATAAGAGAGTCTACATATAGACCAATACTTGCATTGATTCAAATTTCTTTAGCTGATGAGCAGATTTATCTTATTGATCCACAAAAAATAGAAGATATTAGTGGTATCGCTAAAGTAATTTCTGATCCCAATATAATAAAAATTATACATTCTGCTAAACAAGATCTTGAGGCGCTGTATTCTCATTTAGGATCATTTCCTGAAAATGTTTTTGATACACAGATCGCTTACAATTTTTTATCTGAAAAATCAAATATTGGATACTCAGCATTGGTAAAAAATATTTGTGATGTTGATATCAAGGAAGGGTCATGGAGAACTGATTGGTTAAAACGACCACTTAGTGAAGAAAAAAAAGAATATGCTGCAAATGATGTCAGATACTTGATCAAAATAAAAAATCAATTAGAAAAGAATTTAAAAATAATTGATAGATATTCTTGGTTCCAGGAAGAACAGAATAACGAGCTAAAGAAATCTAACATAATTATTGAACCTGAGAATGCATGGGAAAAAATAAATTATCCACTATATTTTGATTCTAGTGATCTTGATCTTTTAAAAAAACTAGCATCTTGGAGAGAAAAATTATCAATTAAGTATGATATCCCTAAAAGGTGGATTCTGAGTGACTCTTTACTTATAAAGGTCATGATAACAAATCAGCACAAAGCACAACAGATTATTGAAAGTATAAAACAGACTATAACAAATTCAGAAAAGGACAATCTTCAGAAAATATTGAGCTCAAAAAGAAAAATAAAAAATAAAAATTTATGCCCTAAGAAAGACATAGAGCAGCGGTGTAATGAGGTGCTTAGTTATGTCTCAGACGAGTTTAAGATAGATCCCACTATCATTGCCAATAAGAGAGACATGGAAATGTTTATTATATCAAATCAAAAGGCTAGGTTTATGAAAGGCTGGAGATATCAAATATTTGGCAAACTGGTACAATAATATTATGAGAAAGTATTCATCGAAATTAGTGGATGGAAGAGATCGAGCACCAAGTCGATCCATGTTAAGAGCAGTTGGATTCAAAGATAAGGACTTTACAAAGCCTCAAATAGGAATTGCCTCGACATGGAGCATGGTGACTCCATGTAATATGCATATTAATGATCTCGCAAAAGTTGCAACCAAAACTGTTGATTCAAATGGTGGTAAAGCAGTAAACTTTAATACTATTACCATATCTGATGGCATTTCAATGGGTTCAGATGGTATGAGATACTCGTTAGTCTCTAGAGAAATTATTGCAGACTCAATTGAGGCAGTCGTAGCAGGAGAAGGTCTAGATGGGTTTATAAGTTTTGGTGGATGTGATAAGAATATGCCGGCATGTGTCATGGCCATGTTAAGACTAAATAGACCGTCGGTTTTTGTATATGGAGGAACGATTCTTCCAGGTATTTACAAAAATAAAAACATAGACATCGTGTCTGTTTTCGAAGCTGTGGGAAAAAATGCTAATGGACTTATCGATGATAATGAGCTTTACAATATTGAAAAAAAAGCAATCCCAGGCCCTGGGTCTTGTGGCGGGATGTATACTGCAAATACAATGGCATGTGCAATAGAAGCTATGGGTTTGTCGCTAACGAATAGTTCTGCACAAACTGCTATTTCAAAATCAAAACTTAATGATACAAAAGATGCGAGTAAGGCTTTGATGAGATGTGTAAAAAAAGATATTAAGCCCAGAGATATTGTTACTAAGAAATCCCTTGAGAATGCAATTACTATAGTAATGGCACTGGGAGGTTCAACTAATGCAGTCTTACACCTATTAGCTATTGCCAATGAAGCGAAAATAAAACTATCCCTTAAAGATTTCGAGAGAATAGGAAAAAAAACACCTGTCCTCGCAGATTTAAAACCTAGTGGAAAATATTCAATGGCTGAACTAGTTGAAATAGGTGGCGTAGCACCATTGATGAAAGTACTCATAAGTAAAGGTCTTATGCATGGTGATTGTTTGACTGTCACTGGAAAAACTATTAAGAATAATTTAAATAAAATTAAACCGTACCCATTAGATCAAAAAATTATCAAGCCAATCAATAATCCCATAAAAAAGGACGGACACTTAATTGTTTTGAGAGGAAACATTGCACCTGATGGTGCAATAGCAAAAATTTCAGGCAAAGAGGGCACTTATTTTAAAGGTAATGCTAAAGTTTTTGATTCTGAAGAAAAATGTCTACAGGCTATTTTGGCCGGTAAGATAACAAAAGGATCAGTCATTGTAATCAAAAATGAGGGACCCGTGGGAGGACCAGGAATGAGGGAAATGCTCTCACCAACATCTGCAATTATGGGTCAAGGCCTAGGTAATGATGTCGCTTTAATCACAGATGGAAGATTTTCTGGAGGTAGTCATGGTTTTGTAGTAGGGCATATTTCACCAGAGGCTGCGATAGGAGGACCTTTACAAGTTGTTAAAAATAATGATCCAATCGAGATATGTGCCATGAAGAGAGAAATTAATATCCTTATCTCAAAGAAAGAGATTAATAAAAGAATGAGAGAATTCCATAAACCAAGTTCAAAAAAGGAAAATGGAGCTCTTACGAAATATGCAAGATTAGTAAGTCAAGCTAATACTGGCGCAACAACAAACTAGTTTAAAATATTCAACTCGTCAGGATAAATTCTTTTAACTATATGAAGAATCCTTTCAAGCCTATCCAGAGGTTCCTGCATTGAAATTAGATCAGCTTTGTCATTTAATTCAATCGGCAGACACTCAATCAGTCTAAATCCTAGCCAGTTTGCATCATTGTACTTAGGTTTGATGTGAAAGATGTAAGCTTTAATTTCCGGATAAATTTTTTTATAAAACTTTGACAAAATTTGATATTTCTGAGGAACCAAATAATCAACTCCATACTCTACCTCTTCGGCATCACCTTTTAGTAAATTACATTCGTCAAGATTACAATTACTTAGCTTGACTATTTGTTTACCTTCAACTGTAATGCCCAGTAAGCCACCATCAAGCTGAGACCAATCAACAATCTCTACATAGCTAGCATAATCATACACAGAGGAGATGTAATCAGAATCTCTTTTAGTTAAAGCTATTATAAAACCGTCATTGTTTTTCAGACAGTCTCTCGTCATGTCTAAATATCTTCTTTCAAATATGCGCAGCGGGAATTGACCACCAGGAAGTATAATGCTCTTAAGAGGAAAAATTGGAATATCTTTATGTGCTTTCATTTTCAAATTTTAAAGAGAGTGAGTTAATACAATATCTTAAGTTTGTTGGTCTAGGGCCATCATTGAACACATGTCCCAGATGTGCACCACAGTTAGCACAAGTTACCTCAGTTCTCATCATACCATGTGATGTGTCATTAATTAATGAGAGATTATCTTGAGAAATAACATCATAGAAACTTGGCCATCCAGATCCAGAATCATATTTATGTTTTGAGGAGAAAAGTTCCGCATTACAGCAGACACATCTATAGAGACCTATTTCTTTATTATCTAGATATTTACCAGAGAAAGGGGCTTCTGTGCCTTTATTCTGGGTGATATCAAACTCGTCATTTGATAACTTATCTTTGAGCTTTTCTCTATCCATTTTTAATGTATCGCAATATATTCTCAGTATTTCTGTTTGAAAGCACGAGAACAATGTCGAATTTAATTTCCTTGTCGAGATATTCTCTTATTTGAGCTTCAGTTTCAATAACATTTATTTTAATGTTATTTCCAATTAATCTCTTTAATGGCTTGAATCTGGTTAAAACTAGCACTCTATCTGATTTTTTCAGGGATGGTACAAGTTGATCATTATGCACCCCAAGTCTCATAGAATTTGAGCCAGGTACGAATATAGTTAAAACTCTTTTCCCTGTGAATGTATCCTTAATTGAGTTAATGGAAGATTTAATGGCAGTTGGATGATGAGCAAAATCATCAAAAACTTTAATGCCATTAATCTCACAAACTAGATCTGTTCTTTTGCTGACGCCTTTAAAACTTGATAGAGCCTTAATTTGAGTATTTAGTGGAACCTTGAGTTGCCTGCATGCTGCAATTGCAGTTATAGCGTTTATGTAGTTATGCTTTCCTATAATATTCACTGGCAATAAAAAGTTTTTATCATTGAATTTAAGCATATATTGTTTTTTCTTTATCAAATTAAAATCACCTGACGCTTTCACGGAATCAACTGTCTTTAACTTTGACCAATATCCTTTTTGAAGTAATTTTTTAATATTATGATCATTTTTATTAATAATCATTGTACCGTTAGGTGGTATAAGTCTAATCATGTGACTAAAAGATTTTATTATTTCATCTATATTCTCAAAAATATCAGCATGATCATATTCAATATTATTTATAACAGCTATAAAAGGGTTGTAATGTATAAATTTGGATCTCTTATCAAAAAATGCAGTATCATATTCATCCGCTTCAATAACAAAATATTTTGAACTTGTAAGCGCAACTGATTTGAAATTACCCTTTGGTGATCCGCCAATTAAATAACTCGGATTCATTTTATTTTTTTTCATAATATGAACAATCATAGCAGTGGTTGTAGTTTTCCCATGTGTTCCACTTACTGCTATAACTTTTTTATATTTTAGGATGTTGTCATATAACCATTGTGGTCCTGAGACATAGTTCATGTTATTTTTTAAAATATACTCTACTACTGGACTACCTCGTGACATCACGTTACCTATTATGATTAAATCTTTATCTTTTATATCTTTGATCTTATATCCTTTAATCACAGGTATATTTTCTTTTTCTAAAATAGACTTAATTGGATCGTAACAAGAAGTATCAGAGCCTGTTATTTCATGTCCCTTTTTTCTAGCAAGGATAGCTATACCGGACATAAAGGTTCCAGAAATACCTAGAATATGAATTTTCATACAAGGAGAGAGAGAACGATTATCAACATAAAGCCGATTATCATGCTATAAAGGAAGGAAATTGATAAACCCATAAAAGTTGTACAATCGAGAGTTTGTTTAAAAATATATCCGTATATTAGCCACGAGTATAGTGTTGCGATAAGAATAACAATGATTATTGAATCCGACGTACCACTCAAAAAAAATATTAAACTTGTTATTAAACCTATAAATGCATGAATACCAAGTATGGAGGTAGCAGACTGAACATACCGTATTCTATATCCAGTGGTTGATGACATGTTTTCTTTTACACTTAAAACCGTTTGAATGAAGAAAAGGCTGGCGCCCACATATATGAGCGATGTGATGAAGGAAATGCCCATATTATAGTTGACGTCATTTGGTATAAAGCTTATTAGTAGGTTAGCTACGATAAATACATTTAAGAGAGTCTTGCTGGATGGTAGATCCTGCGGACCTTTCTTAAATAGCATAATATCTGTGAAAGTTCTGATAATTCCATTCATAAAGTGGTACAATTATGCCTATTAATTCTATAGTTTAGGATAGCATATTGGATGATAAGTCTATAATAAAATCATATAAACGAGTCTCAGGATTTTATGATTACACATTTGGTCAAATCTTTAGACCAGGTCAAAAAAAGCTCGTTAGCATGATGGGGTGCACTCCAACCGACAAGGTTCTTGAAATAGGAATAGGAACAGGCACCTCCTACAAATATTATCCGATGGAAACAGAAGTAACCGGAATTGATATATCTCCTGATATGCTTGAAAAGGCAAAAAAAAACATAAGAAAACATAATCTTCAAAATAAGAATGTAATTATGATGAATGGCGAGCATCTTACATTTGAGGATAATTCTTTTGATAAAGTTGTTGGAATGTATGTGGTTTCGGTAACACAGAATCCAAACCTATTAATCAAAGAAATGAAAAGAGTCTGTAAACCAAATGGTGACATTTATTTGGTAAATCATTTTAGTTTTGAGACTGATAGTAAATTTATGAAAGTTTTAGAAAAAGGACTCATGCCTGTAAGTAAATATCTTGGCTGGAGACCATACTTTCCATTTTCGGAATTTAATGCCTACGCAAAACTGAATGTTCAGTCAATATCTAAGGTTAATATCTTCGATTATTGGGGTATTATTCATGCAATTAATACACCAGCTGGTTAGCTAACTGCATCATCAATCATTTTTTGAAGTTCACCAGATTGATGGAGATCTAGGGTAATATCGCATCCCCCTATAAGTTCTCCTTTAATGTATAACTGAGGAAATGTTGGCCAGTCAGCAAAGTTTGGAAGTTCTTGCATTATCTCTGAATCTAAAATTACATTGACGTAAGCAAATTCTTTGCCACAACTTTTTAAAGCCTCAACTGTTCTTGCGGAAAATCCACACATCGGCATCTGTGGTGTACCTTTCATATAAAGTATCACAGGGCTCTCCTCTACTTGTTTTTTTATTCTATCTAGTGCTGACATAGTCTCTCCTGATTAATGTAAAAATTATATAACTTGTGTGACTACTGATCAATGTTTAGTTGTAACCATCTTTCTAGTAAGGTAAAGTGCCACAACTCATTTCCATTAAGATTTGTAAAGTAATCATTAGGTTTTTCAAGTATTTTATTAATGTATGTCGTATTGTATAAATTTCTCTCTAAAGCAGATTCTGATAACAGTGTTTTTCTGCAATACTCAAAGAATTTATCTTTAATTATTTTAAGTGGTGGGACAGGAAAGTAGAACTTCTCCCTGTTAATTATTTTATTGTTCAAATATTTTTTAGAGACTTCTTTTAATAAACATTTTTCACCATTTTCTATTTTCTTTTCACTTTTAACAGAGAGCATAAAACTAATGAGATCAATATCTAAAAACGGAACTCTAGCCTCTAGAGAATGAGACATAGTCATGTTATCTACTCTTTTTACTGGATCATCAATAATAAACATGGAGAGCTCTAGGCGGAAAATCTTATCCAATATACTTAAACTAGGATCCATTTGTTCTAGTCTAGATCCTATTTCGTTTGAGGCGAAATTTTCACTGACAAAGTCACTATGTACAATTGTTTTAAAATTGTCGTATGATCTATCGAAATAGTATTTTGATAGCGTATCTATGCTATTAAGGTCTGTTTCATTCATAATTCTCTCATACCAGAAATAACCACCAAAGACTTCATCAGCGCCTTGACCACTCAGTACTACCTTGGCTGATTTAGAGACGTTTTTAGCTAATAAATAAAATGCTGAAGAGTCCTGACTAAACATGGGTTCACTCATACTCATGATGACATCGTCTAAACTATTCAATAAATCAAAGCTAGTCACACTATACTTTTCATGTAATGTTTTTAAATCATTAGCGACCATATCAGAGTAATGAAATTCATTTCCCTCTTCACTATTTATTGTTTCAAAACCTATGGAGTAAGTATTCAAATTATTTTTATATTCTTTAGATATCGCGGTGATTAGGCTTGAGTCTAAACCACCTGATAACAAGACACCCACAGGAACGTCAGCAACACTAATTCTTTTTTCAATTGCTGTAGTTAACAGTGAAGATATATTTTCGTATATTTCTTGAGTATTGTATTTTGACAGCTGAATTTCGTCGATATTAAAATATCTAGTCCTGTCTATTCTTCCTGATTTATGAACTGTAATTGTATGACCAGGTTCTAATTTTTGAATATTATCAATTATAGTATGCGGTGCTGGCACAACTGAATGCAACGTAAATTGGTAATTGAGTGCAATTGGATTAATTTTCTTTTTAACCATATTTTTGATAATTCCTTTCATATGTGATGAGAAATACAATTGTCCAGATTCATGGAGAAAGTATAAGGGCTTAATACCAATACGATCTCTTGCTAGAAAAAGTTTTTTATTCTCTGTGTCATAAATAGAAAATGCAAATACTCCGTCTAGGTAATTTACACAACTAGAACCATATTCAATATAAGATCGAATAATTACCTCAGTATCACCTGATGATGAGAATGAATGCCCTTTTTTAAGAAGAGCACTTCTTAACTCACGATAGTTGAATATTACTCCGTTAAAGACAATTACATATTTTCCAACTTGCATTGGCTGATTAGACTTATTACTAGTATCGATTATTGCAAGTCTGTGATGACCAAGAAAAACATCATCATCCATATATCTTCCTTGAGAATCAATTCCTCTTGTGGAGATAGAATCCATTAAATTATTGAGCTTTTCATTATCAAAACTCTTCGAGATAAATTTAAATTCTCCACAAATTCCACACACTATTTTATTTATATCCCCTATAGATTAAATACCAATCTTCATTTATCATTAAACATAATTTCAACCAACAAATGAGGTATACATGAATCCTTTATTATCAATAAAAGGTACTATAATTTCTGGTTTTGTACTAGCAATTGTATTCATAATGATTTTAGCCGATGGCAGCATTCCTATTGAAGCCGAGGGGTACATAAGGTGGCTACATTACCTATCAGGTGTAACATGGATTGGACTGCTATACTATTTTAATTTTGTCCAAGTGCCTGCAATGGCAAAAGCAACTGCTGACAAGGAACCAGGTCCAGCTGCAATAGGGAAGTACGTTGCCCCCTTAGCTTTATTATGGTTTAGGTGGGGAGCAGTAGTCACATGGTTAACAGGTGCGGCATATTTAGGTCATCATGGCCAGTTTATAGATGCATTTACTTTTGCTGGAGGTTATAGCTCTGTTATAGGAGCCGGAGCATGGTTAGGAACAATTATGCTGTTTAATGTTTGGGTACTCATTTGGCCTAATCAACAGAAGGTATTAGGCATGGTCGAGGCATCAGCAGATGAGATAGCGAAAGCTAAGAAAACTGCACTGCTTGCATCGAGAACTAACACTGTTCTAAGTATCCCAATGCTTCTTTTTATGGGCGGAGCTCACCATCCAGGACTAGTCTCACTAGCGTCTATAACTACTTATATTGTATAAATATAAAAACCTAGCCTGAAATCATTTCAGGCTAGGTCTTTACAATGTTTCTAAAATTAGAATTTATGCGTAAGACCGATGCCGGAAGTACTAAAGTCTGAGCCATCTTGGTCGAAGTCTTGCTTAGTGTAGCCAAGTGTAATATCTGAATTCTTACTGAGATTAATCTTAGCCGAGATGCTGCGTGTTTGATAATCTTGATTAGCTGCACCATCAGAGTCTCCTTCAGCACTTACAAGCTGAATATCTGCTGTACCCAAAGAGTAATGAATGCCATAAGTATTAATCTTTCCATCGGTTCCACTGGAGCCAATAAAAGTATTTACCACGCTAAGATCCTCTAAAGATAAGAATACACCCATGTTCGGCATAACTTGATAAGAGGCAAAAAATTTATCATTATTCTCGCCTTCTGCTCCAGATACTTCATCATCATGATATCTTGCGTACCCAAAAGTTAAACCATTTATTAACATGTCTTTAACTGTCACACCAATTGAATAATCCCCACGGTCTGTATTGGTAACATCATTTGCTGTGTTGTCTGTTGCAGCATACATATAACCAATTTCAAGTGGACCCATCATGGCATGATATGCTATTGCACCTTCAAAGTTACCCGCGATACCACCTTGACCTTGACTAAGGCCGCCATGAGAATTCAGGGCTATAGCTGTATCCATATTGTCATCAAACATCCCCATAGTTTTGTAAGGAGCTTCATAAGTTCCTGCACCAATGTAACCAATTGGTGTCATAAAACCTAAATTACCGACATGAAGGTCAAATGTTTGACATCCATTTGCTGATGCAGTTCCACAGTTGGCACCTGTACCACTTGTGCCATCACCAATATCATATTTATATTCTAGGTTACCAACAATATTACCTGATTTGATCTTAAGACCAAGTCTGCTTTTATTGCCGCCATCATCTAACCTAGCAGTATCACCAGTAGTACTATCATATCCAATATAAAGCCTTCCATAAAAATGTACCCCTGAAGATGCCTTAGCTGCTGACATACTGTTTCCTTGCGAATCACTCATACCTTGTCCACCAGAAAATGCTGTACTGGAGACAAATAATAACGCAAGCGTGCTCAATAGATTCTTCATTTTTTCCCCTATAATTTAACGTTAACATCACCATTTTAGGGGATATTGCACCAAAAATACACATAAATATGATCCAAATGCATTCTCTATTAACAGCTAGCTTTATTCACAATTTGATATAGAATTACCCTTTTCGTGCGAGAATGTAAATTATGACCAGCAAAATCATGCCTACCTACAATAGGAAGCCAGTTACCTTTACAAGGGGCGAAGGTATTTATTTATATGATTCTGAGGGAAAGCAGTATCTTGATGCACTCTGTGGTTTAGCAGTTACAAGCTTGGGTCATTCACACCCACTCATAGCAGAAACAGTCAGCAAACAGTCTGCGAAATTGATTCATACTTCAAATGCATTTCATATTGAGAGCCAAGAAAAATTGGCAAAAAGATTATGTCAACTAACTGGTATGGAGAATGTATTTTTCTGTAATTCGGGTGCAGAATCTGTAGAAGCAGCAATTAAAATTGCAAGAAAATATGGTCATGATAAGGATTATGAAAATCCAAAAATTATAGTTATGTCAAATAGCTTTCATGGAAGAACTATGGGAGCAATGAGCGCAACATCTAGCACACTCTCTCATGACGCATTTGGACCTATCTTGGACGGTCTCATCAGAGTCGAATTTAATAAAATTGAAGCCATAAAGAATGTTTTAAGCAATCATGATGACGTATCTGCAATCCTTTTAGAACCAGTTCAGGGCGAGGGCGGAATAGTTCCATGTGACAAAACATATCTTCAAGAAGTCAGAGATATCTGTAATAAGCAAAATATTTTGCTAATGATAGATGAGGTTCAGTCAGGTTTCTGTAGAACTGGTAGATGGTTTGGTTATCAACATAGTGGGATCTCACCAGATGTTATTATGGTAGCAAAGGCTCTTGGTAATGGAGTTCCAATTGGAGCATGTCTTGCGAGAGGAAGTGCTGCAAATGTTCTTACAGCAGGAATGCATGGTTCAACATTCGGTGGTAATTTCTTATCTACATCTGTTGGATTAAAAGTCCTTGACATAATGAGAGATAAACAGTTGTGTCAGCATGTAATTACTATCAGTAAAGCAATGCAGAAATGCATGGAAAAAAAGCTTAAAAATTTAAAAGCCGTCAAAGAAATTAGAGTTTGCGGACTTATGATAGGCATTGAGCTTAAAGAAAATTGTACTGAACTTGTTAAGAAAGCATTAGACAAGGGATTGGTAATTAATGTTACTAAACACAAAACTATAAGATTACTACCGCCTTTGATATGTAAAGAAAAAGACCTTTTAAAGATTGTTGATATAATACAAGAGCTTATAATTGAAAATTATGAATAAGAGAGATTTTAGGTCACTAATAGATATCAATTCTCAAGAGCTTAAGAGAATCATACAGCAGGCTATTGAGTATAAAGAATTAGATAAAAAACATTCTGTACCAAGGAAATATATAAATAGAACTTTGGCTATGATTTTTAAAAAGAACTCAACCAGAACTAGAGTCTCATTTGAGACGGCGATGTATAAGTTAGGGGGCCATGCAATTTTTTTATCAGAGAGTTCTACTCAATTAAACAGAGGCGAAGATATATCTGATACAGCCAAAGTACTCTCCGGTATGGTTGATTTGATAATGATGAGAACCAATACACATGATGAGATCAAAAGCTTAGCAGAGAATTCATCTGTTCCAGTTATAAATGGTTTATGCAACTTGTTTCATCCATGTCAATTGCTAGCAGATATGCAGACCATAGTAGAGAAAAAAGGTAATGATTTTAGTAAATTAACGGTTGCTTGGATTGGTGATGGCAACAATATGTGCAACTCATATATAAATGCATCAAAATTACTTAATTTCAAACTAAAAATATCTGTACCAAACGGATATGAACCAGATAAATATACACTAGACAAATTTGGTGAAAATGTTGAGTTATGTGAAATACCAGGGTCTGCAGTTGATGGAGCCGATGTTGTCACAACAGATGTTTGGGCTAGTATGGGCGATGAACATGAAAATGAAGATAGAAAAAAAGTATTTAAGAGCTTTCAGGTCAATATGAATTTAATGTCAAAAGCGAGAGAAAAGGCCATATTTCTTCATTGTTTGCCTGCTCACAGAGGAGAGGAAATTGATGAAACAATAATAGATTCCTCTTACAGCGCAGTATGGCAGCAAGCTCACAATAGACTTTACAGCTCTATGGCACTCATAGATTTTTTATTGTCTTCATGTGAAAACTAAAGAGTTTCAATTAACTGTAATCTCTTCTGATAGTCATTACATTTTAGGATAGCGTTAATTTTTGTTCTAAGTGCTTTGGCATGAGTCTGCCTTATAAGACTCTTAATCTCAGGTATTGCTTGCGGATGCATACTAAAAGAAGTCAGACCAAGACCAAGGAGAAGTTTAGTATAAATCTTTTCACCGGCCATCTCTCCACACACAGTGACATCAGTTTTTGTCTTTTTGCATGTCTCGATAACTTGTTTTATCAGTTGCAGCACAGCTGGATTTGTCGGATCATATAAACTTGCCACTTCATCATCAATTCTGTCAATCGCAAGTATATACTGAACGAGATCATTAGTGCCAATCGACATAAAATCAACGTATTTGGAAAGTATGTCTGACTGAATTGCACTTGCAGGCACCTCGATCATAATACCAAGTTCATATTTATTAATGAAAGATTTTTTCTCTTTTATAAGCTCATCTTTTGCTTCATCTATGAGTTCTTTAGCTTTATTGATTTCATCGAGTGTTGTGATCATGGGTATCAAAATTCTTAGCTTTCCATTTTTTGCAGCTCTCAACATAGCCTTGATTTGAACTTTGAATAGATTTTTTTCATACAAGCTGTATCTGATACCTCTTAAGCCAAGCGCTGGATTTTTTGCGATTTGTCCAACTTTTATATTTTCAGATACTTCTTTATCAGAGCCAATATCTAGCGTTCTAAGTGTTACAGGTTTATTATTTACTTTTTTAAAGACTTTACTGTAAGCTTGGTATTGTTCTTGTTCTGTAGGTAAATCATCTCTGTTCATATATAGATACTCTGTTCGAAATAGACCTACTCCATCAGAACTGTCATTTAGAAGCTTTACTTCTTCTGAAAGCTCAAGATTACACATCACGTCGATTTTTATTCGATCCTTAGTAACCGCTTTCTTATTAGTTGTTTTATTAAAAGATTTTATTAATAAGTTTTTTTCCGACTGAATTTTTTTGAAATGCTTAAGTTCAATTTCATCAGGATTGACTATGATTATTTGATTCTCTGGATCCATAATCAGTTTGTCGCCATTTTTAATGATATTGATAGAAGATTCTACTTTTACTAGCATAGGAAGAGCCAAACTTTTACTTAAGATTGCGCTATGAGAAGAACGACTTCCATGAGATGTTATTACGCCCAGTCCTTTGCTGTGATGGATATCAATAATATCCTTGGGAGTAATCTCATCAGTTATAATAATCTTATTTTCAACGATATCAGTACTGAAAATATCTAATTTTTTTCTAGACTGAAGAAGTTCCAATAGACTAATAATCATTTGTTTTATATCAATTAACCTCTCTTTGATGTATTTGTCTTGTATATCTTCGAAGGACTTTTTCATACTATAGTATTCAGAGGATATAGCCCAACTCGCGCTAAATTGATGATTATTGATTTTGTTTAAAACATTCTCTCTAAAACTTTTATCATCAACAAAACTTAATTGCATGTTCATTAGTTTTGTTATAGCAGGATTATTTTTGATTTTTGAAGATGATTTTTTATATTCTGTTTTAAGTTTATTTATAACGTCTAAACATTTTTTTGATTCTTTTTTAACTTGATTCTTACTTACAAAAGATGGCGCATGATCAATATTATCCTTATAGACGACGATTGCTTGACCAATACATATGCCCCGTGATACACCATCACCTGTGATAATAATACTCATTCTTGTTCATCAAATTTATTGTTAAAAAGTTTCTCAATTGATTGCATTGCATCCCTCTGATCTGTACCGTCAACTTCAACACTTATATTTGAGCCCTTAGAAGCTGATAACATAAGTAACTTCATTATACTTCTTGCATCAGCATTTTTTCCATCCTTAGTGATCGTGATTGTCGATTTAAAGTCATTTGCTGTTGATACAACTTTGGCTGCAGCTCTAGCATGAAGTCCTAATTTATTTAGAATCGTAAGTTTTTTTTTGATCATTTATACTTTTGAAACTCCTTGAATACCGCCCTCTAGAGCCTTGATTGATAGTTGATCAAGTGAATCGTCAGGATAGTTAAATACATTGAGTATCATAGATAGGTTCAATCCTGCTACAACTTTTATTCTTTCATGATTTATACAGGATGCGATATTCGATGGCGTGGTTCCAATAATGTCTGTCAATACTAGAACGCCTGATCCATTATCAAGGAATTTCACATATTTTTCTGCGAGCTCTTTTACATCATTGGGCTGATCAAAATTATCAACAGATAATAATTCAACTTGAAATGGATTTTTCCCAAAGACAGAGGTAGCAGTCAACAACAATTGTCTACCAATATCACTGTGGGTCACTAACAAAATACCAACTTTCATATTAGATAAACTCCAAGTCGTCCGAGTGAAAACTTTTTATAATTTCAGAGCTATTTCGTGCTCGTCTTAGTTCTTTTCTTACAAGTGGATCATCAAGCTTGCTGCTCAAATGTGCTAGTAATTCTAAATGATTACTGTAATTTTTTTCAGGTACAATGATAGAGACTATTATGTCTACATCTAGGTTATCTATGTTATCAAACTCCACTGGCTCATCTAATATTATAATTGATAGGAATGGATACTCGATGTCATCAATTCGTGCATGAGGTATTGCAACCCCTTTCCCAATAGATGTTGAGCCCAGCTTTTCTCGCTCATAAAGCCTTTTAAAAATATCATTTCTATTGACACCTGATGGTCTACTCAGAAGATCGGAGATCTTTTCTAGGATACTTTTTTTTGTCTTACAAATATCGTTTACAGATACGTGTGAGTCCTCTAATTTAATTTTAATCATCAGTATTTCTTTTTCTTTGTGTCGAGTTTGGTATATTTATTCTCTCTCTATATTTTGTGATTGTACGCCTCGCTACAGATACGCCTTTTGCTATAAAATATTTTGAAATCTCATTATCGCTCAAAGGCTTGTTTATATTTTCTTCTTTAATACAATCTTCGATCATTTTCATAATTACTTTTGATGAAATCATTTTTCCAGTGTCGGTAAAAAGTTCGGAGGAGAAAAAATATTTTAATTCGTATACGCCTCTCGGAGTCTGGACAAACTTATTACTTGTAGCCCTAGATACAGTTGATTCATGAATACCTAGGGAATCAGCAATATCCTTTAAAGTCATTGGTTTCATACCAATATCGCCATTGTTTAAGAAATCTATTTGTCTTGTAAAAATTTCTTTACAGACACTTAGTATTGTTAAGCTTCTATTCTTTATAGATTTAATGATGAATTTCGCTTCATTATAGTTTTTACGAAGATAATTTAAGTCGGTCTTTATCTTACTTTCTCTCATTAATGAAACATATTCTGAATTTAACTTTAATAGTGGTTTATTTTTGGTGAGTTCGGTTATCCATTTACCATCTCTCTTGAAAATAATTATTTCAGGAGAGATGTGATAGGAGTCTAATTTTTTTGAAACCTCTAGACCAGGTTTAGGATTGAGCTTTTTAATAAGCTTGAGTGCATTCTGATCAAAATGAGTATTTTTATTTAGCTCTGAAAGAATATTATTGAATTTAGAGCTGTTGGAACTATCTATTTCTTTTAAATATTGGATTATATCTGTTGCCTTTTCATACAAGGGTGATTCTCTATATGAGTTATCTAATTGTATGGATAATGTGTCACATAAATCTATTGCGCATGTTCCAATAGGATCAAATCTCTGAAGTGTATGTAATACATAAAATATTTCTTGAAAAGAGACTTCAATTTCTCTATTGGCTTGTATAAAGATATCCTTTAGATCTTCTGTTAAATACCCATTATCATTTACACAATCGATCAGTATAGAAGCAATTATTTTTTCATTTACTGAGAATGAAGACATCTCTACTTGTCGATTTAGAGACTCCTGTAAGCTCTCAGTCTTCTTATGGTACTTTAGAATATCATCTGCATCTGCATTAAACTCGTTGATTGTTGATCCTACGTCATAATTAGATTCGATCTCGTCATCTTTTTCTAGTAGCGGATTTTCTAAAATTAAATTATCTAATTCTTTTTCTAAATCATAAACATTTAGCTGAAGAAGCCTAATAGCTTGTCTTGTTTGTTGAGATAAGACCTTTCTCTGTGTTAATGTGGTTGTCTGCTTTAATTTATTCACAATTTAAAAGATTCTCCTAAATAAACTTTTTTGACAATATCATTTTTAACGAGATCTCTAGATTTCCCAGATGCTAGAACTTTACCCGAATTGATGACGTATGATTTATCGCATATTTTTAATGTCTCTCTGACGTTATGATCAGTAATTAATATTCCTATATCCTCTTTTGCTAACACTTTGATAATTTTCTGTATATCAATCACAGATATTGGATCAATCCCAGCAAATGGCTCATCAAGTAAGAGAAATTTAGGTTTTAGAGCCAATGCTCGTGCGATTTCAACCCTTCTTCTCTCTCCTCCCGATAATTGTATACCTTTAGTATCAATAAATTTACTTAAATCAAATTTGTCAATTAGGTGTTCAAGAATATCTGATTTTTGAGTTTTGCTGAGATTTTTATCAACCTCAAGAATTGCTTCAATATTATCTTTTGCTGTCATATCTCTGAATACAGAGGGCTCCTGCGGTAGATAGCTTATACCTTGCTCAAATCTTTTATGAATCGGATCATGAGTGATATTATGATCATTAACCAGGATGCTGCCTTCATCTACTTTTACTAAGCCAACTATCATATAGAAAGTTGTAGTTTTGCCAGCACCATTTGGACCTAAAAGACCCACGATCTCACCAGAATTAACTTCAAGTGAAATATTATGAATAACCGTTTTACTTTCAAAAGATTTTTTTAGACCAGCTGATATAAGAGTTGACATATTAATTTAAATCGAACGTCGTTGTTACTTTATCTCTTATACTTTTTTTTAGATTACTTGCAGGCTTCTTTTTAACTACCCACTCATCAGTTTTAGTATTATAAATCATCTGATTTCCCTTTATTTTTTGTAACTGATCACCCTCTTTGATAGTGCGCTCTGCATCACTCAATATAGTAATTAAACCTGTATCAAGATTTGCAGATAACCCACTGCCTGTCGTAGTTGAATCAGATGTTATTATTGTTACATCTCTATCTGTTTCAATAAGGTCCTTTGATAAATAGAATATAGCATATGAAGTATACAATTTGATGTTATTTGCATTAGAAGAATCATTTCTATTTACTAGTACATTGTTTTTTAGATAAATCTCACTCATTTCACCAGTAGGATCAACAGCTGTATCAGAGCTTATGTTAGTTATTAGGTTGGAATTAAACATTTTTAACTTTGGATTTTTTATAAAGGTATAGTTATCATCATACTTCTCTAAATATAATCCCAATAAACTCCATTTAGTTGACATATCAATATCTATATTTTTTGATGAGAAGTTGTGTATCTTATTTTTCAATTTTCTCTGTTCTGTTGATTCACTCGCTAGCACATTTAAATGTAGAACTAACAATAAAAGGGAAAAATAAGGAATAAAATTAGACTTTTTCATTTAGTATTCTTGAAAAATAGATGAGATCACACACATCTCTTATTGCACCATAACCACCACGCCTATTAGTTACCCAATCAAATTGTTTAATGTCAATTGTGGGATTAGTATTAGGGACTACAACTGACATCCCAACACTGTGAAGAATTTCAACATCCACTGTATCATCACCAACAAAACACACTTTTTCAGGAGGAATAGGTATATTCTGATCATTAAATGACTTGAGTTTGTTCCTACTGCCCTGAATGACGTATTTAATACCTAATTCTTTTGCACGATGATTCACGCACTCTGATCGTCTTCCTGAGATGATCATTATCTCTATTCCTATAGACTGGACTATCTTTATGCCATGGCCATCTTGAGCAAAGAATTTCTTGAATTCATTTCCTTTGTGATCATAGTAAAGTCCACCATCTGTTAGCACTCCATCTACATCAAAAGCTAATAATTCGATTTGTCTGGCTTTTTTTATTACAGAATCAGGATAATATGATTTTAAAAAATTTTGATCTTTGGTCATGTTAGTTGATTGACTTGATTATATCTTTGAGCGTTAGTATTCCTATCACTTTATTTTTATCTATAACAGGTAAAACAGTTATATTATTATCCTCAAGTACTGAGAGAGCCTCAGCAGCTAACATAGTAGGACTTACTATAACAGGTGTTTTAGTCATTACTGTTTTAATCTGGATAGACTCAAAATCCTTATTTTCTCTCATGATTCTCTTAATATCACCATCCGAAATAACACCGATCAATTCCTTTTGATTATCTGTTATTATCGCTAGTCCAAGATTAGATTTTGTAGTTTTTTCTAATAATTTTGAAAACTTGGAGTTTCCAGTTATAAGTGGTAAGTTTTTTTTAATCATAATGCTTGAAACAGTCACCATTAACCTTCTTCCTATAGCACCACCTGGGTGAGTTTTCGCGAAATCTTTTACTGTAAAGTTATTCTGCGAGGAAATTGCTAATGCTAAAGCATCTGACATAGCCAAGGCACAAATGATACTTGATGTAGGCGCTAGATTATGCGGACATGCTTCCCTTGTAACTGATGCATTCAGAGAAATTTCAGAGTACCTAGCAAGAGACGAGGATAAGTTGCCTGTTATTGATATTATGCGGCACTTTAATAATTTCAGCAGTGGCAAAAGTTTGATAACCTCCTGAGTCTCACCTGAATTAGAGTAGATTATAACCACGTCATTTTTTTTTATCACACCAACATCTCCATGTAGCGCATCTAGTGGATGAAGAAATAATGCCGCAGTACCTGTACTACTTAGTGTAGCTGCCATTTTCATAGCAATAAAACTTGATTTTCCGACACCCAATGTTATTACTTTACCCTTATTTGATATTATAGCTTCGCATGCTTTATCAAACTCATTATCTAATAATTTAGTTGTTCTCTTAAGTGCGGCAATTTCTCTATTTAGGATTTCTCTAGCGAGCTGTTTATTCGATTTTTTATTCATATTTATCCAAATATAAAATATATATATACGAAGTATGTTATTACTAATACGCTTGAGTATAAAGTTTTTATGAGACTTTTGTCAGATTTAATTATCATATAGAAAAAAGTAGATACAGTGAGTAAAACTAAAATGTCTCTGATAAATTCTGTTTCGTTTACAATAGTCGAATTAATAAGCCCAGCCGCACTTACTGCAATTGCTATATTGAAAATATTTGAACCTATTATGTTACCTATAATGAAGTCTGTTCTGTCTTTTCTTGCAGACTGAATACTAGTAGCAAGCTCAGGCAGACTAGTTCCTAATGCAGTGAGCGTTAATCCAATTGTATAGCTACTTATCCCAAATAGAATTGCTATTTGAGTTGCTCCATCAATAAAATAATCTGATCCATAAATCAACATCAAAACCCCAACTATAAATAGAAGACTAATTTTTAGTGAACTATAACTTTCAGAATTCTCCTCAAAATAAGGATCCACTTTTTTTTCTTCACTTCTTAAGAAATATAATATAACTAAAAATACTAGAAATAAGATTATTGAATCAATAGCATCGAATGAATAATCAGAAAAAATAAGTGCAAACAGACATAACGTTAAGACAACCATACCAGCATACATATTTGTAGGCAAAGTCATTACTTTATCTTTTTGTTTAATAAAAAAAACAGACAAACAGAAAACCAAGGCAATATTAGATATATTTGAACCAATCGAATTACCTACAGCAAGGATAGTGTCATTTTGAAGTGCAGACTTAATGGATATCGATATCTCAGGGGCAGAGGTTGCGATCCCAATCATAAAAAAACTAGCAGTAAATCCAGAAATTGAGTATGAAGACGAGAATTGTTCGGTCGATGTGACAAGAAGATTAGATCCTAGCAATAAAAGTGCTAATCCAAGGACTAAAATTGTTATAGATTCCATCATGACAGATGAATATTATATAAAATATCTCTTAATTTAATAATTGATTTCAAGAACGTCAATTTCAAAGTCTTGCACGTCTTTACCATCAGTGACGAGTTTTGCTCTTCTCTGTAGATATGATTCTCTTAGAAAAATGTATTTATCTTTAGCTGCTGTATCTAGAATTTTTGTGGCTTTAAGAAGATTCGCCCTAGTGTCGATTACGTTGGTAGCTTGAATAGCTTGTCTCTCCTCGTGATGTAACTCTGTATGAATAGGAGAAATATCTTTTTCTATCATGACATCAACATAGAAGCTAGGAGCATCTCTAAAAGAGCTTGGTCCAAAAAATGGTAATACTAGATATGGTCCGGGCGAGATTCCATAAAATCCTAATGTTTGACCGAAATCCTCACGATGTCTTTGTATACCGAGAGAGGTTGCCACATCAAATAAGCCTAAAATCCCAACAGATGAATTAATAACAAATCTACTAGTTGATGATATGGTTTTATCTAGTTTCATTTGTAGTGCGCTGTTTACAATTGTATTAATTTCTCCAAGATTGTTAAAAAAATTACTTACACTATTCTCAACAGGATCAGGTGTAATAAACCTATAACCTTCAGCTACTGGTTCTAAAATGGTATCGTCTACCACCTCATTGAAGCCAAAAATAACTCTATTCATAGGCTCTAGCGGATCGTCTTCTGATGCATTCGTAAAGCTCATACTCAATAATATTACTACAGTGACTAAAATAGCTTGCAGGATTATTGAATATATAGAAAAATTTGATTTACCCTGTAACATAATCTCTGATTATATACTAAAATGAAGTCCATGATTAAAAAAACATCACTTTTGCTGGCATTATTATTGACTACAAACATTGCGTTTACAAGTGAAACGCCTGATGGTTTTTTGAAAGACTCTGTCGAAGAGATCACTGTTCTAGTCAGCAAATATAAAGATAGATTTGAGACTGATGAGGAATTTCTTAGAGATAAAATGAATTCTACAGTGATGCCAAAACTTGATATTAAACTTATGTCAAAAATTATTCTGGGTAAAAATATATGGACAAACTTATCAACAACCCAAAAAGATGACTTCGTTGAAGCATTTAAATACAGGATGACTAGTACATATATGAAATCTATCACAGCATTTGATGGAGAAAAGGTGGTCTTCTTGCCCTATGAGCCAGGTAAAAGAGAAAATATCGCATACGTAAAATCAAAATATTTGATTCCTGGAGGTGACATTGCTGTTGATTATAGATTGATTAAAAAATCAGATGAATGGAAAGTCTATGATATTATTTTTGATGGTATAAGTCTGATGAAAAATTACAGAGCAGATTTCCGTGAACATGTATCTGAAAGCGGTATTGACTCATTAATAACCTCGCTAAGGGAATAGCAAGTTTCTTTAAAGTGGTTTCATAGAAATTAGTAATCTCGGAAGCAACGTTAGCACAAGTATTAATGCTACAAGCATCGCGAACCCTGTTAAAGTACCAAATATTATTGTTGGTATGAAATTTGATAGGATCAGAATAGAGAACCCAAATATGACTGTAATTCCTGTAAAGAATATGGCTCTTCCAATGCTTGAATGACAGATTTTTACAGTGTCTTCATAAGTTTCAACACTCTGAAATTCCTCCTTAAATCGATATATATAGTGAATGCTATTATCTACCGCAATTCCAACCGTAATTGCAGCGATCGTAATTGTCATCATATCCAGTGGTAAATTTATAATGCCCATTATCCCGAGCACTAGAAGCGCAGATAGAAGATTTGGAATTATACCAATAATCATTAGTTTGAAAGATCTGAATAATATTAAAAACATTGATGCGATAATTAGCATCACGAAACCGAGAGATTTTATTTGAGAATCAAACAGGCTTTGAAGCATATTGTTGTAAAGTAAAAGTATTCCAGTGATCGTTATAACTTCTGATTTAAGGTAAGCGTCATTATTAAGATCAGTTTTAATCTTCTCAATAAGATCCGCTCGCCTCAGATTTTGGTTTGAATCAAGTATTCTAACGTTGATTCTTGCTTCATTATCTTTTATAGACAGGTATGGATTGACTGCAATATCTTTTACTTCCGGGGGGAGTTGTCTGTAAAGAAGGGACATCTCTAGACTGTTAAGTTCTTTGTCATCATTGACAATTTCAGCGACTCGTATCGATGACGCGAGGGATAATACTTTGCCTATATACTCATTATTATTTAAATAATCATGTACGTACTTAATCTTATTAATTTTTTCAGTTGTAAACCAATTTGAGTCATTAGACTCCTCAGCATCTCCTAATAATTCATCAAACTCCTCATCATAATCATCACTTTGGGAGTCAGGAAATTTTATAATAATATCCATTGGTGTAGTCCCACCCAGTTGATTATCAATGAGCTTCATGCCTTTGTGTATTTCAGTATCTGCTCTGAAATAATTTATAAAGCTGTTCTCAACTTTAAGTTGAGTTAAGCCATATAGAGTGATGACCGATATCACCGCAACAATAGTATAAATATGTTTTCCAAACTTAAGTGCTACATTTGATAATGAGTTAACAATGTAACTTTTTGTTTGTTCATTGCTAACAATAGAATTATCTTTATTTGAGAAAACTAGTATAAAACAGGGCAACAACGTGAATGATGTTAGAAATAACGATGTAAGACCTATGACCATCATATAGCCAAAATCTATAACAGGTTTGATGTCACTAAATACCAGTGATGCAAAGGCCACTATAGTTGTAAGTGCTGTATACAAGCATGGCCATATCATTTTCTTTGTTGTTTGATGGATCGAATAAAACTTATTACCATCTCCCGAAGAGAAAATCTGTCTATACCTAACAATTATGTGAATGTTCATGGATAAGGTAAGGATTAACATTAGTGAGATAAAATTAGACGATATAACTGTTACTTTCCAGTCCAGATACCCAAGTAATCCAATCATGAACAATACTGCATATAGGCAATTAACTATCGGTGCTGCAACCCATATGAATTTTCTAAAGATTATAATTAAAGTAACAAGAATGAATAGTAGAACCCCAAATCCAAAGTTAATAAGATCATTTTTTATGAAAGTTATCATATCGTCAGTGATCATAGGTATTCCGCCTAATCTTATTTCATATCTATCATTAGAATAAGAGCTTTGAACTTTTCTTATTTCTTCAATTAGAAGCTTTATTCTTTGTTTTTCTTTCTCTGCTAAATTTTGGTATTTGGTTTTTGCCAGTAAATATTGATTTTCAACACTTTCATTTTCTTTATATTTTTCAAAAAGTAAATTCCTTTGCTTTAGAGCACTTAATAAGTTTTCATTTTTTTTGATTACGAGCTGCATAGCAGTAGTTTTAGCATCAGAACTGATGACCAGATCTTTATAGATGGGACTCGTAAGTATTTCCTCTTTAGCAAGATTTCTATCTATGTCATCACTTAGAATATTTGGGATATCATTTATTAATTCAGTAAGCGGCTTTTTCGAACTTGTAACTAAAGGTATATTTGTTATTGATGTAACTGAATCTATATTCTCAAACGTTTTTATTTCTTGCGATAGAGTATCTATCAATCGAAGGGTGTCAGAAGAAAAAATACTTTCTTTTTTATCCGTAACAGTCAAGATCATAAAATCTGACGACTGATATCTTTCACTAACATTACGAAAAATTTTCAAATCTTTATCATCTTCAAGAATAAGTGTGTCTGCGGATGCATCCAATGTAAAATTCTTAATATGAGTTGCGGATATTGTGAGAATAATGGCTAAAAAAAATAGCACTAAAACTGGATGACTAAGTAAGAATTGCTTATAAATAAATGATATTTTTTTAATCATAGCTTTCTTGAGTATAAACTTTTAGAATACCGAAACAAACTTAAAAAATATCTATGGATAAATTATTAATAGATGGGCAACAATCATTGTCAGGTTCAGTCAGGATCTCCGGGGCAAAAAATTCTGTTTTGCCTATGTTATGTGCCTCAGTAATGGTATCTGATGGTCAAGTAGAGCTTGAAAACGTTCCTCATCTTCAAGATGTAACTACTACAACTAGACTACTAACTCAAATGGGCATCAGCGTCACTATGGATGAATTTATGGATATTAGTTTGGATCCATCAACTATTCATAATCTATATGCGCCTTATGATCTTGTTAAAACAATGCGATCCTCAATTCTCGTCCTGGGCCCATTGTTGGCTAAGTATGGCGAGGCAAAAGTTTCTCTACCTGGTGGATGTGCGATTGGAATGAGACCAGTCGACATGCACTTAGATGCCCTCAAAAAAATGGGAGCAAGTATCTCTGTTGAAAATGGTTACATATCAGCCAAGGTGAAAAAATTAAAAGGTGCTGAGATTATTTTTCCACGTAAGTCTGTAACCGGCACTGAAAACATTATTATGGCTGCAACTCTGGCAAAAGGTACAACCACAATTAAAAATGCTGCAAGTGAACCTGAGATCTCAGATTTATGTCTCTTCCTTAATAAAATGGGCGCTAAAGTCAGTGGCTTTGGTACTGATAGAGTCACAATTAATGGGGTGAATTCTCTTAAGGGGACCAAGCATAAACCACTACCTGACAGGATTGAAGCAGGAACATTTATGGTAGCGGCAGCTATAACACAAGGCGACATCGAAATAAACAATATTGTCCCAGAGCACTGCCGTGCTGTAATAGATAAACTAATCCAATCAGGAGCTGACATAAAAATCCTCAAAGATTCTGTTAGGGTAAAAATGAAAAAGCGACCAAGGGCAATAAATATTGAGACCAACGCATATCCTTTTTTTCCCACAGATATGCAAGCTCAAATGACTGCATTAAATTGTATTGCAGATGGTGATAGCTCTGTGAAAGAAAATATTTTTGAAAATAGATTCATGCACGCACAAGAACTGATAAGAATGGGAGCAAAGATAAGAGTTCATGACAACATTGCAGAAATATCTGGTAGAGAAGAGTTGCTCGGTGCTCCTGTAATGGCTACCGATCTGAGGGCTTCTGCGAGTTTAATTTTAGCTGGTCTTGCTGCAAAAGGAACTACCGAGATTGGTCGGGTTTATCATATCGATAGAGGATATGACTGTATTGAAGAAAAACTTCAGTTAATTGGTGCTAGGATTTCAAGAAAACCTATGTAAAATGCATATCCATGATTAGATTAGCTATATCCAAAGGAAGAATTTTAGAGCAGGCATTAAAGACACTCAAAAAAGTGAATATATCATGCCAAGTTGATCCCTTGAATTCTCGTAAGTTAATCATTCCAACGAATTTACAAAATTTAGAGATAATTATTATCAAGGCTTCTGACGTACCACTATATATTGATTCTGGGAAAATAGATCTCGGGATTGTTGGTGTAGATACCCTAATGGAAGATGATAAGAACAATCATTTCCGCTTGCGTGATATGACAATCTCGAAATGTAAACTAGTTGTAGCAGGCAAGGCTAAAACAAAATATTTCAATAATATGAAAGTTGCTACGAAATACCCAAAAGTTGCAAAAAAATATTTCGAGAATATTGGTTTTCAATGTTCAATTTTAGAACTATACGGCTCAATTGAATTAGCTCCTGTTTTGGGTTTATCTGATTTTATCGTTGATATAGTAGAGACTGGTAAAACGTTAGAAGAAAATGGACTGAGAGAGCATGATATAATAGCTAATGTTTCATCTTTATTAATAGCAAATAAGGTTTCCTATAAGCTTAAAAGAAAAGAAATTGACTCAATCATAGGCAAAATAAAATTATGAAAAGTAAAACTGATGATCTTCGCATAATTAACACCCAAGAGCTCGTGAGCCCTCAAGAAATAATAGACTCTATTTCACCATCGGAAAGAGGCTTTTCAACTATCATCAATGCCCGTAATCAGATTAAAAATATTCTCAATAAATCAAATAACAAGTTTATGATCGTTGTTGGTCCGTGTTCAATCCATGATGTGGAGGCTGCCAAAGAGTATGCAACTAAATTAAAAAAACTCACATCTTCACTCTCGAACAATTGTCTAGTCGTTATGAGGGTTTATTTTGAAAAACCAAGAACAGTGATAGGTTGGAAGGGTCTAATAAACGATCCTGATCTAGATGGATCTTTTCAAATTAATAAGGGAATAAGAATAGCAAGGAAGCTGTTGATAGATTTAGCGGAAATGGAAATACCATGTGGACATGAATTTTTAGACTTAGTGAGCCCACAGTATGTATCTGATCTAATTAGTTGGGGCGCAATAGGAGCTAGAACAACAGAAAGTCAGAGCCACAGAGAGTTAGCCTCAGGCTTATCATGCCCAGTAGGTTTTAAAAATGGTACAGATGGAAGCTTGCAAATAGCAATAGATGCAATGAATGCTGCTAGACACTCACATAGTTTTTTATCAGTCACAAAGGAAGGAAAATCAGCAATATTTAATACTGCAGGAAATGATGATTGCCACATAATACACAGAGGGGGCAACAATAAATCTAATTTTGGAGCAGAAGATGTAAGAAGTTCTACTAGCATATTAGAGCAAAATGGTATGAGACCAAACATAATGATTGATGCAAGCCATGCCAACAGTAATAAAGATTTCAAAATGCAATCTAAAGTTGTTGATAATGTTAAAAATCAACTACTCGCAGGAGAAAAAAATATAATCGGCATTATGCTTGAGAGTAATCTAGTAGAGGGGAATCAAAAAATTAATAGCAGAGATAAGCTTAAATATGGTCAGAGCATAACTGATTCATGCATTGGATGGGAAGAAACAGAGAACATTATTTTGGATTTGGATGACACACTGAAAAAAGCTTATGAAAATTAAATTATTAAATACATCTCAAGCTAACTTCAACAAGAGGCTAAGTGATCATATATCTTTTAAGCAGAGAAGTTACGAGTCTGTAGAGAAAACAGTAGATAAGATCCTAAAAAAAATCGCAGAAAATGGAGACAGCGGCTTGAGACAACTTATAAAGAGATATGATAAAACATCATACAAAAAAATTTCTGATTCAGTGGTAACTCAAAAAGAAATCAGTGAAGCATACTTAGAAACATCAAAAAAGATCGTATCAAATCTAAGAAAAGCTATGCGAAATATAAAAACTTTTTCAAGGCATCAAAAACTTGAAAGTTGGTCTATTAATGTTAAAGGATCAAAGTTGGGAGAAAAAGTTACACCGATCAATAGTGTGGGGATTTATGTTCCTGGAGGCAAGGCAAGCTATCCGTCGACCGTTTTAATGAATGCTATACCTGCAAAAGTTGCGGGAGTAAGGAATATTACAATGGTTTGCCCTCCCATGTTAGGAAAACTAAATCCACTTGTATTAATAGCTGCCGATTTATGTGGTGTAAATAAAATTTATAAGTTCGGGGGTGCACATGCGATTGGTGCTCTTGCACTTGGTACTGAAACTATCAAATCGGTTGATAAAATTGTTGGTCCAGGAAACATTTATGTTGCGACCGCAAAAAAGAAGGTTTACGGGAATGTTGGTATAGATAGTTTTGCAGGGCCATCAGAGGTTTTGATTATTGCGGATCAGAATGCAAACCCTGAACTAGTCGCAATTGATATGTTTGCGCAAGCCGAACATGACGAGTTAGCACAAGCAATTCTTATGACGTCAAGTAAGAAACTCATAAATGCTGTCCGCCTTAAAATTAATAGTTTAATAAGAAATCAGTCCAGAAAAGGGATCATTGAAAAATCTCTTAGTACGAGAGGTTTATTTATAAAAGTCCGTAACCCAGAGGAAATAATAGGAATTGCAAATGAAATTGCCCCTGAGCATCTAGAGATATTTGGTTATGAAGGTGCAAAACTAGAAACAAAAATTGATAATGCTGGTGCTATATTCATAGGTAAAAATAGCCCGGAAGTTTTTGGTGACTATTGTGCCGGCCCTAATCATGTTTTACCTACTGGCGGGTCAGCTAAGTATGCTTCACCCCTTGGCGTTTATGATTTTTTAAAAAGAACCAGTTTAATGAAGATATCCCCATCACACTCTAAAGAATTATCAAGCACAGCCTCATTACTTGCAGACTGTGAGGGACTAACTGCTCATTCTCAGTCAGCTAAGCTCAGGGAATAGTTACCTCTTAATTGTTTTGTGTGTTTCTGGCATGGCTGCAACCTTAATCGTAGATTTTATAAGCTCTCCATCTCTTCTAAAAGTTACACTTATCTCTTCTCCAACTTCCAAAGAAGCGACAATTTTAACAACTTGTTTAATGTTATTAATCTCTCTGTTATTTATGCTTATTATTATGTCATTATTTTTCAAACCAGATAAATATGCTGGACCGCCTTTGACAACATTTGTAATGAGCACCCCATCAGAAGCATCAAATGCTGATAAACCAACATAACCCCTTACTGCTCTTCCGTATTTTATTATTTGTTCTGTGATCTTTCTAACTAGATTTGATGGCACTGCTAGACCTATACCATCACTTCCACCACCAATGGATAGATTCATTGTATTTATACCGATTAAATTCCCTGACAAATTTACCATAGCACCACCAGAGTTACCCGGATTTATCGCAGCATCTGATTGGAGAAACTCATCTAAAGGATTTGCGGTAATGTGTCCACTATTTGTTCTTGATATGATGCCCTGTGTTAACGTTTGACCCACACCAAAAGGATTTCCTATTGCTAGAACTATATCTCCTATCTTAACTTTCGATGAATCTGAAAACGTAAGTGGTCTACCAATATAACTACTTTTCAGCAGTGCTATATCAGTTATTGTGTCAACTCCAACTATACTCGCAGGATAAGATGTATTATCCGATGTGATAATTTTAATTTTTTTAGCACCATCTATTACATGTTCGTTTGTGACAATGTGACCTTGATCTGTAATAATCACACCAGAGCCTCTTCCCCTGTTTGTGTTTATGGTCACAACAGAATCTTTAACAGATCTATAAATCTCGTTGTATGAATTATTAACCGTTATGACTTCTCTTTGATTATCATTACTTAAATTTATTGATACGGATTCTTTGGATGTGAAAAGGTATGCAATTATTCCAGCAGCGATTCCAATTACCACATATTTTGAGAGTTCTTTCAGCATATTTTTAATAAGTATGTCTAAAAGTATATATTAGAGAATGATTATATGATATATTACGCACAGAATTAAAATATGGTTAGCAGGGATGAAAAACGATAACAATTCACTAAAAAGAAGAAATTTTCTTACAAATCTAACTAAGGTAGTTGGCGGTATCGGAGCTGTTTTTGCACTAATACCTTTTCTCTCCACCATGTCACCCAGCGAGAAAACTAAAATGGCTGGCGCACCTATAGAAATTGACATATCCGCTATCACACCGGGAACATTTAAGATAGTCGAATGGAGAGGAAAGCCTGTTTGGGTAGTTCACAGGACTCCTGAGATGCTGAACATTATTGATAGCAAAGTTGATTATTTAGCTGATCCAGAATCTAGTAGTGAAATGCAGCCTGTGTATGCCCAAAACAAGTACAGGTCTGTGAAACCAGAATTTTTAGTATTACTTGGTGTATGCACTCACCTTGGATGTTCACCACTATACAAACCAGGCAAGAATAAGGACCTAGGATTAGAGTGGAAAGGAGGATTTTTTTGTCCATGCCATGGCTCGAAATTCGATTTATCAGGAAGAGTGTTTAAAGGTATGCCAGCAGGTACTAATCTAGAGGTACCTCCTTATTACTTTGCTAGTGATACTAAACTTATCGTAGGGGAGGATAGAGCATCATGAGCAAATTTGTAGCATGGATTGATCAGAGACTGCCAGTCAGTAAATTTGTCAAGAATCATCTATCAGAATATTATGCGCCTAAAAACTTTAACTTCTTCTATTTCTTTGGAAGTCTGGCCTTGTTTGTATTTATCTTGCAAATAATTACGGGAATATTCCTTACTATAAACTATAAACCTGATGCTGCGTCTGCTTTCGCTTCAGTGGAATATATTATGCGGGATGTAGAGTGGGGCTGGCTAATAAGATACATGCATTCTACCGGAGCATCATTCTTTTTCATAATAATCTATTTACATATGCTTAGAGCATTGATGTACGGTTCATACAAAAAACCAAGAGAGCTTTTATGGCTATTTGGAATGTTCATATTTGTATTATTAATGGCAGAGGCATTCATGGGTTATTTATTACCATGGGGTCAGATGTCCTACTGGGGAGCACAAGTTATCATCTCACTATTCGGCGCAATTCCTCTCATAGGGGAGTCTTTAGCCTTATGGATAAGAGGAGACTATGTAATATCAGATGCTACCTTGAACAGGTTTTTTGCTTTCCATGTAATAGCATTGCCATTATTACTATTTGCTGTCATCTACTTACACATAGCTGCGTTGCACACAGTAGGATCTAACAACCCAGACGGTGTTGAAATAAAAGCGAATAAAAATTCTGATGGTACGCCTGTTGATGGAATACCATTCCATCCTTATTACACTGTCAAAGACATATTTGGCCTCGCTGTTTTCCTTACGATTTTTATGTTTGTGGTGTTCTTCATGCCCGAATTCGGAGGCTTTTTCCTAGAAAAGGACAATTTCGTTCCTGCTGATCCGCTTAAAACACCAGAGCATATTGTCCCTGTTTGGTATTTTACACCTTTTTACGCAATACTTCGTGCGGTACCTGATAAGCTGGGGGGAGTCATAGCAATGGGTCTAGCTATTTTCGTTCTATTTTTAATGCCATGGATTGACAGATGCAAAGTAAAGTCTATCAGATATAGGTCTTCCACCTATAAAATACTCCTTGCATCATTTGTCATAAGTTTTGTTGGACTTGGATACATTGGTATGCAAGCGCCTACACCGATTTTGACTGCTTTAGGCCGAACTTTTACTTTAATTTACTTCGCATTTTTTGTTGTCCTGTACTTCACCAGCAAAAATGAAAAAACAAAGCCAGTGCCAGAGCGAGTAACAATGCATGAATAAAGCTTATATATTTTTTTTATTATGCTTTATTTTGTCACCTCAAGCGTTCGGTGCATCGAATTCAGTCCAACTCAAACCCGTTTTAATAGATTTAGGCAATAAGGCATCCTTGCAAAGAGGTGCACAAATTTTCTTCAATAACTGCTCAGGCTGTCATACTCTTCAATATCACCGATACAGTAAACTTGTGAACGATTTGAGTATAACAGAGACAATGGTGAGATCGAATCTAATTCTTACTACACAAAAGAGTGGCGAACCAACAAAATTAGGATCGACAATCACAAACTCAATAAATCACGACTCTATCAAAGAGGCATTTGGTGTAGTCCCACCCGATCTAACACTGACAGCTAGATCTAGAGGTCCTGAATGGATATATACTTTTCTTACCTCATTTTATGAGGATAATTCTAGACCCATGGGCGTTAATAATATTTTATATCCGAACGTAAACATGCCTCATGTATTATGGTACAAAGAGGGTCTAAAGACATATGATGAAAATAATCAACTTATTTTGAAAGTCGATGGTCAGTTGTCTCAAAAAGAATATGAACAAGAAATTACAGACTTGGTCAACTTTTTAACATATGTTTCAGAGCCCGCGCAACTCGAGAGATATACAATTGGTTTTTGGGTGATGATATTCCTTGTATTTTTTGCTTTTATTACTTATCTTCTTAAGATTGAATATTGGCGAGATATTAAATAATGACATTACTGGCTAATCGTAGATCCGCAATACTTCTTTTTTCTCTTCCAAATTGCTTAGAAAGTCATCGCACTCGTATAGTCATAAAAGAAAAGGAGATATCAGCAGAAATTCATGAGGTTGACCTAAATACTATACCTGAGGAAATAAAAATTTTGAGCCCATATGATGAATATCCTTCATTAGTTGATAGAGAATTAGTATTACAAAACTCAAGAGTGATTATTGAGTATTTAGATGAACGTTTTCCCCATCCACCCTTGCTCCCTGTAGATCCGATTTCAAGAGCTAAGTTTAGACTCGCATTAAATGAAATAGAGCACAATTGGTACTCAAAATACACAGAGGCATATCATGATGATGTTCTTGACGATAACTTTGTAGCAGAAATCAAAAGTTATTTTCTTGAGATCGCGCCATTAATCAAAAAGAAATTCTTTATGAGCGATGATTTCGGATTAGTCGATTGTAGTATTGCACCCTTACTTTGGAGACTAAAATCACTAGATTTTGACTTAGCTGAAAACAATAAAGTTATAGCCGATTATTCAGAGAGGATATTTGATAGAGAAGCCTTTCAGGATAGTTTAACTGAGACAGAGAAAGAACTCTTTTAATTCTACTTAATTAACTTAATCCTTGTTTCTCTTAAGTATGGCGAGATATGCTAGAGTAAATGATATGTATGGCAACTTATACTTAGTATCAACACCTATCGGAAATTTGGAGGACTTGACTTTTAGGGCACTTAAAATTCTAGGCAGTGTTGATATAATTCTGGCTGAGAGTGTTGAGAGAACAAAAAAGTTACTATCACATTACGATATTAATGCAAAAGTTATCTCATTTAACAAAGATAATGAAAAAAGAAAAACCAAGAATGCTATTGCTTATCTTGAAGAGTCAAAAAATCTAGCCCTTGTAAGTGATGCAGGAACACCATCTATATCTGATCCCGGATTTTATTTATTATCTAAACTTGATGAGAAGATTAAGATAATCCCAATCCCTGGTGTATCCTCGATAACTTGTGCACTATCTGTATCTAAAATTCCGATGAATAACTTTACTTTTCTTGGATTTCTCCCTAAAAAAGAAAACGATCGAAAAAATAAGTTAATGCAAGTATCTTCATCAGAATTACCTCTATGTTTATTTGAGAGCAAACATCGGCTATTGGATTTGCTCAAGGATATTAGTTTGATCTTTGGAGAGGATACAATGGTTGGTTTGTTCCGTGAGATGACAAAAATTTTTGAGACTATAACTCATAAAACCGTTACTGAGCACATATTTGATTTTAAAAAAAATACACCAAAAGGCGAGTTTGTTGTGATTGTCGCACCTAATCAACATGTAGAAATAGAAAAACCATATATATCAATCATAAAGAGATTGATCCTAAAAAACTTTTCCAATAAAGATATAGTCGATCTTATTAAGCCTGTTTCATCTGATTCAAAAAAAGAAATATATAAAATTGTATTATCTATTAGACAAGGCTAGTAGTTTTGTCGTATCATTTAATTTTAGTGAAACTTACTAAAAATATAAAAAGATGACTCATTTCGAGACATCTTTTTTTTTACTTAGATACAAGGAATCTTAATTGAAATCGGCAGCAATACTAATCGATGACGGGACAATTATACCAGCTAAATCGATCGGAAGTGATCAAATAAGCGTCGGAGAAATAGTCTTTAATACGTCAATGACAGGCTACCAGGAAATCATAACTGACCCATCATATGATAGACAGATCATTACCTTTACAAATCCTCATATCGGCAATACTGGAATAAATTTTGATGATTATGAGTCTAATGAGAATGGATGTTCCGGCATTATTATGAGAAATCATCCTACACACGACAGCAGTTGGAGAAAACAGCATAGTCTATTAGACTTTCTGCTAGATAAATCTTTAACAGCTTTGTGCTCAGTTGACACTCGATATTTAACATCACTTCTAAGAAAAAAAGGCTCTCTTAATGGATGCCTTGTCCCAGACATTAAAAAATTAGATGATGCCAAATTAGAATTATCAAAATTTTCTGGACTCAGTGGGTTAGATTTAGCAAAAAAAGTTTCGACAAAAAAAATTTATACTTGGAACGAAGGGACTCATGCATTAATAAATGGTTCATCAAAAGAGAGTACTAAAAGATATAACGTCTATGCTTATGATTTTGGAATCAAAAAAAACATTCTAAGAATCTTATATGATCTTGGATGTGACATAACTGTTATTCCTGCAGACTATCCTTTTTCTGAACTTCAGGCAAAAAAACCGGATGGTGTATTTTTGTCTAATGGACCTGGAGATCCATCAGCATGCAACTATGCAATAGATAATATTAGAGAACTAATCTCACACCGAATACCGATATTTGGGATTTGCCTAGGATTTCAACTAATGTGTTTAGCAAGTGAGGCCAGAACTTATAAGATGAAATTTGGTCACCATGGGGCTAATCATCCAGTGATTGATGTTGACACACAGAAGGTGTCAATAACTAGTCAGAATCATGGTTTTGCTGTTGACTCAGCATCACTTAATAAAAATCATAAAACAACACATAAATCATTATTCGATGACTCCTTACAAGGTATTGAACTTATTGATTCGCCAGCTTACGGTTTTCAAGGCCACCCAGAGGCAAGCCCTGGACCGCAAGATATATATTATCTTTTTGAAAAATTTATTAACTCTATGGCTGATAATAATGCCTAAGAATAATGATATAAGTAGTATTCTTGTGATAGGGGCTGGTCCAATTATAATTGGTCAAGCATGTGAATTTGATTACTCTGGTGTTCAAGCATGTAAGGCACTCAAGGAAGAGGGTATTAAAACAATCCTAGTAAATTCTAATCCAGCAACAATCATGACTGATCCTGAAATGGCTGACAAAATTTACATAGAACCAATACATTGGAGAAATATAGAGAAGATCATAGCCATAGAAAGACCTGATGCAATTCTCCCAACGATGGGAGGTCAAACTGCATTGAATACAACCCTCGATCTAAATAGACACAAGATTCTTCAGAAATATGGTGTAAAAATAATTGGAGCCAGTGTCAACTCAATAGATATGGCTGAGGACAGAGAACTGTTTAAAAAAGCGATGGAGGACATAGGGCTCTTAACACCAAGAGCCCAGGTCGCAAAAGATTTCGATAAAGCATTGGTTATCCAGAAAGATATTGGCTATCCCATAATTATTAGACCTTCGTTTACACTGGGCGGGTCTGGTGGTGGAATAGCTTACAACAAACAAGATTTTGAAAAAATAGTCAAGAGAGGATTAGATCTATCACCCACAAATGAAGTGTTGTTAGAGGAGTCAGTAATTGGTTGGAAAGAATTTGAAATGGAAGTAGTTAGGGATAAAAACGATAATTGTATAATTGTTTGTTCGATCGAAAACTTCGATGCAATGGGTGTACACACAGGAGATTCTATTACTGTTGCCCCTGCTCAAACTCTAACTGATAAGGAGTATCAAAATCTGAGAAATCAATCAATTCAAGTGCTCAGAAAAATAGGTGTAGATACTGGAGGTTCGAATGTTCAGTTTGCTGTAAATCCTCAAGATGGAAAAATTTATGTAATTGAGATGAACCCAAGAGTATCTAGGTCATCCGCACTAGCATCAAAAGCAACTGGATTTCCAATTGCCAAAGTTGCAGCCAAACTAGCAATTGGATATACACTTGATGAATTAAAAAATGACATTACAGGAGGAATTATTCCCTCTTCATTTGAACCAAGTATCGACTATGTCGTAACAAAAATACCCAGATTCGCATTCGAAAAATTCAAAGAAGCTGATCCACATTTAACAACCCAAATGAAATCTGTCGGAGAAGTAATGGCAATCGGAGGCAGCTTTAAAGAATCTATTCAAAAGGCTTTAAGAGGTCTTGAGATAGGAATTGATGGACTATCAGAAATTCAATTTGAGGATTCGCTTTCATCCAAGGAGATACGTGATTTGATTTTTAAAGAGATATCAACTCCATCCTCCAACAGAATTCTTTATATTGCTCAGGCATTCAGAGTTGGTATGTCTGTAGATGACGTTTTTAATTTATGTTTTATAGATAGATGGTTTTTAGCTCAGATTAAAGAAATTGTTGATTCAGAAATGAGTCTTAAAAATAAATCACTAGAATCAATATCAGATAGTCTTCAGGATCTTAAGTTCGATGGCTTTTCAGATAAAAGGTTAGCAAATATTCTAGCTACAACAGAGAGTGAAGTCAGAGACTTTAGACGCAGTAAGTCTATAAAACCTGTCTTCAAGAGAATAGATACGTGTGCCGCTGAATTTGAATCTTCCACAGCATATATGTACTCTACATATTCAGATTTTTGTGAATCCCATCCTACAAAAAATAAAAAGATTGTTATTCTTGGCGGTGGTCCTAATAGAATTGGCCAAGGCATTGAATTTGATTACTGTTGTGTCCATGCATCAATGGCACTGAGAGATGCTGGCTATGAGACGATAATGATTAACTGTAATCCAGAGACTGTCTCAACTGACTACGATACCTCAGATCGCTTGTATTTCGAGCCACTTACAGTTGAAGACGTATTGTCTGTTATCGATATAGAAAAACCATGGGGAGTAATAGTTCAATATGGAGGACAAACACCTCTCAAGCTTGCCAGCGAGCTTGAAGAATGTGGAGTTAATATAATTGGTACATCCCCTGATTCTATTGATCTAGCAGAGGACAGAGAGAGATTTAAAGTTTTAATAGAGTCTCTCTCTCTGAGACAACCTTCAAATAAAACTGTCACTACAGTCCAAGAGGCAAAAGAATCTGCTGAAGGCATTGGTTATCCCATTGTTGTAAGACCTTCATATGTACTGGGCGGAAGAGCAATGGAAATTGTCACTAACACATCTGATCTTGAGAAATACATGAAGGAGGCCGTAGATGTGTCTGATGATTCACCAATCCTCCTAGATAAGTTTCTTAATGATGCAATTGAAGTGGATATTGACTTACTCTGTGATGGAGAAGAGGTTTATGTTGCTGGAATAATGGAGCATATAGAAGAAGCTGGAATACATTCGGGTGATTCAGGATGTTCACTCCCACCATACACGCTAAGTAATGACATAGTTGCTGAACTTAAAGAACAAGCCTCTAAACTTGCTATCGCTTTGAAAGTGATCGGATTGATGAATGCACAGTTTGCAATAAAAGACAATGAAATATTTCTCCTGGAGGCAAATCCAAGGGCATCAAGAACAGCTCCATTTGTCTCGAAAGCTGTAGGTATACAATTAGCGAAACTTGGAGCGTTAGTTATGTCTGGTAAGAAAATTAAAGATTTAGATTTACCAAATAGACCGGACAACAGAGCATACTTTTCTGTAAAAGAAGCAGTCTTCCCATTTTCTAAATTCCCTGAAGTAGATGTTCTGCTTGGACCTGAAATGAAATCAACTGGTGAGGTAATGGGGTTTGGAAAAACTTTTGGAGAGGCATACTTCAAGGCTCAAAGAGCAGCTGGAGTGATTTTGCCAAAAGAAGGCAATGTGTTCATAAGTGTGAGAGACCATGATAAAGAACCAATTTGTGAAGTTGCATCAGAATTAATAGATATGGGATTTAAAATTTATGCAACATCAGGTACATTCAATTTTCTGATAGATTCAGGAATCGCTTGCTCCAAAATAAATAAAGTAAAAGACGGCCATCCACACATTGTTGATATGATAAAAAATAATGAGGTTCACTTAATTATAAACACCACTGAGGGAGCGAGATCTATTAAAGACTCTTTTTCAATTCGGAAAGAGGCTCAAAATCATAAAATATCACTTACAACTACAGTTTCTGGAGCGAAAGCTTTTTGTAAAGCTATAAAATTTATCGATGACTTTGGAGCACAAGATTTAAAACAAAGGCATGAGTCAATCTTATAAAATTTAAGAATTAAAAACACTTTCATTTATTTTATTCTCACTCGATGCAATGACGCAACTAATGCAAATATCACCGCTTACATTGACAGATGTTCTCATCATGTCTAGAAGCCTGTCTACACCTAGTAAAAGCGTAATTCCCTCTAGCGGTATACCTATCTGAGTGAAAATAACAGTAAGCATAATGATACCTGCACTTGGAATCCCTGCTGTACCTATTGAGGCAATCGTTGCTGTAATAACAATCGTAACTATTTCATTTATTCCAAGATCAATTCCATAAAGGCTAGCCAAGAAGAAAGTAGCGCATCCTTGCATGATGGCAGTACCATCCATATTAATTGTTGCTCCCAGAGGAACCGTGAAAGTACCTATCGACTTATCTATCCCATACTTTTCCTCAGCAGCCTTCAATGTAAATGGTATTGATGCACTACTACTTGACGTACTAAAAGTAAAAATAACTACATCCTTTAAGTTTTGAAAGAACTTAACTGGGTTTAAGGCGGTAAAAAATTTGATTAAGATTGAAAAAGTGAATAAGAAATGAAATAAGAGTACAAAAACAACAGTAAAAAAGTATCCTGCTAATGACATTATAGTTTCTATACCTTGTGTTGAAAAAGTTTTTGCTAGAATACAGAATACTGCTATTGGCGTGAATGATATTATTAATTTTACAAGTTCATTGATAACATCGTTAAAATCATAGAAGTACTGAATAAAAGTTTTAATTCTATTTTTTATTTTTGCTGCGGATATCCCTATCAATACTGCAAAAATTAGTAAATGAATTATATTGCCATCAGATAATGACTTAAAAATATTATTGGGGAATATGTTTCCATCAGTTTCAATGTTTTCGATGTTTATAACACTGTCTAAGTTTTTCATCTCAATCGGTTCATAATTCATAAAAGATGAAAACAATAGACCAAGTGAAATTGCGATTACAGTCGTAGTGGTGTATAACAATAATGTTTTTATACCTAATCTTGATATAGAGACATCATCTGATAAGGATACAATGCCGCATACTATCGAGAAAAATATTAGAGGTACTATAATTAATTTTAGTGATGATAAAAAGAGGTAAGAGACTAAATCTAATAAATTAATTACATAGGTGCCCGAGGAAGATTCAACTAAACTAGTAAGATTAAAAGTAACGCCGATCAAAATACCCAAAATCATTGAGACAATGATCTTCTTTGTAAATGACATTATTGATCTAGGGAGTTTAAAGCGGCTTGATAGTCTGGTTCGTTAGCAATTTCTGAGACAAGCTCGGAATGAAGTATTTTGTTCTCAGGTGATATTGTAACAACAGCTCTCGAGGTTATGCCAGATAGAGGACCATCAATAAGGAGTACCCCATAGTCTTTCGCAAAATTACGCGATCGCATCATGGAAACTGGTATAACATTTTCCAGTGACTCAGAGGTACAGAACCGCTTCATGGCAAAAGGAAGATCACAAGAAACTATCAACATTACAGTGTTGTCAAGTTTTGACACTTTTTCGTTAAAAATTAGTGTTGATTTTTGACACACTGGCGTATCTAAGCTGGGCACGATACTTAAAATCTTATTTTGATCCTCATAACTAGCAAGGCTTACATCATTAAGATCAGAATCAACTAAAATAAAATCTGGAGCAGATTCTCCAGCTTTAACTATTTCTGAATTAGTATTAACTTCATTTCCTTTCAGTGTTACTTTAGCCATTGACATAGATTATAACGTAATGACTAAAAAGAAAAGTACAAAAAATTGGCTCAGGAAACACACAAAAGATAAATATGTTAAGATGTCTATGACATCTCGCTATAGATCAAGGGCATTTCATAAACTCCAAGAAATTGACGAAAAGTACAAAGTTATTAAGTCTGCTAATAGCATTATTGATCTTGGAGCATCACCTGGATCTTGGTCAGAATATATATCACGTAATTATAGGCAAAAAAAACTTATTGCCGTTGACCAGATAGTAATGGAGCCAATTGAAGGTGTTAAATTTATTCATGGTGATATAAATAACTCTGAGCATAGAGATAAAATTAAGCAAATTATAACAAATGCTGACCTTGTTTTATCAGATATTGCCCCTAACATTACTGGTATAGAAGATGTTGATCAAGCTCATTTTTTTGAGATATTTGAATCGATTTCAAGTATATGCTCAGATTTTCTTAATAAAAAAGGAATTTTAGTTATGAAGTTTTTTAATGGATTATCGTGTGATTCAGTAAAAATGAGATTGAAAATGCTATTTAATGAAGTAAACACTTATAAACCTGATTCATCTAGGTCTAGAAGTAATGAGGTTTTCTTTGTTTGTATTGGCTATAAAGACTGATATGATTGAAATTAATGTTTAATAATGTCAAACTTAGAATGATTCTAAAAAAGGAGTATTAATGGGAGATTTAGTTAAAAATTTAGTAGTATGGACAATAATTGCCGTAGTGATTATGTCACTATTTTCAGGTGTTGGCGGAAGAAATGCCACATCACAAGAATTTAATTACACTGATTTTATGCAACAGGTCCAGACTGGACAAGTTGAAGAAGTTACGATATCAGGAAGAGAAATTATCGGTACCTTTAAATCAGGTGAGACTTTTATGACTTATAGTCCTGAGACGAACAACTCTGCGCTCATAGGCGAGCTTATAAAGGGCAAAGTCCGCATAAATGGTAAAGCACCAGAGAAACAGTCTTTCTTAGCACAGATTTTCATACACTGGTTCCCATTCCTATTACTTATTGGTGTTTGGATATTCTTCATGAGACAAATGCAAGGTGGCGGTGGTGGCCGTGGTGCAATGTCTTTTGGCAAAAGTAAAGCAAAAATGCAAACTGAGGATCAAGTCAAAGTTACATTCAAAGATGTTGCTGGAGTTGAGGAGGCAAAAGAGGAGGTCAAAGAATTAGTAGATTTTCTTAGAGATCCCGCAAAATTTCAAAATTTAGGTGGAAACATTCCACGTGGAGTCTTAATGTCTGGATCACCTGGAACAGGTAAAACTCTATTAGCTAGAGCAATTGCCGGTGAGGCTAAAGTACCATTTTTTACTATCTCAGGCTCTGATTTTGTCGAGATGTTTGTCGGTGTTGGAGCATCAAGAGTAAGAGACATGTTTGAACAAGCAAAAAAACATTCTCCGTGCATCATTTTTATTGATGAGATCGATGCTGTTGGACGACATAGAGGAGCCGGTCTAGGCGGTGGCCATGATGAGCGTGAGCAAACACTTAACCAACTTCTAGTTGAGATGGATGGTTTTGAGGGCAATGAGGGAGTTATTGTGATTGCGGCAACAAACAGACCAGATGTACTCGATCCAGCACTACTTCGTCCAGGAAGATTCGATAGACAAGTTACAGTTCCCCTTCCTGATATACGCGGAAGAGAGCAAATTTTAAAGGTGCATATGAGGAAAACTCCTATCGCTAACGATGTAAATCCAAAAATACTTGCGAGAGGAACTCCTGGTTTCTCTGGAGCTGATCTTGCAAATCTTGTAAACGAAGCAGCGTTGTTTGCTGCAAGAGCCAATAAGAAAATTGTAGATATGGATGATTTTGAAAAAGCCAAAGACAAAATCCTCATGGGAGGAGAGAGAAAGTCTATGGTAATGAATGACGATGAAAAAAAACTCACTGCTTATCATGAAGCAGGGCATGCTGTAGTTGGAAGACTTGTACCGGATCATGATCCTGTATATAAAGTTAGTATCATTCCAAGAGGAAGAGCGCTTGGCGTGACAATGTTCTTGCCTGAAGAAGATAGGTACAGCAACAGTAGACAACGTATTAATAGCATGATTGCTGCACTTTTCGGCGGAAGAGTTGCAGAGGAATTAATCTTCGGAGATGATGCAGTTACTACTGGTGCATCCAACGATATTGAGCGAGCAACTGATCTAGCAAGAAATATGGTTACAAAGTGGGGACTGTCAGACAAAATGGGTCCACTTGCTTACGGCGAGGAACAACAAGAAGTTTTTCTTGGTAAATCTGCATCCCAAAACAACAAAAATATTTCTAATGAAACTGCAAGCTCTATTGATGGTGAGATAAGAAAAATAATTGATACTCAATACTCAAGAGCTACCAAACTTATTAAAGACAATCTTGATAAAATGCATTTAATGGCAGATGCTTTGATGAAGTATGAAACTATTGATTCAGATCAAATAGATCAAATAATGGAAGGTAAAGTCCCTGATGCACCTGACAGCTGGTCAGATGATGATAGTAGCTCATCAGGCAAAAACGCTGATGTTGCATCTAAAGATAGCCCTTCAGCATCACCAGCATCATAAGACATAAAATCTAGTTCATGTTAGTATGTTAGAAGACTACTAACATGGACTATATTCTTGTTACACCTTTGGAAAAAAAGATTTCATTATAACAATCTGAAAAGAGTTACTGATAAATCAGGCGCAAGATATTATAGCCTTGATGGCCATAGAGTCCCATCCGTTACAACAATTCTTGAAAAAACAAAATCTCAAAAAGAAAAAGATTCATTAAATGCTTGGAAAGCAAGAGTTGGATATACCGAGGCTAGCAGAATATCTAGAGAGTCAACAAGTAGAGGAGATAAGATGCACAAGCATCTTGAAGATGCCCTTCATGGAAAGCAGCACCTTGATTTTGCTGAAATAAGTGATACTGAAAAGAAAATGTCAGAGGTGATTATTAATCAGGCACTTGAAAAAAAACTTAATGAAATATGGGGCTGTGAAAGTCCTTTGTACTATCCATATTCTCATGCCGGCACTAGCGATCTGTGTGGAGTTTATGACAATAATGAATCTATAATAGATTTTAAATCATCGAATAGAGTAAAAAAAAGAGAATGGATAACAGACTATTTTTTACAAACATGTGCTTATGCACTGGCACATAACCTCCAGCATAAAACTAATATTAGACAAGGAGTTATTTTGATTTGTACATCAAAATTTGAATTCCAAGAGTTTATAATTAAGGATAACGAGTTTTTGTGGTACCAAAAAAAGTTTGAAGATAGAGTCAGAAAGTATCAAGATTTAGTGAGCTTAGAAGATGAATAATATTGAAATCATGGGTGTCCTAAATATTACAGATAATTCATTTCATGATGGCGGTAAATACAACTCTTTTAAAGAGTCTTTCCAACATGCAAAAGAGATGATTCATGAGGGTGCTGATATCATAGATATTGGAGCAGAGTCGTCTAAACCAGGGTCTGAACCAGTATCAAGTAAAGTTCAAATAAATAAAATCCAGCCTGTAGTAGAGGCCATTAGAGAAATTTCCGATATACCAATCTCAATTGATACTCGGAGTTCTGATGTAATTAAAAAATTAACTAAATATAGGATAAATATTGTTAATGATATTTCCGCTTTACAAGATATGGAGCTAATTAATGTTATAAAAGAAAATAATTTAATGGTTTCATTGATGCATATGCAAGGTGTTCCTAAAAACATGCAAGATAATCCTGCTTATGATGATGTCGTCACTGATGTATATGATTATCTAGAAAAGAAAGTACAATTGTGCGTAAATTCTGGCATCAATAAAAGCGATATAATTATTGACCCTGGGTTCGGCTTTGGTAAAACTCTCGATCATAATTACTTATTATTAAATAGTCTGAAAAAATATACTAAATTAGGATGCCGTATTTTATCGGGAATTTCTAGAAAAAGTATGATAGGCAGTGTTATAAACAAGCCTCCATCAGATAGATTGTATGGCTCCTTGGCTGCAACAGTGCTAGCTATAAGAAACAAAGCCAATATTTTACGTGTTCATGATGTCAGACAAACCAGAGTTTTACTGAATTTTAAAGATTTGATGATAGAAAAAATATGATCTTATTTGGCACTGATGGCATTAGAGGCAGATATGGCGATTTCCCGCTTGATGATTCAACTATTAAAAAAATCGGATGCTCAATTGCAAAATCATTCGGCAACACTGTTAAGAAAGTTATTATTGGACATGATGGAAGAGAGTCATGTGGGGCAATTTTAGATAATCTAACTGATGGAATAAACTTCAGTAATAATTACGATATAATCAACCTAGAGTTATTCCCAACACCCTCTCTGCCTTTAATTCTCTCTAAAAATAATAAAGAAGATGCTATCGGGATTGAGATAACTGCCTCACATAATCCATATTTAGACAATGGTATTAAAATATTCAATAAAAATGGTTATAAGATTTCATCGGCATTAGAAAGAAAAATTGAGGAAATCGTTGCTACTCTAAATGATGTCAACAAAACTTCAAGTACTAAATTCATAAATAGTAGCCCGGCGAAATCAGTCTATATAGATTTTATATCTGGACTACTGTCATCAATAAAAGAATGTCCAACTAATCTTAATGTTGCAGTTGATTGTGCAAATGGTGCTACATCTCGTGTGATAAATGATATTACATTTCCAGATAATATATCTTTGAACATATTTAATGATTCTCCTAATGGTGTAAATATAAATGATAAATGTGGTGCAGTTTATCCTGAATATCTATCCAACATAATTTGTAAAATAAATAGAAAAAATGATGCGGAGCATATTGATTTTGGTATTTGTTTTGATGGTGATGGAGATAGAGCAATATTAATTGACAGTTCAGGAAATATTTTAGACGGCGATGACCTTCTATATATATTTTCCTCCTATCCTAAGATAAGCAATAAAGTAGTTGGAACAGTCATGACAAACTTTGGGATAAGGAGAAGTCTAGAAGAAAATGGAATAGATTTTATAGAATCTGATGTGGGAGACAAGAATGTGCTCGAAGCTATGATCACACATGATGCATTTTTGGGTGCTGAATCATCAGGACATATTATCCAAAGCGGCTTGGCGAGTATACCGATTGGAGATGGTCTAATAACTATGACTAAAATTATTGATCTATTATGTACCAGAACAAAAAAAATCGAGGAACTTTATCCTGTAAATCTTAAAATACCATCTAAACTAATAAATATTGATAGCTCATCACCTGAACAACTTCTCAAGGATAATAATTTAGTATTTTCTAATGTTGAGGAAATTCTTGGAAATAGTGGTAGAATCTTTGTAAGAAAATCAGGAACACAGTCATGCATCAGGGTTCTCATAGAGCATGAATCGAATGAAATTTTAGAATTAGCAGAACAAAAAATTAGATTAATAAGATAATGTCAAAAAAGATCATAGCGGGAAATTGGAAGCAAAATGGAACATTGAAAACCTCCATCAGTCTTACTAAAAAAGTTCTTCAAGCTGTTAAAAAGAAAAAATATACCCACGAAATCATAATTATTCCTCCCTCTATATTTCTGTTGCCTGTCAAAGATTTAATTTACAAGAGTCAAATAAAATTAGGAGCTCAGAACGTGTCTGCTTTTAACGACGGCGCATATACTGGTGAAATATCAGGATCAATGTTAAAAGACTCTAGAGTAGATTATTGTTTAGTCGGACACTCAGAGAGACGGCATATACTTAATGAAGATGAATCTGTCTTTTCTAGTAAAGTAAGTCGTTTATTTGAAAATAACATAGCAGTTATTTATTGTTTTGGGGAAACACTAAATGACTATAAAAATAAAAAAACTAAGTTAATAATAAAGAGACAATTAAAAAAATTGTTATTGAATAACAAAAATAATTTAACAAAACATCCAAAAAAATTAATTTTAGCATATGAACCAGTTTGGGCTATTGGTACAGGACTAGTACCTTCGCCAGAAGAATTAGTAAGTATTTTTAAATATATAAGAGATACAGTAAATAAATTGAATAAGAAGTACGCATCCATAAAACTTCTCTATGGTGGAAGTGTTACACCAGATAATGCATCATCTTTGATAAATACTGAGCACATAGATGGACTTCTTATTGGTGGTGCATCATTGATAGCAAAAAAATTTATTGATATTTGCTCCACAATTTGAGATAAATACACAATGCAAACAGCGCTATTAACTATACATATAATCCTCGCAGTAATCCTTGTAGTTCTCGTTCTTGTGCAACAAGGAAAAGGAGCTGATGCTGGCGCAGCTTTTGGTTCAGGAGCTTCTTCTACTGTATTTGGCGCTAGAGGAAACGCAACTTTTCTTAATAAACTGACTACAATAGTCGCACTCAGTTTTTTTGTAACGAGTCTGAGTCTTGCATACATATCTTCAAATAAAAGTCAGACATCTAAGAGTCTTATAAATGAGACAGTCAAAGAAGAGATAGTTGACGATCAAGAAAAATTTGATAAACCTTAAGCCGATGTGGTGGAATTGGTAGACACGCTGTCTTGAGGGGGCAGTGGCGAAAGTCGTGCCGGTTCGAGTCCGGCCATCGGCATACGTCTAGGGACTAACCCAAGTATCTTTGGCTGATTCCTTTACAAAAATATTTGCACGCCTGTGACCCTCTCTTTTAAGATATAACCAATCAATTTTCTCAATATCCACATCGATTACTGAAAAAGCCTCACTTTTTTTATCAATTGTTTCTTTTGAGAAATCATTGTATCTTTCCATAATTGTTCCAGGGTTAGGCACTTGAAAATAACATTCTTTTGACATATCACTCATCTTGGCCCATGCATGCGAAGATCTCTTATTATCGTAATTCACTACCGCTCGACCAAAACATCTAATCTGTATTTTCATTCCTTTGCTATAAAAAACACAACAAACTTTCGGGTTTATATTTAAGTCTTCTATTTTATCAGCATAATAATTTGAGTGGAGAGTTATGATGCCATGTTCTGCATTATAACCACGAAGAACTACTGTTCTACCTGCAGGGAACTTTCCTGATGTACAAAATGTGAAAGTTCTAAAATCTGACTTCCTATTTTTGACCCCCTCAGTGAGGCTACTCGATATATTTTCTCTTACATTTTCTAATGTTTCTAACGTATTTTTTGCGCTCATAATTAATGTAATGCTAATTAGTATTTAAGTATATATAGGATATAATAAGACATGCTATATGAATACCTGCCAATATTAATTTTTTTAGCTTTAGCGCTGTTATTCGCGTCAGTGATGCTATCTGCTGGTTTCATATTTGGAGGCAGTAACCCTGATGACGAAAAAAACTCGCCATATGAGTGCGGCTTTGAACCTTTTGAAGATTCTCGAATGAAATTTGATGTAAGATTTTATCTTGTTGCAATTCTATTTATTATTTTTGATTTAGAAATTGCATTTTTGTTTCCATGGGCAGTTGTTTTAGATCATATCGGACTCGAAGGTTATCTGGCAATGGCAATATTTATTCTTATACTTCTAGTTGGATTTATTTATGAATGGAAGAAAGGGGCTTTGGAATGGGATTAGAAAATATACAAAGAGACGGCTTCGTCCTTGCAGATTCGGAGAGTCTGTTTGATTGGGCGAGAACTGGATCACTATGGCCAATGACTTTTGGCTTAGCATGTTGTGCAGTTGAAATGATGCATGCAGGTGCTTCCCGTTATGATTTAGATAGATTTGGTATGTTATTTAGACCAAGTCCTAGACAATCAGATGTTATGATTGTCGCTGGAACTTTAGTAAATAAAATGGCTCCTGCACTAAGGAAGGTATATGATCAAATGGCAGATCCAAAATGGGTTATATCAATGGGGTCGTGTGCAAATGGTGGAGGGTATTATCATTATTCATACTCAGTTGTTCGTGGTTGCGATAGGATAGTTCCTGTTGATGTTTATGTTCCTGGTTGTCCACCAACTGCAGAAGCTTTGCTGTATGGAATTCTCCAACTGCAAAATAAAATTAGAAATAAAAATAGAATTAAAATTAAGTAATTAGTTATGAATAAAATCAGGGAATTACTTGACGGCCATATTGTTGATTATGTTGAATCAGATATGACTACAGTTACAGTCGAAAAAGCTAAGTTAAAAAAAGTACTGTCATTACTCAAAGAAGATATAAATTTGAAATTTACACAACTCATTGATCTTTGTGCTGTAGACTATGTCGAATATGGTGATTCTGAATGGCAAACAAAAGAGGCAACAAGCACCGGCTACAACAGAGGAATAAGACCGTCTTCACATAGTAGAATAGATTTTTCAAATGAAACAAATGAAGATGAGTATGATTTATGCGTAACTTACCATTTACTATCGATTACTCATAATAAAAGAATTAGAGTTAAATGTTTCCTTGATGATGACTCATTAATAATACCATCGGTCACTGATTTGTTTGCATCTGCTGATTGGTATGAAAGAGAGGCATACGATTTATTTGGTGTTCTATTTGAGGGACATAACGATCTCAGAAGAATTCTCACAGACTATGGCTTTATAGGACATCCTTTTAGGAAGAAATTTCCTTTAGTAGGTAATACTCAAGTAAGGTATGATCCTGAGCAAAGAAAAGTTGTGAATGAGCCGGTTGATATAGAACCAAGAACGCTAGTTCCAAAGGTTATTAGGAAGAAATAATGAGTGATTATAAAAACTTTACAATGAATTTTGGTCCTCAGCATCCTGCAGCACATGGGGTGCTTAGACTAATTTTGGAAATGGATGGAGAAGTGATTCGAAGTGCAGATCCGCATATTGGTCTTCTTCATAGAGCAACAGAGAAGCTTGCTGAATCAAAACCTTATAATCAAAATATAGGTTACATGGATCGTTTAGATTATGTATCAATGATGTGTAATGAGCATGCGTATGTTTTAGCAATTGAAGACATAATGAAGCTCGATATACCTGAGAGATCAAAATATATTCGAGTTATGTTTGATGAAATTACACGCATTTTAAATCATCTACTATGGTTGGGTGCTCATGCACTAGACATAGGAGCTATGTCTGTATTTTTATACGCATTTCGTGAAAGAGAAGACTTGATGGACTGTTATGAGGCTGTATCTGGAACCAGGATGCATGCAACGTATTACCGCCCAGGTGGTGTTGCGAAAGATTTACCGAATATAATGCCTAAATACATGCTAAATAAGAATCAGAACCTCGATCAAGTTGAAAAACTTAACTACAACCGCGAGGGATCTCTTTTAGATTTCATAGATAGCTTTATCGATAGATTTCCAAAAAATGTTGATGAATATGAAAATCTATTAACTGATAACAGAATCTGGAAACAGAGAACAGTTGGCATCGGAGTAGTCTCTCCTGATCGAGCAATTGATCTTGGTTTTACAGGACCAATGTTAAGAGGATCAGGGGTTGAATGGGACCTAAGGAAGAAGGAGCCTTATGAAATATATAAAAATCTTGAGTTTGATATTCCTGTAGGCACAGAAGGCGACTCATATGATCGATATCTTGTAAGGATGCAAGAAATGCGGGAATCCGCTAAGATTATAAAACAATGCTGCGACTGGTTAAAAAATGACAATGGAGATTTTATATCATCGAATAATAAGATCGCACCACCGGATAGAGACGACATGAAAGAAAACATGGAATCTTTAATTCATCATTTCAAGTTGTTTAGTGAGGGTTATTGTTTGCCAGTCGGTGAGACATATAAATGTGTAGAGGCACCAAAAGGCGAATTTGGAATTTATATGATTTCTGATGGTGCCAACAAACCTTATAGGCTAAAGATAAGGGCGCCAGGATTTCCACATCTAGCTTCACTAGATGAGATGGCAAAAGGACATATGTTATCTGATGTGGTGACAATTATAGGAACACAAGATATTGTATTTGGGGAGATTGATCGATGATACATGACATTCTTTCAGAAAATGTTAGAAAAGAGATAGATTCTATAAGATCTAAATTTCCACATGATAAAAATAAATCATCCATAATAGAATCGTTACTTATTATTCAACATGAAAACAGTGGATACCTTAATGAGGAGTTGATTGGAGCCCTTGCAGAGTATTTGAATGTTCAAAAAATTGATGTCTATGAGGTAGCAACTTTCTACTCTATGTTCAATCTTAAACCTATTGGTAAAAATACTATCTCAGTTTGTACAAATGTATCCTGTATGTTGAGAAATTCTGATCAGATTGTTGAGTATATAGAAAAGAAACTAAAAATAAAAATTGGTGAGTCTACGAAAGATAATAAATTTTATCTTAAAGATGAAATGGAATGTTTAGCTGCATGTAATGGAGCGCCAATGATGCAAGTAAATCATGTCAATTATGAAAATTTAACTTTTGAGAAAATTGATAAAATTTTAGATGGAATAAAAGATGATTAAGGTGTGTACTCAGACTTTTGACTGTAAAGATCCATCAAGTATTGAAACTTATATTAAACTCGGTGGTTATTCGGCGTGGAGGGAGATATTAAATCAGCAAACTCCAAAGTCTCAGATAATAGAAACAATCAAAGACTCTCAGCTAAAAGGCAAAGGCGGCGCTGGATTTCTCACAGGCTTAAAGTGGTCGTTCATATCACCATCTGAATCACAAAAATATTTGGTATGTAACTCAGATGAGAGTGAACCAGGAACTTGTAAGGATAGAGACATACTAAGATATAATCCTCATTCTGTTATCGAAGGTATGTTAATTGCCTGTTACGCTATTGGGGCATCCGTTGGTTATAATTACCTTAGGGGTGAATTTATCGGTGATCAATGGAATGTTACAAATAATGCAGTGAAAGAGGCATACGAACATAACTTTATCGGTGATAATATTTTGGGTTCAAATGTTTCTATAAACATCATTCCACTAATAGGCGCTGGTGCATATATAGTTGGTGAAGAGACTGCTATGCTTGAATCTATCGAAGGAAAAAGAGGTATGCCTAGAATTAAACCACCATTTCCAGCAGTTCAAGGACTTTATGGCAAGCCTACTATAATAAACAACACAGAAACCATAGCATCCGTTCCTTATATCATAAAAAATGGAGTAGATTGGTACAAAAATTTAGGTGCTGGTGATTCACATGGAGTAAAAATGTTTTGTATGAGTGGTCATCTCAACAAACCAAAAGTAATAGAGGCACCACTAGGAACACCATTCTCAAAATTATTAGATGAGTGTAATGGAATACTAAATGATAAAAAACTAAAAGCTGTTATACCTGGCGGGTCATCTGTACCTGTTGTTAAAGGTGAGGTTATAATGGATACCCCAATGGATTATGAGCCTCTGATGAAAATTGGTACTATGCTAGGGTCTGGCGGTGTGATTGTAATGGATGAAACAACATGCATGGTATCTGTTCTCGAACGCATATCTAGATTTTATTATGCTGAGTCATGTGGTCAATGTACGCCATGCCGTGAGGGTACTGGCTGGCTCTATAAAACGCTTGTAAAAATAAGAGCAGGTCATGGAGACCAATCAGACTTAGACTTACTCAACAGAGTTGCTAATCAAATTGAAGGACATTGTATATGTGCTCTGGGTGACGCAGCAGCTATGCCCGTGAAAAGCTTTCTCACAAACTTTTGGAATGAGTTTGAGTACTATGTAGAAAAAAAACAATCAATGATTATTTAAATGCACATTTATATTAATGACAAAAAATTCGATGTAAATGAAAATGATACTATCATTCAGGTAGCAGATCGCAATGATATTCATATTCCGAGATTTTGTTATCACAAAAGATTAAGCATAGTAGCAAGTTGTAGGATGTGTCTTGTTGACATTGAAAATATGAAATATCCTCAACCAGCATGTTCCACGGTTGTTAAAGAAGGAATGAGAGTGAACACCAATAATAGGTCCGCAGAGGAAGCTCAAAAAAACACGATGGAGTTTCTATTGATTAACCATCCTCTAGACTGCCCTGTATGTGATCAAGCCGGGGAGTGTGAGCTTCAAGATGTTTCTCTTGAGCATGGTGATTATAAATCTGCATACAAGGAATTAAAGCGAACAGTTATTGACAAAAATATTGGTGAACTGGTCAATACAGAAATGACTAGGTGCATACATTGCAGTAGATGTGTTAGATTCGGAGAGGAGGTCGCTGGAATAAAAGAACTAGGAATGACTGGAAGAGGAGAAGACACTAAGATTGAGACTTTCATCAATGAAGGTCTATCATCACAACTCTCTGGTAATGTCATTGATCTATGTCCCGTTGGTGCTCTAAATAATAGTTTATATAAATACAGTGCCCGAACATGGGATTTGAAACAAAAGTTTTCAATCTCATCGAATGACTGTCTTGGATCTAATATTTTTTATCATACATACAATGATGAGATAAAGCGTTGCGTCCCAAAAGAAGATGATGAAATAAATTTATCTTGGTTGTCTGATAACGATCGTTTTGGTTACGAGGGAATCAAATCTGAAGAGAGAATATTACATCCTTTGATTAGGCACAATGAAAATCTAGAGAAAACTAATTTTGATTCTATATCAGAAAAATTTATTGAATACCTAGAGAAATACTCATCTCGATCATGTGCCATAATGTCAGCGCAATCATCTTGTGAGGAAATGTTCCTTTTCCAAGATTTCCTCCGAAATAAAAATGTAAAAAAAATTGATCATAGATCAAAGGAATGTGATTTTAGATATCAAAAACATTATCCTATCATTCCATCATTTGATATTAAACTTGTAGACATACAATCTCTCGATAATATCATGATTGTTGGTGCTAATATCTCAAAAGAGTTTCCCATATTATCTATATATTTTAGAGATGCACACAAAAATAATTCTACAAATATTTTTTCGCTATCAACATATGAATTTGAGGAGAACTTCCCCTTAGAAAAATCTGATATTTTGAATAGTCAAGAGCTAGAGAATTATTTCACCAACACTAATATTCAGTCAGGTTTCAATCTTGATAAAAGTAAAAAAAATCTTATATTGATTGGACCAGCCATTTCATATCTTTCTAACTACTCAAATATTCTCAATAATTTCAGTGAATATGCTAAATCGATCAATGCAAATCTTGCACTATTGGGTGATCAGGCAAACACATCTGGCGCATGGGCTATGGGAATATTGCCTCACAGACTACCTGGAGGAGTTTCTATTGACGGACAGGAAAACAGCTATGAGCTACTGAGTGATAAAGATGACCTACTAATAATTTATAATCTTGAGCCAGAGTATGATTTTTCAGATGACAACAAAATTATAGATAGATTGAAGGACTCAAAAGTAAACATTTTCTTTTCTTCTTATATGACAGAGTCAATAAAAAAATATGCTGATATTGTTTTTCCTTTATCAACGCAAGTTGAATCAAAGGGCTCTTATTTGAATACAAATAAAAAGTTGCAACATTATAATAAAATAATCAATCCACTTGGGGAAAGCCGAGAAGGAGCAGATATTCTATTAGGTTTATGTAACACAATAGATAAGGACTATACACATGATTCAATCAGAGAGAAAATTAGAGAAATATTAGCTGATATTAATGTTAGCAATAATTATGTCCGAATTAAAAATCTGAAGAAGATTAGCACTACTAATTCCCTAGAGAAGATTATTATAAGAAATCCTAATTCAAGTAATCCTACACTCAGAAGATGTAATTCTATAATAAAAACTCATGACAATGATGATTACTTTAGTCTGCCATTAGATAAGAGCGTAAGTAGTAATGATAAAATTATATTTAATGAAAAAAATAATAAATTTAAACTCACTATTAAACAGAAAGCTCATTCCAAACCTGTTAATGCGGTTTTGGTAAAAATAGGTGGAACACATAAACAAAAGATAGGCGCCTACAGTACTGAAGTAGACTTATAATCATGGATATTATTTTTTATATTATTAACACACTTGTGTCGATATTGATGGTTGTTGTGCCCCTATTCCTAATCGTAGCATATGTCACATATTCAGAAAGAAAAATTATTGGTTTTATGCAATCAAGGATGGGTCCAACAAGAGTAGGACCTTCTGGTCTACTTCAACCCATAGCAGATGTTTTAAAATTAGTTTCTAAAGAAATAATAATACCTACTAACGCAAATAAAGGTATTTTTCTCACAGCGCCAATGTTAATGCTTGTCCCATCTTTGCTAGTTTGGGCTGTGATCCCTTTATCTGAATTTTTCATCATCTCAAATATCAATGCAGGTTTGTTATTTATATTAGCTCTTACTTCACTTAGCGTGTACGGTGTAATTCTTGCTGGATGGGCCTCTAATTCAAAGTATGCATTCCTTGGTTCTATGAGATCAGCAGCTCAAATTATTGCATATGAGATAGCTATGGGTTTTGCTCTGGTTGGTGTGTTAATGCTCTCTGGGAGTTTGAATTTACAAGTTATAATTCAAGAGCAGTCAGGATCAATACTCAATTGGTTCTGGATTCCATTATTTCCTCTATTCTTAATTTATTTTATTGCAGGAGTTGCTGAGACGAACAGAGCACCATTTGATGTATCGGAGGGGGAATCTGAGATTGTGGCTGGTTTTCATGTTGAATACTCTGGCATGGCATTCGCTATGTTTTTCCTCGCAGAATATATGAATTTAATACTCATAAGCATACTATCAAGTATCATGTTTTTTGGAGGTTGGCTATCGCCTTTTCAAGGAACGTTTTTAGATACCTATTTCTCCTTTGTCCCAGGTTTTGTATGGCTATCACTTAAAACACTTATTTTTATTTTTATATTTCTATGGTTGAGAGCAACTCTACCGAGATATAGATATGATCAAATTATGCGTTTGGGATGGAAGGTTTTTTTACCAATAACATTCTTTTGGCTCACGGTTATAGGTATACTAATATATCTTAAATATTTACCATTATAATTATGAATAAGATTATCAAGTTTATAAAAAGTTTATTCTTTCTTGAGATACTGAAAGGACTCAAAATAACAGGTCGTAAATTATCTAAGAAACCCATAACAATCCAGTACCCTGAGGAAAAAACGCCACTATCATCAAGATTTAGAGGCTTACATGCTCTAAGAAAATATCCTAACGGTGAAGAAAGATGCATTGGATGCAAACTATGCGAGGCTGTATGTCCTGCATTAGCTATTTCAATGGATACCGAGGTGAGGAGTGATAATACTAGAAGAACTACTAAATATGAAATTGATTTATTTAAGTGTATTTACTGTGGCTTCTGTGAAGAGGCATGTCCAGTAGACGCAATTGTTGAAACAAGTATATTTGAGTATCATTTTGAGCGTAGGAAAGATAGTGTGATGAATAAAATTGATCTTCTCAAAATAGGTGATATGTATGAGAAAGAAGAGCTTAAAGATAGAGAAAAAAATAAAGCATGAACACTGAACTTATAACTTTTTTTATTTTTAGTTTTTTACTAATTGTCACATCTGTTAAAGTAATCACATCTTCAAATCCTGTCTTATCTGCAATTTATTTAGTTTTTTCATTTTTTTTATCTGCAGTATTGTGGCTTTTATTAGGCGCTGAATTTTTATCAATCATACTCATTCTGGTATACGTAGGTGCCGTAATGGTATTATTTTTGTTTGTAGTTATGATGCTTGATATCAATATTGCAAAAAAGAGTGCCGCTTATATTAAGTATCTACCAGTCGGTATTGGAGTCTTTGTAATATTTAATGTACTGATAATATTCTTCTTTATTAGTACTTTTGAGAATATTAATTATAATGCGATCAATAGTATCAATGTCATAAGCGAAAGTAACACGGAAAATCTTGGTTATGTTTTATTTACTGATTATATTGTCGAATTTGAGATTGCGGGCTTAATTCTTCTACTTGGTATTTTGTCTGCAATCGTTCTCACCTATCGCAAAAATCCAAATAATAAATATCAAAATCCAACAGAACAAATTGACGTAGAAAAAAAGGATAGATTGAAAATTATTAAAGGTTTAAAAGAGTAGTATGATACCAATAAGCTATTATCTTATACTAAGCACTATTATATTCACTTTGTCTGTTGCAGGGATATTTCTAAATAGAAAAAATATATTAGTCCTTCTAATGTCATTAGAGTTAATGTTTCTATCGGTCAATTTTAATCTAATCACATTAGGCAACTATCTTGGCGATCTTACAGGGCAAGTTTTTGTCTTTTTTGTTCTCACTGTTGTAGCTGCTGAGTCTGCGATTGGCCTTGCATTACTAATTGTGCTTTTCAGAAATAAAAAAACTATAGATGTTGATGATCTATCGGAGCTCAAGGGTTGATCGCACTAACTCTTATATTATTGTTATCACCACTGATTGGAACGCTACTTTTATTGTTATGTCAAAACTCATCTAAAGACTTGACCATACTCATTTCAAATATTTCTATTCTGATTGCTTTCTTGTTATCACTATTTATCCTTTATCTTTTTTATTCTTCCAATCCAGGACCTATATCAGCTAATTTTTTAACATTCGCAGATACAAAACTATTTTCTTTACATTTTGGTATCTACATAGATTCCTTAGCATTAATTATGAGCAGTGTAGTTACATCAGTGTCTCTATTAGTTCATTATTATTCAATCTCATATATGAAGGACGATACATCATTTAACAGATTTTTTATCTATACTAACTTTTTCACATTTTCCATGCTCTTGATAGTTTTCGCTAATAATTTTTTACAGCTTTTCATCGGCTGGGAGCTTGTAGGTTTATCATCATACTTACTAATAGGTTTTTGGATAAAAAAAGAATCTGCTATTAAAGCGAACTATAAAGCCTTTCTAGTTAACAGAGTGGGTGATATTGGATTACTGTTAGGCTTATGTTTAATACTACTCTCATACAATACAACAGATTATAATCAAATATTTCAAATTAAAAATTCTATTAACATTGATAGTGTAAGTATATTCGGATTTACATTTAATGCATTGAGCGCAATTTGCTTGCTTTTATTTATTGGAGCTATGGCAAAATCTGCACAAGTGCCTTTACAATTTTGGTTACCTGACTCAATGGAAGGACCTACTCCAATCTCAGCGTTAATTCATGCAGCAACTATGGTTACTGCTGGTATTTATATGGTCGCTCGTCTCTCGCCATTATATGAACTTACTGATGGAGTTTTAATTTTCATACTTTATGTTGGGTCAATTACAGCTTTTTTCCTAGGATTAGTGGCTCTAGTTCAAAATGATATAAAACGAATAATAGCTTATTCTACCATATCTCAATTAGGATATATGACAGCGGCTTTAGGTGCATCATTATACTCACTAGCGATGTTCCACTTAATTACACACGCTTTTTTCAAAGCTCTTCTATTTTTATGTGCGGGATCAATCATTATTAAATGTCACCATGAGCAAGATATTAGAAAAATAGGAGGCCTGAGAAAATATATGCCAATAACATATCTAGCTTTTATGTATGCATCTCTATCATTGATAGGATTCCCTATAACATCTGGTTTCTACTCAAAAGAATCAATCATCGATGCAATTGGATATTTTGGACATACAATACCTTATCTAATGTTGCTATTATCGATATTTACAACAACATTATATACTTCCAAAATATTCTTCAAAGTTTTCTTTGGCGAATCTACTTTACCTAAAGAAGAACAGAATGAAAATCCTAGTAATGAGAATGATAGGCAAATGCTACTTCCGTTATTCATTCTAACAGCTCCATCTGTATTTCTGGGACTTTTTATTTATGATCCACTTATGATAGGAATTCTTTTTCAAAACTCACTTGCAGCAAACGAGCTCATGATGTCTTTTTATAACGGTTATGTTATTAACTCCTTCAAATTCTTCCTGCATTCATTTACGACTATAAATTTCTTAATTTTACTCATAGGCTTGATTTTCAGTTACTTATACTATTATAAAAAAGCATTCAGTATAAACGTGCCGCACTTTATTAGAACAACTCTTACAAAAGAATACGGGTTCGAGAGTTTATCTTCATACTTAATACCTAAGGTCCAGAATATTTTTACAAAATATCTATGGAGAAAGATCGATATTTCTACAATCGATAATGGGTTGATCAATAATACATCAAGTTTTATTAACAATCTGTCCAGTAAAATGAAAAAACTTCAAACTGGATTTATTTATCACTATTCTCTGATAATCATATCAGCATTAATCTTACTATTGATACTAATGAGGATAACCCACTAAATGCTTGACTACCCAATACTTAGTATTTTGATTTGGCTACCTATTTTAGTTGGGCTTATATTAGTCGCATCAAATGATATAGGTAAGTCATTATCAACGGTAATCACTTTATTAACCACCCTAATTATCTTGATTATCTCTGTTAAGCTTTTTCAATCTTATGATTATTCTCTAGGAAATTTACAATTTGTAGAGAGATTTGTATGGATATCTGGTTTGAATATTTTTTACTATCTTGCAGTTGACGGTATCTCTGTATCATTAGTACTTTTAACATCATTTATAAATTTCTTGATCGCAATTTATGCTTCTTCCGAAGATTATAATAATAAGTCATCATATTTAGGTTATTTTCTAATACTTGAAGGTTTACTGATGGGAACTTTTTCTGCTTTTGATAGCATCCTGTTTTATATATTTTTTGAGAGTCTATTAATACCACTTTTTTTAATAATAGGAATATGGGGAGGAGAGAATAGAAAGTATGCAACTATTAAATTTTTCCTTTATACGTTTTTTGGATCAGTACTAATGCTGATATCAATAATTTACTTAGCAAACTTAGCCGACTCATTCGCTATAGAAGATTTCTATTATTTAACTCTATCATTCGAGGAGGAAGTTCTACTTTTACTCGCTTTTCTGATTGGTTTTGGTATAAAAATTCCTATGTGGCCAGTACATACATGGTTGCCAGATGCGCATGTGGAAGCACCGACCAGCGGATCTGTCATATTGGCCTCTGTTCTTCTTAAAGTTGGCGGGTATGGAATGATTAGATTCTTGTTACCGATTACAACTGAGGCTGGAATTTATCTGAGTGATTATATGATTTATCTGTCACTTATTGCAATAATTTACATAAGCTTTGTTGCATTTGCTCAAGAGGATATGAAAAAACTTATAGCCTATTCTTCTGTTGCTCATATGGGCTTTGTAACAATGGGAATATTTCTAGTTTTTAATCTTATGGGAAATAATCCAACTGCAGCAGCAATTGGACTTGAGGGGGCAATGGTTCAAATGATATCCCACGGCCTAATTTCTGCAGCATTATTTTTTTGTATCGGTATTATGTACAAGCATTCCCATTCCAGATTAATAAAAGATAATTTCGGGGTGGCACAGTTTATGCCAATATTCTCTTTTATGATGGTCTTTTTCTTAATGGCTAATTCAGGCTTACCAGGTACCTCTGGGTTCGTCGGGGAATTTCTAGTTATAACATCTTCTCTTGGCTCAAGCTTTCTTTTTGGCTTCCTTGCGGCTCTTTCATTAATACTGTCTGCATCTTATTCACTTAAATTAGGAAAAAATGTTTTATTTGGAGATAATCAGAAAAATTCTCAAGGATATTTGGAGTGTAAAAGTAACGAGAAAATCGTTTTAGGCACTTTAGTCATCTTCGTACTCTATTTGGGAATAAGTCCCGATGTATTATTTAATCTTTTGGATAAATCAGTCAGTGACATTATCTCGTCAATATCTATAGGAAAAGCCTGATGCTCGAACTATTTTATATCCCTGAGGTTATACTCTCTATCGGAGTTCTTCTCGTAATTATAATTGATCTATATCTTCAGAAACATAAGTATATTTCATTTTTCTTAATACAGCTTTTGTTAATAATTGCATCATTGTATGCTCTAACTGAAGTTCCACAACAAAACTACAGTTCCTATGAATTTAGTGAGTTTACTAGTTCGATCAAATTCATACTCCTTTTAGGGGCAATAATTATTTTTCAATATACTTATCAGCATCTAAATTATTTAAATAGTCTTAAGATTGAGTATTTCACTATTTCTATTCTAGGTCTAGTTGGCACTATGGTAATGATTTCAGCATATAGTTTATTGATGCTTTATTTAGGAATAGAACTTTTATCTCTGGCACTATATGCGCTTATTGGTTTTAACAAACACTCTGGATTATCCTCTGAGGCAGCTATAAAGTATTATGTTTTAGGCGCAATGTCATCTGGTATCCTATTGTTTGGAATATCACTAATTTATGGATTCACTGGTTCTATCAATTATTTTGATATTGCTGATCAAATTAGAAATATTAACAGCACCTCCGTTCAGTATTTAGGTATCATTTTTGGGTTAATATTCATCACGGCAAGTTTGTGCTTCAAGTTTGGTGCAGCACCATTTCACATCTGGGTACCAGATATTTATCAAGGTTCATTAATAAGCACTACTATTCTTCTTAGTACACTTCCCAAAATAGGCGTATTTATCGTTTTTCTAAAATTATACTTTATCCCATTTATGGCATTAGAATATGTCTGGTCAGATATTTTAATCTTCATAGGTATCGCATCAATTATTATCGGTAGTATATTTGCCCTCACTCAAGAAAATATTAAAAGACTTCTAGCATATTCCGCTATATCAAATATAGGTTTTATAATTCTAGCAATGGCACTCGTGTCTAATGATGGCCTTCATGCATCATTGTACTATACAATTGTTTATTCATTCACTGCTCTGGCTTCATTTGGAGTTGTGACACACATTACCTCTAACAGTCATGGAATTGAAGATATTTCAGATTTAGCTGGACTGTCGAAAACTCATCCATATTTTGCAATACTTATTCTTATTACGATGTTATCTTCTGCAGGTATACCGCCTTTAATTGGTTTTCATGCAAAGTTGATGGTGATTCAAGCGTTGATAAATAATAGTTATATTCTTATTTCGATAATTGTTGTTTTGATGACTGTTGTGTCTGCATATTACTATTTAAGAGTGATTAAAACCGTTTACTTCGAGGATCGAGAGAACTTAATCTCCACATATACAAGCAGTAATATTCTTTTATCAATAAATGTAATTTTGCTCTTAGGTTTGGGAATTTTTCCTTTCATATTGTTCGATACTACAAGCTTTCTTGTTGATCTTCTCACAGTTATTTCTATTTAACTTGAAAATAAATCTCATAAACTATAGACTTCGAATCAGTGCGGGGTGGAGCAGTCTGGTAGCTCGTTGGGCTCATAACCCAAAGGTCGTAGGTTCGAATCCTGCCCCCGCGACCAAGAATCTGTAAATTTCATTCGCATTCATTGAATTTTGATATACAATACAAACACGGCTCCATTTGGGGCCATTTTAATGCGTATTTATGAACGATACTGAAGAAAAGCTTATGAATAGACTCAATAATATTCTCGAGAACGATCTCGAAGCGATAAATGTTAAAATATTTGGATCTCGAAATCAAAAATCTATTGAAATTATGATTGAATCTAATCAAGGAGTCACGATTAATACGTGCGCGGATGTAACAAAGCTCGCGCAGAATATTATCAAACTTGATAGTTTAGTTGATAGTGATTATAGAATTGAGGTATCTTCGCCAGGAATTAATAGACCTCTATTTAATATAAGTGATTTTATAAAATATCAAGGTGAAAAAGCGTTTATTGAGCTTAAAAGAAGCGTTAATAATCAAAAACGTTTTACCGGAGAATATAAAGTAATCAATAAAAAAATAACTTTTCCTTATCAAGATAATACCATTGAGATATCAATAGATGATATAAAAAAAGCTAACCTAATTAGGGAGATTAAAGTATGAATAAAGAGATTCTTCTAATAATCGATACTGTTTCAAACGAAAAAAATGTAGATAGAGAAATTATTATTGATGCCATGGAGCATGCACTAGCATCAGCTGTCAAAAAGAAATATAAACTTGATAATAAAACTCAAGATGAGATAGATGTTCAGGTAGCGATTAATCAAGATGACGGGTCATACAAAACATTACGAAGATGGGAAGTAGTAGACGAAATGTTAGTCGATGACGAATATGAGATGAAAATGTTATTAGACTTAGCGAAAGAAAAAGACCCAAAAATAGAAGTCGGAGACTTTATCACTGAAGAAATTGAATCGGTTCAATTTGGAAGAATTGTTGCGCAGACCGCCAAACAAAATATTGTATCGCGATTAAAGGCTGCGGAAAGAAACAGAATCGTTGATCTATACTCTCCTAAGATAGGTGAGCTATTATTTGGAATTGTAAGAAGAGTTGATAAGAATAATGTTTTCTTAGATCTGAGTTCAAATGAAAGTGGAAGCGTATCTGACGAGGCGATGATTTTAAAAGATAATTTAATTCCTAGAGAAATTATAAAGCCAGGTGATAGAATTAGAGGATATTTGATGGATGTTCAATCTGAGTCTAGAGGACCCCAACTTTATATCTCAAGAAAATGTTCTGAGTTCTTAATTGAACTTTTCCGATTAGAGGTTCCTGAGGTAGGTCAAGGTATTATCGAAATACTCGGTGCTTCGAGAGACCCTGGCGTAAGAGCAAAAATAGCTGTTAAATCTAATGATCCAAAGTTAGATGCTATCGGCGCATGCGTTGGGATGAGAGGGTCTCGGGTTCAATCAGTTTCAAATGAACTAGCAGGGGAGAGAATCGATATTATTCCTTGGGACGACGATCCTGCTAAATTTGTTATAAATGCTATGTCACCCGCAGAAGTTTTATCAATAGTAGTCGATGAAACAAGTAAGACAATGGACATTGCTGTAGCTGAGGAGCAATTATCGCAAGCAATTGGAAGAGGCGGTCAGAATGTTAGACTTGCCAGCGAGCTTACAGGTTGGAACTTAAATGTCATGAGTAAAGATGAAGCTGATGATAAGAATACGCAAGAAGAAGAAGTAACTGCTGCTAAATTCCAAAAAGATCTTAATGTTGATAATGATGTGGCAAAGATTCTTGCTGAGGAAGGCTTTACAAGTATAGACGAGATTGCATTGTGTGAAATTGAGGAGCTTGAGAATATCAATGGTTTTGACAGAGAACTAGTTAGCGAACTAAGGAAAAGAGCCATTGATGAATATGAAAAGCAACAAAAAGAAATTAATGATAAAAATTCATTAACAAATTTAGATGATTTAACCGACGATCAAGTCACTTTACTGAAAAATAGTGATATATTAACTATTAATGATATAGCAGACTTATCGATTGACGAATTGCTAGATATTATTGACATTTCAAATGAGACTGCTGGCAAAATAATTATGAAAGCTAGAGAAAGCTGGTTTGACGAGGAAAATGACGGATAAAGATAATATAAAACTTAAGACAGACACTCTATCCTCAAGAAAAAGCAGTTCATCTGTTGGGGTTCACGTTAAAAGAAAAAGAAAGATTCTTGTAAAGCCAAAAAGCACTCAAGCCTCTGACTCTTCGCGGACTACAAAAAAAGAAGTAAAAAAAGAGGTCGTAAAAGATAATCTCTCTAAAGAGATAACAATTTCAAAAGCACCTCCTGCAAAAGAAGTTACATCCACAGATCCCAAACCAACCAAAAAGCATAAAGTAGATAAAGATGAAAAAATAGAAAAAATGGAAAATAAGGAGCTGCACTTAAAATCTCCAAGTTACAAAAAAGATAAAAATAAGAAAAATAAAATACAACTGCATGACATACAATCCACGCATAAATTTGAGAAACCAACCGAGCCAGTTATAAGGGATGTAAAAATTACTCAATCTATGACAGTGGCTGAACTAGCTAATCAAATGGCACTTAAGCATACGGATCTGATCGCTAAAATGATGAGTCTAGGTGTTATGGCCACTGTCAATCAATCTTTGGATCAAGACACCGCGGTACTCATCACAGAAGAACTTGGTCACAAACCTATAATAGTTCAAGATTCTGAGGATGAAATAGCCCCTTTGGAGAAAATCGAAATTACAAACGGGAAAACAAGAGCACCAATTGTAACAATAATGGGGCATGTTGATCATGGTAAAACTTCTCTACTGGATTATATAAGAAAGTCAAAAATAACCGAATCTGAATCAGGTGGGATTACACAGCACATAGGCGCTTATCGTGTTAAGACTGATAATGGTGAAATCGCTTTTCTTGATACGCCTGGTCATGCAGCTTTTACAAGTATGAGAGCAAGAGGTGCTAAAGTGACTGACATAGTTATTTTAGTGGTTTCTGCGGATGATGGTGTTATGCCACAGACTAAAGAAGCTATAGAGCACGCTAAAGCTGCAGGTGTACCTCTAATAATCGCAATTAATAAAATTGATAAAGAAAATGCTGATCAAGAAAAGGTAAAAAATGATCTTGCCACAAATAATGTTGTTCCGGAAGAGTGGGGAGGCGATACAATTTTCGTACCAATTTCTGCTTTGACTGGAGAGGGAATTGATAAATTACTGGATTCTGTTGTTTTGCAGGCAGAAATTTTAGAATTAAAGGCAGATGAAAATGGACCCGCAACCGGCGTAGTAATTGAATCATCATTGGATAAAGGAAAAGGACCTGTAGCGACAGTACTGATACAAAATGGTATGTTGAAACAGAAAGACTTTGTATTAGTTGGTCAGACTTTTGGCAGAGTAAGAGCACTATTCAATGAATATAGCAAGCCTGTTAAAAGCGCAGGACCGAGTACTCCAGTGGTTCTCACTGGATTGTCAGCCACACCAAATGTTGGTGATCAACTAATATCAACTGATGATGAGAGAAAGGTCAAAGATATTGCATCGTCCCGAGAGAAAAAACAAAAAGAAATTGAGATGCAGTCAAAACAAAAAAATTTTTCGATTGAATCATTTGGTGATGAATCTAATAATAAAAAAATTATCAATTATCTTGTGAAAACAGATGTACAAGGAAGCTGTGAAGCAATTATCAACAGTCTACAAACAATTGATAATCCTGACGTCGGGCTTGAGGTCATATATAGTGGCGTTGGAGGTATAACTGAATCAGATATTAACTTAGCAATAAGTGCCGGAGCACATATTATCGGGTTTAATGTTAGAGCTGACAGTAAAGCAAAAAAATTAATTGAAATGCATGATTTACCTCTGAAATATTTCAGTATTATTTATGATCTGATTGATTACGTTAAATTTGATTTATCTGGGGAATTAGAGCCAGAAATAAAAGAGGAAATTATTGGGATTGCCACTGTTAAAGATGTATTTCGTTCATCGAAGCTTGGCGCAATTGCAGGGTCAATTGTATCTGAGGGCACTATTCAAAAAGATCAACCTATTAGAGTTTTGCGTGATAATACAGTTATTTATGAGGGAGAACTAGAATCCCTGAGAAGGTTCAAAGAAGATGTAAAAGAAGTCAAAAGCGGCACCGAATGCGGTATTGGTGTAAAAGATTACAATGATATTAAGTCTGGTGATCAAATAGAAGTATACAAAAGAACAGAAATAAAGCGCTCTATATAGTTTACGATGAGCAGGATGAATAAAATTGAAGATCTCCTTCATAAAGAAATTGCAAACATTATTGTAACTCGTATTGATAATCCGCAAATTAAAAACACTGTGACTATTACAGATATAAAGGTCAGCAAAGATATACGAACTGCTGTTGTTTATTTCGTAACATTAGATAAAAATTTTAAAAAAATTGAAAAAATAATTAATGAACTAAAACCAACTATAAAATTTTACTTATCGAAAAATGTTCATCTAAAAAGAATACCTGATATAAAATTTATCTTTGATGATACAGTTATCAAAGGTCAGAGAATAAGTAAACTTTTGGATTCTATAAGATAATTTTGAAGTGGTAAACGGAGTTTTTTTAATCAATAAAAAAAAATTTTTTACTTCAAGTAAAATACTTGCCGTTTTTAAAAACAGAACAAATATTAAAAAAGCCGGCATTTTTGGCATCTTAGACCCTTTAGCAACAGGCATCCTTCCTATCGTAGTAGGAGAAGCAACTAAATTTATTAATTATATTCCTAGTAATAATAAAACCTACGAGGTTAAGTGCAAACTAGGTGTATTTAGTGAGTGTGGTGATTACGAGACTGAACCTATCACTTTTGAAAATGAGATTGAGATTGTTAACAATCTTTCAATAGAGGTTATCAACAATACATTCAAGAAGTTTCTGGGTAAATATCCTCAAATGCCTCCGATGTTTAGTGCTAGCAAACATAAAGGTAAACCCCTTTATAGATATGCAAGAGAAAATATTATTGTCAAAAGAGAATTGAAAGAAAGATATATTTTCGATCTGAAATTTGTTTCTCTTGTGGAAGATGTTTTGACTTTGAAGGTAACATGCTCTCCAGGCACTTATATACGTACACTTGTTCAGGATATCTCAAAACATTGGAATATTCATTCATGCCTTTTTGAGTTGAATAGAAGCATAGTAGAGCCTTTTGAGAAATATTCGGCCATTGACTTAAATGATATCAACAAAGACAATTTAGACAAATATAATATCAGTATTAGCGACATGCTTAAGAATATTGCTTGTATAAATTGTAATTCTCGAGAGATAAATAAGTTGTACACAGGGCTTAGTATTGAAAGGCAAAATTCAGCTAATGAGTCAATCTGTAAGCTCATGGATGAAGAAAATAACTTCCATGGGATCGGATATTTTAAAGAAAATGTTTTGTATCCTAAAAGATTGATGAAAAGATAATAATTCATTGGTATTACCTGTTGGACATGATAAAATCCTCTCGTCGACTAATTAGAGACAAATAATGGCATTGAAAAGCGAAATAAAAGTTGGAATTATAGAGAAATTTAGGAAATCTGATAAAGACTGCGGATCTAGTTCAGTTCAAATAGCACTTCTCACAGAAAACATTAACAAACTTTCTGGCCACTTCGATAAAAATAAAAAGGATAATCATTCGAGACAAGGGCTCCTCAAAATGATTATGAAGAGAAGATCTCTCATGAAATATCTTAAAAAAACAGATATGAGTACTTATGAGAAGCTAATAAAAGAACTAGGACTAAGAAAATAATGCACACAAAAACTTTTGACCTTGGGACTCAATCTGTCAAAATTGAGACCGGCCTGATAGCAAAACAGGCTAATGCCTCAGCAACTGTCGAAATTGATGGAACTGTTATATTGGCAACAATAGTAGCCTCGTCAGAACCAAATGACAGAGATTTTTTTCCATTGACTGTAAATTACAATGAAAAAACATATGCCGCTGGTAAAATACCCGGTGGTTTCTTTAAGCGCGAGGGCAGACCTACAGAAAAAGAAACCTTGATAAGTCGCTTGATAGACAGACCTCTAAGACCCTTATTCGCATCTACGTACAATCAAGAAGTGCAAATAATTCTAACATTAGTCTCACTGAATCCTGAGATAGATCCAGAGATACCAGCAATGATAGCTGCCTCAGCAGTTGTAAAACTTGCAGGATTACCTTTCAATGGAACACTTGGTGCAGTTAAAGTGGGTTTCGACAATGATCAATACATACTCAATCCCACATCCACTCAGTTAACCACATCGAAATTAGATTTAACTGTCGCAGGTACAAGTAACGCAGTACTTATGGTTGAATCTGAGGCTGATCAGCTTACTGAAAAACAAATGTTAGATGCAGTTAATTTTGGACATGAAAACATGCAAACAATTATTAAAGCTATAGATGAGCTTATAGCTGAAGTAGGGGTCTCTCAACAAGAGGCTAGACAACCTGATGATAACTCTGATTTATACAATTCAATTAAATCCTCTTATGGTGAAAAAATATCATCTGTCTATCAGATCATCGAAAAACAAGAAAGATATGAAAACTTATCACTTCTAAAAGATGAGGTTGTAAAAAATCTACTAGATGAGGATGTAGACAACTCTGAAATAATTTCAAAAGTTTTTGATGATCTTAAAAAAGATATTGTTAGAGAACGTATTCTATCTGGAGAAAAAAGAATAGACGGAAGAGACTCTAATACTGTTAGACCAATAAGTGTTCAAACCGGAATCTTACCAAGAACTCATGGTTCCGCATTGTTCACACGAGGAGAAACTCAGGCATTAGTTGTCACAACTCTTGGAACTAATAAAGACGCTCAAATTATTGACTCGCTAAGTGGAAGAGTAGAAGATTCGTTTATATTTCATTATAACTTTCCACCATATTCTGTAGGTGAGATCGGGATGATTGGATCACCGAAAAGGAGAGAAATCGGTCACGGAAAACTTGCTCGAAGAGGTGTTCAAGCAGTAATGCCTTCTCAAGAAGCTTTCCCATATACGGTTAGGGTAGTATCTGAAATTACAGAATCAAACGGTTCTAGCTCCATGGCATCAGTTTGCGGCTCAAGTTTATCTATGATGGATGCAGGGGTCCCTTTAAAAGCCCCTGTTGCAGGAATTGCCATGGGGTTAGTGAAAGAGGGTGATAGACATGTTGTTTTAACCGATATTCTTGGAGATGAAGATCATCTTGGTGATATGGATTTCAAGGTCGCTGGGACAGCTACTGGTATCAACGCTTTGCAAATGGATATTAAAATTGACGGTATCACATCAGATATCATGGAGACTGCACTTAATCAGGCAAAAGAAGCGAGACTACATATCCTTAATGAGATGAACAAAGAGCTTAGCACTGCACGCGAAGATGTATCACAATTTGCACCAAGGTATACGCACATGAAGATCGACCAATCGAAAATTGCGGAGGTTATTGGTAAAGGTGGTGCTGTAATTAAGTCAATTGTTGAGCAGACAGGGGCTGTTATTGATATCAATGATGACGGTGTGATCAAGATAGCCGCATCTGACCAATCAAAAAGCGATCATGCAAAATCTATCATTGAGGAGATTACTGCTGGCCCTCAGGTTGATAAGATATACGAAGGGCAAGTAGCTAAAATAATGGACTTCGGCGCTTTTGTTGCAATTACTCCTAATAAAGACGGTTTGGTTCATATTTCTCAAATAAGCGAAGAGAGAGTGAAAGATGTAAAAGATGTTCTTTCCGAGGGTCAAGTTGTTAAAGTCAAGGTTTTGGAAGTTGACAAGCAAGGTCGCGTAAAGCTTACAATGAAGGGTATAGATCAGAACGCTTAATCAATTTGAGTTTTTTCACGTTTTTCGTGTCTTTCTTGTGCCTCTATTGACAATGTAGCGATCGGTCTTGCTTCTAATCTTTTGATTCCTATTGGTTCACCAGTATCCTCGCAATAGCCATATGAACCATCATCAATTCTATTCAAAGCCTGATCAATTTTTAATATTAATTTTCTCTCTCGATCTCTTGTTCGGAGTTCAAGCCTGAATTCTTCTTCTTGAGTTGCAGCATCATTTGGATCTGATAGTTTCGAAGAATCTTGTTTCATATGGTCCATTGTTTTCTCTGCCTCAGACATTAGCAACTTCTTCCATGAGAATAGGATATTTTTGAAATGCTCTGTTTGTTGAGGAGACATATACTCTTCCCCTTTTTTTGGCTTATATGGTTTAAAATCAAGGTATTTTTGAAGATTTGTTGATGCCATGTTGATAGATTATTTTGCTACTAGTTTAATGCTATATCAAGTCTTTTTTTCCTTCCTATATACATCTATGTACCCATCAATCATTTCAATTTTTAAATGATCGTATTTTTTAGCAAGTATAGAACTTTTAATAATACTGTGTTCATTATCTCGGATGATAGCATAGCCTTTTTTGAGTATAATCTTAGGATTAGACTGATCGACTTGTTTAGTCTTCAACTTAATTAGCTCATTAAACTGATTTAATTTATTTGAAATAGCCCTTTCAATTACTTTGATATCAATCTTTATATTTTTAGAATGCGTTAGACTCCTACTCATAATCATTTGATGCACTTGTTTTTTTTGTAATTTTTTGTTATCGAGTGATAATTGAAAACTTTTAATTGTTTTAATTATTAGATTCGTCATCAGATAAAGATTAACTTTGAACTCCCTGTGAAATGACTTAACTTTTTTATCTGGTGCATTTAATTTCAGTATAGAAAATATATTACAGATTTTATCAGATAAGAGATTTAGGCGTTGTTTTTGAGTCTTATTAATTGCAATATCTAGCTGATATATATCTTGTCTTAATACATTAGAGTCAGGTACTGCTCTCACAGCGGCTGCAGTCGGCGTCTCCTGAGCTGAGTCTGCAGCATAATCAGCTAGAGTAATGTCCGGTTTATGACCTATGCCCGTTATAGTTGGTATCTTTGAATTTGATATCTCTCTAACTAAATTTTCATCATTGAATGCCATCAAATCTTGTAATGACCCTCCGCCTCGTACAATAAGTAGTACATCTATAATATTATCTTTATTAATTTTGTTGAGCATTTTTGCAAGGCTCATTGGGGCTGATACTCCCTGGACTGTTGATGGGTATATGTACACTCTGGCGAGTGGATATTTTTCCTGCAATTTTGAGCACACATCCTTTAGAGCATGACTATCCTTCGCAGTAAGAACACCAATGTTCTCTGGAAACATAGGTATATCTTTTTTAAGATCGAAAATTCCTTCTTTAGAGAGTTTTGATTTTAACCTTTCAATTTCTTTTTTTAAAAAACCATCACCAAATTCTGATATATCGGAGACATTCAATTGAAATTTTCCGAATCCTGAGTAGAAATCAACTTTAGCATTAGCTATGACTTGCATATCTATATAGTCTGAAACTTTTATATTTAGATGTTCATTTTTCCAAATTACACAATCAACTGTGTATTTTCCATTCTGATCTCTTAATCTAAAATATTGATGTCCCTTAGAGGTTCTATAGTCAGTAATCTCACCTTTAACAGATATGGGATACTCAAAAGCAAGTAACATTGCTTCTCTTGCTTCTAAGTTTAATTCAGATACTGTATATATTTTCATCTTTGTACTTTTCGGATAATGTTTTTATATGTATAATATAGAATGGTAGCAAGATCACATCAATCGAGATCTAAAGTATTTTCCGATGAGGCTCTAGCGTTTGATGACGTTCTACTTGTTCCAGCTTATTCCGATATACTTCCAGTCAACGTTGATTTATCTACCCAGCTTACCAGAGAGATAAGCCTTAAAATCCCTATTTTATCTGCTGCGATGGATACTGTTACCGAGTCACAAATGGCGATTAGTCTAGCTAGCGAGGGCGGGGTTGGTATTATCCATAAAAATTTATCAGTTGAAGATCAGGCAAAGCAAGTAAGGTTCGTAAAAAAATATGAGAGTGGAGTGATTAATGACCCCATAACCGCATCGGCGGAATCTACTGTACAAGAGATAAACAATATTACTGAAAAATATGGAATTTCTGGTGTCCCAATCGTAGATAAAGACAAGCTAATTGGGATTGTCACAAATAGAGATCTCAGATTTGTTGAGAATATCAACACTAAAGTGACATCAATAATGACGCCAAAAGAAAAACTAGTGACTGTAAACGAAAATTACTCAAAAAAGCGAGTCATACAGCTACTACGAACTAATAGAATTGAAAAGATACTCATTGTAAACAAGAAAAATCAACTAAAGGGAATGATTACGTTTAAAGATATTCAAAAATCATCTACTTATCCTAATGCGTCGAAGGATAATAATGGAAGCTTGATTGTTGGAGCTGCAGTTAGTACTAATTCAGAGTCTATCGATCGTATTCATGCGCTGATAAATGAAAATGTTGATGTCATTACAATCGATACTGCACACGGCCATTCAAAGTCTGTTATAGATATGCTGAAATTCATTAAAAAAAATTATCCATCTCAACAAGTAATTGCCGGGAACATTGCTACAGCCGATGCTGCAGAATCACTTATAAAAAACGGAGCAGATGCCATTAAAGTTGGAATTGGACCCGGATCTATTTGTACCACTAGGATAGTTGCAGGCGTCGGAGTTCCTCAATTATCAGCAATATATGAGTGTGCAAAAATTTCTAAAAAATTTAAAATACCACTCATTGCAGATGGAGGTGTACGTTACTCCGGAGACATAGCGAAAGCAATTGCTGCTGGGTCTGATACAGTTATGTTAGGAGGACTGTTAGCTGGCACAGATGAAGCGCCCGGTGAAGTCGAAATGTTTGAGGGAAGGACTTATAAATCATACAGAGGCATGGGATCAATTGGAGCTATGCAAAGTGGGTCAAAAGATAGATATTTTCAAGAACACCATAATGAAAGTAAAAAACTTATCCCAGAAGGGATTGAGGGTCGCGTTCCTTACAAAGGTACCATGAAATCTATTCTTCATCAGTTAACAGGAGGACTGAAATCAAGTATGGGTTACTTGGGCTGTAAAAATATTAAATTAATGAAAACGAAAACAAATTTCATCAAAGTATCCAGCTCATCAAAAATTGAGAGCCATACACATGATGTAGCTATTGTTAAAGAGCCTCCGAACTATCAGTCTAGGTAATGACCAGAAGTAGGGATTTAATACTTATTTTAGATTTTGGGTCACAATACACTCAACTTATTGCCAGGAGAATTAGAGAGCTTGGTATTTTTAGTTTAGTAGAGCCGTATAATATTTCTGTAAGTAAAATTAGAGAATTGAATCCCAAAGGTATAGTGTTAAGCGGAGGTCCAAATTCAGTCAATTTCAGAAAAACCTTGAGGCCCAGGAAGGATATATTTAACCTTAAGATCCCAATTCTAGGCATATGCTATGGGATGCAATTGATAGCAAAAGAATTTGGAGGTAGCGTAGTAAAGTCTGTAAAAAAGGAATTTGGGCACTCTATATTTAAAATAAATAAAAAAATAAATTTATTTAATGGATGTAATAATAATTTTAAGCAATGTAGTGTTTGGATGAGTCATGCAGATAAAGTTGATAAGTTGCCAAGGGGATTTATAGCTGTAGGGAGTAGCACAAACTCAAAAATTGCGGCGATTTACTCCAGTAAAATGAATATTTTTGGACTTCAGTTCCATCCTGAAGTGACTCATACAAAAATAGGGAAAAAAATACTGGATAACTTTAGTAAAATATGCTGTTGCAAAAAATCATGGACGGCAAGTAGTATTAGTAAAAGCCTGATAGAAAAAGCTAAACAAGATATAGTAAAAGAAAAAGTAATTCTTGCACTATCTGGTGGTGTCGACTCTTCAGTTGTTGCTGCGATTCTCAGCAAAGCAATCGGAAAACAGTTAACATGTATCTTTATTGATACAGGTCTTCTTAGAAAAAATGAGGTAAATGAAGTAAAAAAAATAACGAAATCATTAAACATTCAATTGAAAATTATTGATGCATCCAGGATATTTTTATTGAGATTGAGAGGTGTTTCAGATCCTGAAAAGAAAAGAAAAATAATAGGGAAGTGCTTCATTGATACTTTTAATAAAGCCGCTTTGAAAATTAAAGAAGTAAAATTTCTCGCTCAAGGAACAATATATCCAGACGTCATTGAATCATCCTCAAAAAATTCAAAGTCTGATGTTATTAAATCACATCATAATGTTGGTGGTCTCCCAAAAAATATGAAGCTTAAGCTTGTTGAACCAATAAGAGACCTTTTTAAAGATGAGGTGAGAAGAATCGGCAAACAGTTAGGTCTACCTAATAGTTTACTAGAAAGACATCCTTTTCCTGGACCGGGTCTAGCTGTAAGAATTTTAGGAGAAGTAAATCATATCAAAGTAAACATCTTACAAGAAGTTGACTCTATTTTTCTCGATGAACTAAGAGTTAATGGTTTCTATAATAAAACTGATCAAGCACTCTGTGTCTTGATTCCACAAAAATCAGTTGGTGTGATGGGTGATAAAAGGCAATATGGATTTGTTGTAGCAATTAGAGCTGTCAATACAACTGATTTTATGACAGCAACATCGACACCAATCCCTCATAAATTATTAAATAACATTTCCTCTCGAATTATTAATGAAGTTAATGGTGTAGCAAGAGTCGTATATGATATTACCTCAAAACCACCTGGCACAATTGAGTGGGAGTAAAGAATCAATAAAACACTTATATACCACAACCCTCGATGTAGTAAATCTAGAAAAGCTCTTGAGCTTTTAATCAATAATAATATAAAGGTCGACATTATACTTTATCTAAATGAACCTTTGTCTAAAAAAAATCTATCAGAGATTATTGCCATATCATCTCTTCCAATCAGAGCTTTCATTAGAAGCAATGAATCTGAATATAAAGAAAATAATTTAGATAATACAGCACTTACAGATAATGAATTATTAGACTTCATAATAAGATTTCCAAAAATTTTACAACGTCCAATCATTAAACATCACAATAAGGTCGTTATAGCTAGACCACCTGAAAATATTTTGAATATTATATAACTTCTGAAGTTGTATTAGCCGGTTAGATCATATAGAATATGAGAACTTATTGAGAACTTTATGACAGACTACCCATTATTAACCAACAAAGAGCAAAAAACCTATGAGTTTATTGAAAAATATTCAAAAAAATATGGGAAACATCCTTTATTAAATGAAATTGCAAAAGGAATAGGAATAAGTTCAAAAGGTGTTGCGCATCGATATGTTAAGGCTTTAGAGAAAGCAGGAAAACTAAAAAGAATATCGAACAAACACAGAGGGATGACTCTGCAAGAAGAAAAATCTATATTTTTAAAATCATTAGGGAAAATCGCTGCCGGCGGACCAATAGAAGCGATAACTGATCAACAAAGAATTGAGCTCGAATACTTATTTACTAACAAGAGATCATATGCTTTAAAAGTAACAGGGGATTCAATGATCGATGCAGGCATATGTGATGGAGATTGGGTAATCGTTGAAGAAGGAACAAAGCCCTATAAATCAAAAGTACACGTAATTTTAATAGATAATCAAGATGTGACATTAAAATTTATTGAGAAAATTAATCCAAAAGAAATAAAGCTGGTTCCCGCAAACAAAAAGTTCAAAGAAATTATTTACTCAGTTGAACGAGTCTCTATTCAGGGACATGTAGTTGGACAAGTAAGAATATATTGAATGAATAAAAAAGTATTTATTCATGTTGATATGAATGCCTTTTTTGCATCAATTGAGCAGCGGGATTTTCCTGAATTACTAGGAATGCCAGTAGCAGTAACGAATGGAAGCCATGGATCTTGCATTATAACCTCTTCATATGAAGCAAGAGCATTTGGTGTTAAAACTGGAATGAGACTTCGTGACGGAAAAAAAATATGTCCTCATTTAATACAAAGACCATCTAGACCAAATATATACGCTAACACATCAGCTAATATCATGGATATTTTACAAACTATTACTCCTGATATTCAAATATATTCTGTAGATGAAGCTTTTTTAGAGGTAACGAATTGCATGAGAATCTATAAGGATGTAAATACAATTGTTTATAAGATCAAAGATTTAATATATTCATCTGAAAATTTAAAATGTTCAGTTGGGGTATCATATAGTAAATCATTAGCTAAATTTGCTTCAAAATTCAACAAACCAGATGGGATTACCTTAATTACTCGAAAAAATTATCATCAATATTTAGATAATGCTCCTATTAATAAATTATGTGGAGTATCGAAAGGAATAACAAAATTTTTAAATATACATGGAGTGTATAAATGTTCTGACATGAAGAAAATTCCCATTAGTATACTTTCAAATAGATTTGGTAATATTGGAAGAAAGATATGGCTTATGGCAAACGGGAGTGATTTTGAAGGTCTTACGCTAGATCCAGTACATCCAAAAAGTCTTGGTCATGGCAAAGTTTTGATGCCAAATACAAAAGATCGATATTTGATAAAAAAGACTTTTTTAAAGATGTCGGTTAAATTATCAAGACGATTACGCAATTCGGGGTATGAATCAAATAAATTTCTAGTTAGTATTAAGATCAAAGCAGGTTGGGTTCAAAAGAAAATTAAGCTCGAGTATCCTACATGTGATCAATTTGTTATATATAGTTTTTGTAAGCTATATTTGGGGCTCATTGATAAAAATGTCGGCGTTTACCAGATCCAAGTAACAGCCATTAATCCAACACAAAAAAATATCCAAAATGATCTTTTTGGTTCACAAACCGAAGAAGGTAATTATATGGATGTAATTGACAGTATCAATCGAAGATTTGGACAGGATATTGTAAGACCTGCGCGTTTAAAATCTGATATTAACGATAGTCCTGATGTTATTGCGCCTGCTTGGCGCCCAAAAGGATATAGGAAATCTGTATAAAAAAAGGCCGAAGGGGGTAGATTCGGCCTTTCATTAAAGGGGTGGGGATATGACATGTGTCTGTATCCTGTCTAAAACATTATCTTAATAATATAGACATGTCAATAATAAATATGAACAAAAACTATACAAAGTTACTAAAAAGTGTTATTGTCTGTCGAAAATTAGACAAAACTTTGACAAAAACGATGGAAAGTATAATAATTGACAACAATGAGAGCGAAAAGTCTCCTAACGGCCTTCAAATGAAAGAAGATTTATCTGCGAAACCTAGACATCTTATCCAAGTCGTGAATCGAAGAACAGGGTTGAGTTCTGATGTGATTCGAGTCTGGGAGAAAAGGTATCAAGCAGTTGTCTCTCATAGAAATGATACCAACCGTAGGTTATATTCAGACAAAGATATAGATAAATTGACACTACTCAAGAGAGCTATAGCTGCAGGAAGGAGGATAGGCGACATAGCTGCATTGTCCTATGATGATCTATTCGAGTTGGTGATGGGTGATGAATCGAGTTCTGCGGTTGGCTATAAAAGACCGAGTACTGGAACTATAATGGAGTTATTTGATGAATCTGTCTCATGTGTAAAAGAGATGAATAGTTGGAAACTAGATAATGTTCTATCAAATGCTGTTGCTGTTTTAAGTACGAATGACTTTCTTATCGAATTTATAAAACCTCTAACTAATTACATCCACGATGAATGCTCAAGAGGCAGTATAAGATATGCCCAAGAGAAAATGTCAAAGTTATGTATTAGAACTTGCCTGAATAATTTGTACTTACGACTTCGCTCATCAAAAGAGGATTGTCCAAGACTAGTGATTGCATCACTCTTGTCGGAGCACGAGAGTCTTGACACTATTATGCACTTAATAGTTGCACAAAATGTAGGCTGGGATATTACTTATATCGGTAATGGAGTTCCACATGATGAGATCACCTATGCAGCCTCAAATGTGAGAGCTCAACTAGTTGTGTTAGCGGTTAATAATCAGAGAGATATTGCGAGAAAAATTTATGAAATTAAACATATCCGAGACAACGCAGAAAAAACCGAAGATATCATCCTAATTGGCCGTCAGTGTAATGAATTTAGGCAATTAACTAATCAATTGAATATTAATATTGCAAACGACTTAACCAGTTTTAGATTAACGCTTGAGAGATTATATAGTTTAATCAGATAGTGTTTCTTTGAGACTCCTCAAGGATAAAATATCGTTCTCTATTTTTGCTTTATTAGAAATGTTTTGATTAATAATGTCACTGGGCGCTTTCTCAATGAATTTCCTATTGTTGAGTTTTTGATCAATTTTATTCACTATACTCCCAAGGTCAGTAATTTTTTTATCAATCTTAATCATTTCCTCATTAGCATCAATCATACTTTTTATTTTTAAATACAAAGTATAATCATCATCTATAAGATCGATGAAATCTAGATTTTCTTCTTCCTTGTCTACAATCTCTATTTTTATATTAGTCATATTATTAATTAATTCAGAATGCTCTTTTACATCTTTGATTAGATTAGGTTCATTGATATATATTCTTACACTAATAATTTCTTTGGGATGTATACTCAGCTCGGCACGAATCTTCCTAATTTTCTTGATTATATCCCTAATATTTTCGACTCTTGATTCAACGTCATATTCTTTTGAAATCCTTATTTGTGAAGGAAACCTGCTGTTTATTAGCATTGGTTCTGTGACAAAGCCTTTATTATAAAACTCTTTCCATATGTCTTCTGTGATAAACGGAATTATTGGGTGGCATATCTTAATGATTCGCACTATAGAAAATATGAGATTATTTTGAGTAGTTTCATTATTATTATTTTTAGCTATCTCCAAGTACCAGTCGCAGTATTCATTCCACACAAAGTCATAAATGCTATTAGCCATTAAATCAAACCTATAATTTGTCGTATATTTTTTAAAATCAGCTACCATGCTATCAAGTTTGTATAAAATCCATTTATCAAAAATATTTGAATCTTTAGAATTTAGATTCTCTCTATATTGGTAATCTTTGCATGTTAGTAGTATAAATCGCGATGCATTCCATATTTTATTGCAGAAGTTTCTATAACCTTCAATTCTTTTTAGATCAAAATTAATATCTCTCCCGGTAGAGGCCATTGCACAAAAATTAAATCTAAGTGCATCTGCACCGAATTCTTTTATGCCATCAGGAAAATCTCGTTTTGTCTTTTTGATGACGTTTGATTTATGTTTATCATTTATTAAGCTAGATGTCCTTTTTTCCAACAACTCATCAAGAGATATACCTTCAATAACATCCAATGGGTCAATCACATTACCAACTGATTTTGACATTTTTTTGCCTTCAGAGTCTCGAACTAGGCCATGTATGTAGATTTTATTAAAAGGTATGTTCTTAGTAAATTTCAAACTCATCATGATCATTCTTGCAACCCAGAAAAAAATGATATCAAAACCAGTAACAAGTAAGTTAGTAGGGAAGTATTTTTGAAAGACAGCATCATCTTTTCTCCAATCAAGTGTAGAAAAAGGCCATAGCGCTGAGGAGAACCATGTATCCAAAACATCATTATCTTGAGATAAACTGACTGTATCTGATAAGTTATGTCGCACACGAACATCTTGCTCATTATTACCAACATAAACATTTCCCTCAACATCGTACCAAGCTGGAATTCTGTGTCCCCATACAATTTGTCTGCTAACACACCAGTCTTCTATATTTTCAAGCCAATTAAAATATATTTTTTCCCAATGTTCAGGTACAAAATTTACTTTTTTATCTTTAACTACTCTAATTCCCTCTTTTGCAAGATCATTCATATTCATAAACCATTGATTTGTAAGAAGCGGTTCGATTATCTCACCTGTTCTCTCACCAACAGGGACGGTATTCTTATACGGAACTTTCTCTATGAAAACTCCAAGATTCTCTAAATCTTTAAGTAGATCCTCTCTGACATCATGAATGTCTCTCCCAATGTATTCTTTTGCAACATTCTCATTTAATTTTCCATCTTTATTAAGAATATTGATAAATTCAAGATCATGCTTTTTACCAATCTTGTAGTCATTGAAGTCGTGTGCTGGTGTGATTTTAAGACAGCCCGTGCCAAATTCCACATCGACTATATCATCACCTATTATAGGGATTTCCCTATCTATCATAGGTAATATTATTCTTTTGCCTATCAAGTTGTTATATCTTGTATCAGACGGGTTAACACAAACAGCAGAATCACCAAAGAATGTCTCTGGTCTTGTTGTAGCAACGATGATTTTATCAGTAGAGTCTTTAACTACATATTCAAGATGATAAAGAAAGCCCTCTCTCTCCTCATTAATAACCTCCAGATCAGAAATCGCACTCTGAAGTTTTATATCCCAATTGATAAGTCGATTACCTCTGTAAATTAATCCATTATTGTATAAATCTATGAAAATGTTTCTCACAGTTTCTGACAGTCCATCATCCATAGTAAATCTATTCCTAGACCAGTCTGCAGATGAGCCAATTCTTTTTGTTTGACTGATAATAGTATTACCTGATAATTCTTTCCACTTCCAGACTTCATCAATAAATTCCTCTCTACTAAGAGTCTTAGGATCGATGCCAGAATTACGGATTCTATTCTCAACAACAAGTTGTGTCGCAATACCCGCGTGATCTGTTCCAGGTTGCCATAATACGCTTTTTCCAAGCATACGATGATATCTAACTAAAACATCAATAATTGTATGTTGAAATGCATGACCCATGTGAAGAGTCCCTGTTACATTAGGAGGTGGCAAAACAATTGAAAATTTTGAGGCGGAATCCTTTGGCAAAAAGCACTTATGTTTCTCCCATGATTCGTAGATTCTCTGCTCGATGTCTCTAGGCTTATATTGCTTATCCATGATATTTTTTATGATTTAGATTAAAATTGTTATTTTTATAAATCTTATACTTTTTTCTACTAATAATTTTTTTCTCTTCAGAGCTTTCTACAAACTCATACACATTAAAATGATTTTCAGCTTGAATAATAGGTTCGTCAAGATTATTTATTATCGAATCATACTCTTTGAATATTAACAGATTATCTAAATATTTTTCAGTTAAAAGAAGAATTGGAGTATCCAGTGTAGCTCTCGGCTCATAGATTTTATGAGGTAGAAAACTATTTTGTTCAAAGGTCCAGAGTAATTTGTTAATTTTTTCTAAATTAGAATGAGAATCATAGATTATAATTTGTCCACTCAACTTATATAATTCTCTAATAAGAGTGCAGATAGATAAGTGAAGATCTTGACTTTTTTCTAGTGAGTAGAAATTTACTGTCGATTTCAATTTATTTATTTGTCATGACAAAATCAGTTAGAAGTTTGACAGGTCTGCCAGTTGAACCTTTGTCTTGACCTATCTCCCATGCTGTACCTGCAATATCTAAGTGAGCCCATTTTTGATCTTTTGTAAAAGTAGCTAAAAAAGCTGCTGCAGTGATTGCTCCCCCATATCTACCGCCTATGTTTTGAATATCCGCAAAATTTGTTTTTATCTCATCAAAATAGTCTTGATAAAGAGGTAGCTCCCATACACGATCTCCAGTGTTATCTGCTGATTTTTTTATTTTGGAGCTAAGCTCGCTGCTATTTGAGAACAATCCAGAAGGATATTTCCCCAGACCCACGAGACATGCGCCTGTCAATGTTGCCATGTCTAAAATATACCTTGGTTTATATTTTTTACAAAATGTAAGTGCATCGCATAAAACTAATCTTCCTTCAGCATCTGTGTTTAGAATTTCAATTGTTATTCCCGACATGCTTGTTACCACATCACCTGGGCGGGTAGCTTGACTTCCCGGCATGTTCTCTGCGCAAGCAAGAATACCAATGACATTATTTTTTAAATTCATTTCTGCACATGCTTGCATAGTACCTATCACAGATCCAGCTCCAGACATATCATATTTCATCTCATCCATATTTGCTGAGGGTTTTAAAGAAATTCCTCCTGTGTCAAAGGTTATACCTTTTCCAACCAAGACAATGGGTTGTTTTTTCTTGATGGGAGTATATTTGATGATTACTAGTTTAGCTGGCTGCTTACTTCCCTGAGAGACAGATAAAAGTGAACCCATTTTAAGTGATCGCATTTGTTTTTCATCTAAAATTTCAACTTTGATACTTTTATGTATTTTTTCGAGTTTTTTCGCTTCTTTTGCTAAAAAAGTCGGGTTACAAACATTCGAAGGTGTGTCACCAAGCATTCTAGCTTTATTTATTCCATTAGATACTGCAATCGATTCTGAAATAGTTTTGTTAAACTGTCTGTCATTTAAAGCAGATGAAATTTTCAATGCACATATTTTTAGTTCTGAAGTGGTAGTTCCTTTATATGAATACTGTGATTTCTCAATTTCTATGATTGAGGCATTTATAATATCAAAGTTCTTTATTTTGAGATTTGTTAGATCAATAGAAATAGTAGATATCTTATATGAATTTATCTCTTTTAGAGCTGCCTTAAGATTTTTTTCAAATCCTTGTATTGTTAACTCGCTTTTATTACCTAATCCAATAAAATAGTAGCTGTTATCATACATTTTACTCGCCAGCATATTACGCACTCCTGACTTACCTGTAATAACTTTATTTGATATAGACATCTTTATATCATCGGAAGCTGGACCTTTATCAACAACTCGATTAATAGACGCCAGGTTGTCCTCAAATACGAAAATGATATTTAGGTCATATTTTTTGCTTTTGTCAAATTTGGTGTATTTCATGATATTTCCATATAATAAAGTTATAATAAATAATAAATTAGATTAACATTTTTATGTGATCATGTAATTACTACATTGAATTTAATTAGCCAATATTTATATAAAAATTGTACCAAAGCATCTCTTGCTGTTTTTGTAGTTCTTTTATTTATTCTACTAGCTAACACGGGACTGCGTCTGGTTGAGGATGTGAATGAGGGTGATATTCCCTCTATTTTTTTGATTGAATTATTAGCTCTGAAAGTTGTTCAGTACTCATCAATTATTATTCCCTTGAGCCTATTTTTCGGGATTATTATCACACTCAACAGACTTTACGTTACCAATGAAATGACAATAATAAAACTAAATGGTTTTTCTAATTATCACCTAGCTAGAGTACTTTCCATGCTAATCATATTAGTTACTCTTTTCATGATTATTTTGAAATTTTTTCTAGCGCCTTTAGCTGTAGAGCATAGGTCTAAAATCGAACATGAAATATCCCATGAACAAAAGATTTATTCTCTCAAAGAGGGAATTTTCAACATAAGCAATGATAAATCAAAAGTAGTTTACATAAATAATAAAGAAAAAAGTGAGTTAGCTAATATATTCATAAGATCACTCTCGAAGTCTGGTACACGTATAGATATATCCTCAGGAGTTACCTCAAATAATATTGATTCTAATCTTATTAGTTTGGACAATGGGATATCATATGTTTTTAATCCTGACGGCAGTTTTAGCTCAACAGAGTACTCAACTCAGGATATGATTTTAGCAAATGAGATTCCTGAGTTTTCTAGCATGGACGTTGAATCTAAATCTTTTTTTGAATTAGTTATTATGGCTGATCTATTATCAGCTAAAGAAATATTCAACAGAGTGTCTATTATTATTGCTGGATTAATACTGGCATATTTAGCAATTCCCTTGAGTAATTATGCTAAAAAAAATGACAAATACAGAAATATCTTTCTAGGAGCTTTGGTTTATTTTAGTTACATCATCATCATTCAATTAGCCTCTAGTTCTGTATCCAGTAAATTTGACCTTGTGATGATCGCCTTTTTTCTTCACACATCTTATATTTACTTTACATTTGCTCTATATAAACACACGACAACAGCGGTCAATTGAAATGAGAAAAATATTAATTTATATGCTAAAAAAATATCTAATTGGTTTCGCACTAGCTATAACTGTCCTTCTAGGAATAAATCTTTTACTTATATTTATCGCAGAGCTTAAGAATGTTGGATCCCAAGAATATACAATTTCCGTTCTATTTAATTATGTTATTTATCTAATTCCACAAAATATTCAAGATATTTTCCCTTATGCTTTACTCATAGGAAGTATGATTTCGTTTGGTTCTATGGCTTATCACTCTGAGTTTGTCGCTATTAACTCACATGGTGTTGGGATAAAGAAAATTATATACATAATCATTATACAGACCTTTATTATTTCATCGCTGTTGACTATCACTATTAATTCAATTGCACCTAAATATTCAAATGAAGCACAAACACTGAAGAATTTATCTTTGAATAAAGCATTATCAGACAAAAACTTGTGGTTCAGGTCCAGTAACTATATTGTAAATGTCAATAAAGTTATTACAGACAAAAGGCTAGAGGATATTATTATTTATAATATACAAGATGGATCATTATCATCAGTTATTTCAGCTGAAAAAGGTTCTTATAATAACCAATGGAATCTTAGTAATGTCAAAATTCACAATACGAGCTTAAATGAGATATTAATTGAGGAATCTTATGTTTTAGGGTCTGACAACTTTATTCCATCCGAGATCCTGAAGAGTCAATTTAATAAAAAAAGATATATATCGATTCAAGATCTATATCAAAATATAAACTACCATGATAAAGCCGGCATTCCATATGAAAATCATAAAGTTGTCTTCTGGAAAAAAGTTTTATTGCCTATCTCATGCTGTATTATAGTTTTCATAGGATTACCTTACTTATTCACTAGAATGCGGTCCACAAACCAAAGTCAAAGATTAATTTTTGGAGTTTTATTTGGTATAACTTATTTCGTATTGACAAGTATCATAACTAACTTATCTTTAATTATCGGTATTCCTGCACTACCAAGCGTTTTAATATCCATGGTTCTTTTTATAGCAATTGGCGTATATCTATTTAATTTATTAGTAAAGAAAGAAATTCCAATTTAATCAACTCTTTCGAGGTAGGTTTGAGATATTTTATCTTGTAGAGATTCATTACTGACTAATAATAAAATATGACCACCCAGAAGAGAAACGATTATTCTTTTTAGAGACTGCATATATGAAATCTCTAATGAGTATCTGCTGTATATTTTTATCTTCCAGATTCTCATACCGAGTGTTTGATTATATCTTTTCCAAAACCAAGCGTAATATAAAAATATGATTGCAATAAGATATGTTTGGTAGAAAATATTATCAAGAACCGCATTGCCTTTCGACAACAAAATAATTGGAATAGTAAAAAAATATAACACTGCGAATAACAATATCAAATCATAAAAATTAACTAACAACCTCTTAAAAAGACCAACTTTATTGCTCATAATACTCACTGGTTAATGTAAACGGCAATACTTTCACCTTTGCCCCTTTAGGAACTTCTCTCATATTCTCGTCTAGTTCAATATAGCAATTAGCATCTTTGACAGATGAAAGGATATTTGATCCTTGTAATCCAGATTTCCTAACATATAATTTATTCTTCTTACTAAGTAAGATTCCTCGCTTATACTCTTTTCGACCTTTTCTTTTTTTTACACTCGTCAACAATTCTGCCTCCAATGATAAGGCGTGATCTTGACCTTTTCCCATTAATTTATTTAATGCTGCATTTACAAAAAGATTGAATGTAACCACAACTGAAACCGGATTTCCAGGTAGCCCAAAAAAGATACACTTTTTTATTTTACCATAAGCTAGAGGCCTACCAGGTTTAACAGCAATTTTCCAGAAATTTACTTTCCCAAGTTTTTCTAGAACCTCTTTTACATAATCAGCATCACCTACTGAAACTCCGCCAGTTGTAATAAGAACATCACAATTCAGTGAAGCCTCTACAAATTTTTTTTCAATTGATTTTATCTTGTCTTTCACTACACCATAGTCTTTTATTTCAACAGGATATTTCTTAAGGAGTCCATGTAAAAGATATCTATTACTATCATAGACCTGAGAGATCTTTATTGTTTTCTTGATACTTACTAATTCATCTCCTGTTGACACAAAACCTACTATAGGCCTCTTTTTAACGAACACACTATCGATTCCCAAGGATGCTAGTATGCCGATGTCAATCTCGTCAATCTCTTTGCCAGCTTTCAAAACAATTTCATTTTTCTTGATGTCTTCTCCAGGAAACCTGATATTTTGATCTTTAATAATTCTAGATTTCGTGGTTATAACACTGCCTTTCTGTGTAATCAGTTCTTTCATAATGACTGCATTACAGCCAGAGGGTACCATACCTCCTGTCATAACCTTTATAGCTTGATTTTTTTTAACTGATTTTAAAAATGGATCTCCTGCGAAAGATTCACCAATACAGTTATAAGTTTTATTTTTTTCATTGAAATCTCCCACATTTACCGCATAACCATCCATCGCTGAATTTTTGTAGTTTGGTACATTGATTTTTGATTTTATATTCTTTGATAAAATTCTCCCGTACGCACTCTTGAGATCAACACATTCACTAGTTTTAATACTACTAGTAGATTTTAAAATACTTTCTAAAGCAGCCTCAACGCTCATTGCGTTAGGATCAAATTCATTAAAACAGTTATCTTTCATTTTTTTCATATAATCTATATTATATTAGTATATCAAATATTATGTCTTTATTAGATAAATCAAAGTCACTGGAATATATAGATCATTATTGTAACGATGTCTCATATAAAAAAAATCTAGCAAAAAATACATTAGAAGCATACAAATCAGATCTCACAGTCTTTCTGAACTGGCTAGTATCGAGAAATCATGATTTACTCCATGTCGATAGAATACTTATTAATAATTATCTTGCATCGAAATTAGACAATGGATCTACAGTGAGTACAATTCAAAGGACCATAACATGTATTAAGTCTTTTTATGCATTTTTACAAAACAAAGAAATTATAATGGATAATCCAGCAATCCTGATTGAGAACCCAAAAAAAAGGAGAAAATTACCAACTATTATATCTGAGGGCGAGGTTGAGAAGCTTTTGAATGCCCCTAATCAAAATAACGCTAATGGCATGAGAGATAAATGTATTCTTGAGTTGCTATATTCTGCCGGCCTTAGAATTTCAGAATTGTTGAATATAAAGGTAAATCAAATATCACCTGAGCAACCATTTCTCAAAATTAGAGGAAAGGGGAATAAGGAACGGCTTGTTCCAATCGGATCTTATGCAATGAATTTACTAATTACATACATCGATACTTATAGGTCTAAGATCAAAGCTAATAATAATATAGATATGTTGTTCATAACGGAAAACGGAAATCTCATCACACGACAATTTTGTTGGGAGATGATAAAAAAATACGCTAGAGAATCAATGATTAATAAAAATATATCACCTCATAATCTGAGACATGCTTTTGCAACACACTTACTTAATAATGGAGCAGATCTAAGAACTGTTCAGATGCTATTGGGTCATGCTAGTCTGTCTACAACACAAATTTATACACATATTGCAAAAGACAGGCTTGTAAAATTTCATCAAAAATATCATCCTAGAGGCTAATCATGAAAAGTATATTTATAACGTTGTCATTAATATTATTCGCATCATGCGCTAAAAAAGAAGATGCTGATATAAATAAAATTGTTTCAGATGCATACCCAAATGTATCAATAGAAAGCCTCAAAAAAATAGATGAAAATTTTCATGAAATTATCATTAATAATCAAATATATTATGCAACAAACGATGGTAAATATTTAATAGTTGGTAGTGTGATTGATTTAGACACTAAAGAAAGCATTACTGAAAACACCAAAATGGAGCAACGTTTAAAAGTAATTAATTCAATTGATCAAAGTTATCAAGTAATATACAAGCCTGATAAAACAGATTATGTTCTTACTGTCTTTACTGATGCATCATGTCCATATTGTCAGAAGCTACATAATGAGTTATCTGGACTTCTTAAAAATAATATTGAGGTTAGATATGTTTTATTTTCTAGAAATGGGAAAGATGTTGATGCTTATGAACAACTTGTATCCGCATGGTGTGCAGACAATAGAGTAGAGGCCATTGATAGTATATTTCAAGGAGATTTGATAGATGATAATGCAACATGTATAAACCCTCTTGATAGGAACTTCGAGTACGCTAGTGCATTGTCCGTTGAGGGCACTCCAACAATATTTTTAGAAGATGGTAGGATTATTCCTGGATATCAAAGTTATGAGAAAATAATTGCATTTATTAAGAACTAAAGTCTTTTTCTAAATCATCAATATACTTTTTGATAATTTCAACTTCATCTTTCATGTCAGCGAATCTACTATCGTTGGATGCTTTTACAAGCTCCGCTTTAGCCTTTGAAATGGTAGTCCAAGGCACTTTTTCAGAATCATTAAAAATTTTATTAGCTATATAGTCTCTGTAATTAATGATATTTTCCTGAGTCAAGAGCTCCTTCTTATCAGAGTAGAGCTTTCTCTTATATAACTCGACTAATCTTTTATCTTCGAGCGTTCCAAGCTTAGTCAAAATATCATCTATTTTATTAAGCCCATCGATTTTTTTTATCAATGCCCAATCACTTGGTCCAGTAAAACCATTATAGAGCATCTCATCTACATGCTCTGATGCTGACAAATAATCTCTACTATCAACTTGATAATCTGCAAGCTGATCCACAAGATACTGATTTATGTTCATAATAAAATTACTTGCTGAATTTAGTAAGTTAAACTTAGCATCATAATTATTTTCATTTATTGAAAACTTCTGTTTGTGTACATCATCAAGATGATCATACTTGAGTAATATAGGATAATCATTACTTTTAATTTTTTTTAGAATTTTATTTTTAAATAACGATCCTATATTTCTTGTTCTTGAGGTGAGAATATCCTCTGTCACTTCCTCACACAAGTTGAAGAAAATTAGCTCTTTTGCATTATCTGGGTTACTTGTAAGAAAGCAAACGGGAGTGTATTCACCTGTGGAGGTTGTTGGTGGAATGAAACATATTTTATTTTCCTCAAGAAACTCTCTTACATTATTGTGATTTCGAAAAATCATCAGGTGATCCCAAAAGTCTGCATCATTTTTTTTGATGATCTCTGCGACACCTAGCGTAGCGTCAACATCACTCATTGCATCGTGAGCAAATTCATGTTTGACCTTATTATTTGCAGCAAGCTTCTCCAGCTTTAGACTCTTTCTTCCTTTTTCCTTATCTACGGGAATGTTTATATATGATTTATTTAAGTTGCATATTGATAGAATTATTTTAAATAAATCTATCCGTGAATTATTATTTGTATTTGTTAAATACGGAGCATGAAGTGAATGATATAAGCTCGACCTCAAAAACTTTTCATCAAAATTAATATTGTTATAACCAATAAATACAGCAGGTGACCATGATGTTAGTTTTTGATGTACTTTGTCCATAAACTCATAGAAGGATTGTTTGGTATCAAGTTCCCTAAGATCAGTTTTTGTAATAAGCATTGCTGTAGGTGAGGGTATAACTCCATCCCTCAGTCTACACTTCTCATTAAGCTCATCGAGCACATGGAAGTTCTCATCTACAAGTTTAGCTGCTAATTGAATTGGCTGATCAAAGTAGAAATTTAATCCAGATGTTTCAAAATCATAAAAAACATAATTCATTTATATTATATTCGGGATAGTGTAATCTTATTATACACAACATGGTTAAAAAGACATATACCGCATCTGATATAGAAATTTTAAAAGGTATCGAACCAGTTCAAAAGAGACCTGGTATGTACACTGATACATCAACACCTAACCATTTACTTCAAGAAGTAATCGATAATTGCGTAGATGAGTCTATTGCTGGCTTCTGTAATAATATCGATATCACAGTCAATAAGGATGGCTCTTTCACTGTTAAAGATGACGGAAGAGGGATGCCTGTTGATATACACCCAGAGTATAATAAATCTGGAGTCGAAGTCATTATGACGAATCTTCACTCAGGTGCTAAGTTTAGCAATAAAAATTATAAATATTCAGGAGGCTTACATGGAGTTGGAGTATCTGTTGTCAGTGCACTATCCGAGACATTAACTGTCAACGTTGAAAGAGCCGATGATCCTGATGTCTATGAGATAGTCTTTAAAAATGGACTAATTAGCAAAAAATTAACAAAAGTATCTAAAACTCAAAAAAAATCTCATGGTACTACGATCACTTTTAAGCCAAATTCAACATATTTTGATAACGATGCTGTTGATATGAATAGATTGCATAAACTACTAGAGGCAAAATCCATCCTTAAACCCGGCTTAAAGATAAAAATTATTGATCTCAAATATCGCAAAGAAGAAAAAGTTTATTGTCACAGCGGTTCTCTAGATACTTATTTAAAAAATTCACTAAAAGATATTGATCTATTACCTAAGCAACCAATTTTAGTAGAGCTTGATACAGATCAATTTGAACTGACTTCTACTTTATGTTGGCACCAAGATTCAAATGAGACTATACAAGATAGTTACGTCAATCTGATACCTACTTCTGATGGAGGGACTCATGTAAACTCTCTCAAGTCAGCAGTAACTGACTCTATCAGAGAGTTTATGACTTCTCATAGATTGACTCCTAAAAACACAAAAATTATACCTGATGATATCTGGAAGAATACCTCATATCTCCTCTCCATAAAGATTTCAGACCCACAATTTATTGGCCAAACAAAAAATAAATTACAGTCAACATCAATAGGTTCAAAATTGACCACTCAACTCAAGGATAGACTGGAGTTATGGCTGAATAATCACTCTGAGATATCTGAAGAAATTTGCAGTATCGCGATTAGTAACGCGCAAATGAGATCATCAATCGCTCCCAAGAAAACTAAAGCAACCACTAAGAGTATCATTCTCCCTAGTCGATTATCTGATTGCTCAAGCAAAGATGCTTCTGCTAATGAATTATTTCTTGTTGAGGGTGATTCAGCGGGAGGATCAGCAAAACAAGCGAGAGATAGAAATTTTCAAGCAATTTTACCTTTGAGGGGAAAAATACTAAACACATGGGAGGTTTCATCAACAAAGATTCTGGAATCAAAGGAAGTTCAAGACATCAGTACATCTATTGGAGTAAAGCCTGGCGAGTCTGATTTATCAAAACTTAGATATGAAAAGATATGTATTTTAGCTGATGCAGATTCTGATGGCTTGCACATAGCAACCCTTCTAATTGCTTTGTTCGTTAAGCACTTTCCCGATCTTGTTCTAAATGAACATATATATGTTTCACTTCCACCACTATACCGTCTAGATTTTAAAAATAGTGTTCTATACGCTATTTCAGATGAGCATATGACTGAAGTTCTAAAGCAAAATAAAATAAAATCTTCAGATCCGAAGTTAAGTATAACAAGATTCAAAGGACTTGGAGAGATGAATCCTTCACAGTTGAGGGATACGACGCTTAATCCATCTTCACGAAAACTTTTACTGCTTTCATTAGAAAATAAGGCGAAAGATATGAAATTATTAAACATGATGCTCTCTAAAAAGACATCCATAGATAGGAAGTTGTGGCTAGAGAAAAAGGGCAATCTTGTGCAGGCAAATTAATGGCAAAAAACAAAGACCTATTTTCATCAAATATAGATAAAATTTCTATTGGCGCTTTTAGTGAGGACGCATATTTAAATTATTCAATGTATGTGATCCTTGATCGAGCTTTACCAAGTCTATTGGATGGACTGAAGCCTGTTCAAAGAAGAATAATATATGCAATGAGTGAATTAGGTCTTAAACATAACACTAAACACAAAAAATCAGCAAGAACAGTAGGAGATGTCCTGGGAAAATTCCATCCGCATGGAGATACAGCATGTTATGAAGCTATGGTTATGATGGCGCAATCATTTTCATATAACTCACCATTGATAGACGGACAGGGAAATTGGGGGACTCAAGATGATCCTAAGTCTTTTGCTGCTATGAGGTATACCGAATCTAAGCTAACCAAATACTCTGATCTACTTCTTAGAAATCTTAAAAATGGTACTGTTGATTGGATACCAAATTTTGATGGCTCCCTTGAAGAGCCTAAGTTTTTACCCTCACTTATCCCCAATATACTTGTAAATGGTAGCTCAGGCATTGCAGTCGGAATGTCAACAGATATTCCACCGCATAATCTTGGAGAAATAATTCTCGCTGTGCAACATTTGATAAAGAATCCTAAATGTAGTGTTAAAGATTTAATAGATTTTATTCCAGCCCCCGACTATCCAACAGGTGGGTCTCTTTTAAGAAATGAATCTGATATTGATGAAATTTATAACGAAGGCACTGGAAACATAAAACTACGAGCTGAGTATGCTTCTAAGTCAAAAGAAATAACTATCCACTCTCTGCCTTATCAAGCATCTACCACAAAAATCATAGAGCAAATTCAATCTCAAATTATTGAGAAGAAGATTAGCTTTATTGGATCTGTTGAGGATCAATCAGATGAGAAAAACCCTGTAAAGATTATTATTAGAATCAAAGGCAGCAGTATCAGCGCTGAAGATGTGATGAGCCATCTATATTTCACCACGGATTTAGAGAGAAGTTACAGAGCAAATCTAAATATTATTACGTCAGAAGGCAAGCCGAAGGTTATGAATTTAAGAGACATTCTCTCTCAATGGTTAGCATTTCGTATAGATACATTCAAGAAACAGCTAAATCATGAGAATAATCAAATACTCGAAAGACTCCATATCCTTGAAGGCTTCTTAATAGTCTACAAACATCTTGATAAAATTATTTCAATTCTACGCAATGAGGATAATCCAAAACAAAAGATAATGAAAATTGGTAAGTTTACAGAAATACAGTACGAATCAATTGTGAATATGAGACTGAGAAACATTGCTAAACTTGAAGAGCAAAAAATTAATGATGAGTTCGCAAAACTGAAGGAGAGAAATAAGGAGATTAGTTCTATATTAAAATCTAAATCTAAATTAAATAAACTAATCAGTGAAGAACTCGATGAGCTGAGTGAAGAATATTCATCTGATAGAAAAACAAATATTGTGGAGGATGTATCCTCTTCTAAGCAGATCAAGAAGGAAATAAAAATATCAAATGAGGCAATGTTTGTTGTTTTATCAACTAATGGTTGGATAAAATCTAATAGAGGTTCACTAGATAAAACCGATCATCTGGCATTTAAATCAGGCGACTCATTGCTTGATTATTTAAATATTGACAACGACAAAGAGGTTGCCTTTTTCGATCAAAAAGGATTCTTATACACGATGACTGTCAATGATATGCCTTCTGGTAGAGGTTACGGTGAATCCTTAAAGAAATACTTTACCATTGACGATGGTATCCATGTTATCGGAATGGTTGATTCGAAAAATACTAATCATACACTACTAAGCACCGAGTCGGGGTATGGTTTTATATGTGATAATCATGATCTCAGTTCTTCGAACAGAAAGGGTAAAGCTATCTTAAAGAACAAAGCATCAATGCTTTCAAAACCTGTTGCTTTTAAGATGGAAGACTATAAATACTATATATTGATAACTGACAAACAATATATGCTCGTCGGAGATTTATCCGATATACCGATAATGTCAAAAGGCAAGGGAGTAAAGTTGATCAATATTCCTAAGTCTGACGAGGAAGAAAAAATTGTTTTTTCTGGGGTAATTAGAGACGGGGAAAGATTAGAGATTGCTAGTAAAAATAAAAGGACGAAATATATTGAATTTGAGGATCTAGAACCATATATTATGAGTAGAACAAGACGTGGGAAGAAGATAGATAATAAATATACCCACAAAAATGCTAAATTAATTTACAATACAGGGAAAAAATGAAGAGAATATTTTATTTTATAGTTGTTAACATTGCGATACTTTTTGTTTTAAGTATCTTTTTATCACTAACGGGCTTCACGGGTATCCTTCAGTCTAATGGAGTTGACCTGGATTACGATTCACTAATGCTATTTTCATTAGTATTTGGTATGGGCGGATCCTTCATATCCCTGTACATGTCTAAATGGATGGCTAAGTCCATGGCAGGAGTAAAGTTAATCAATACTCCATCGAATGAATTTGAACAATGGTACTTAGATACGGTAAAGAGACAATCAGATCAACTAGGCCTCAAGATGCCAGAAGTTGGCATATTCAATTCTCCTCAACCAAATGCTTTTGCGACAGGATCATCAAAAAATAGTTCTTTAGTTGCTCTTAGTACTGGTCTGGTTAGTGCTATGAATAGAGATGAGATTGAAGCTGTAATAGGTCACGAGATGAGCCATGTAGCTAACGGCGACATGGTTACACTTACTCTTATACAAGGAATAGTAAATGCGTTCGTAATATTCTTTTCACGCGTAATTGGTCACTTCGTTGACCGCGTAATTTTAAAAAATGAGAGAGGCTATGGAATTGGATATTTCTTCACTGTCATCTTTGCGCAAGTAATTTTAGGAATACTTGCCTCTACAATAGTTTGTTGGTTCTCACGTATGAGAGAATTTCGTGCAGATATAGGTGGTGCACAACTTACATCAAAAACTAAAATGATAAACGCACTTAAAGCATTAGAAAGACAAGTTGCAGCTCCGCTCCCAGACCAAATGTTAGCTTTTGGTATCTCTAACAAGGGTCAGTCAAGCACATTGCAAAAACTTTTTTCGACACACCCACCTCTAAGAAAAAGAATTGAGGCTTTAGAAAATTCACAGATCGAATCAGCTAGCCAACAACAATTGGGCTAATGGTTGATCATTCTTTATTAAAAAGTGGCAATAAAGTTCTTGTCGAAAATCAGCCCTATCTGATTATTGATACTGATTTTGTTAATCCTGGGAAAGGTCAAGCCTTCACAAAGATCAAAATTAAAAATCTACTGAATAAGAAAATAATTGAAAAAACGGTAAAGATTGGTGAAGAACTTGATGAGGCCGATGTCCTGAATACCTCTATGCAATTTCTATATCAAGAATCTAATAATTTATTTTTTATGAATTTGGAATCATATGAGCAACTTGAGTTGTCAGTTTCATCGGTAGATTTTGATCCTCGATGGCTGAATGATGGGGATGAATGTGATGTTACGATATGGAACGACGCTATAATTGATGTAAATTTACCAAATTTTGTTACATGTAAGGTTATATCGACAGAAAATGTTGCAAAAGGTGATACTGTATCTACTACACTTAAAGATGCTGAACTTGATAATGGTATCATTATTAAAGTTCCTGCCTTTATAAAACAAGATGAACAGGTTAAAGTAAATCCTACAACTGGTGAATATTCGTCAAGAGCATAATATGAGCAAAGCACAAGAGAGAAGAAAGGCTGCAGAGCAACAGATACAAGAGCATAAAGCAAAAAAAAATAAGTACATAATAGCTGCAGTATTTTGGTTTCTATCAAGCTTATATATTTATTCTAATGATTCTGGATTTTCAGATGTCTATTCACTTAAACCTTTCATTTATTTTATAGTTGGTCCAGTTGTTGCGTCGATAGTCTTTGGTAATATCATGTTTTTTCTTCAAAAAATCATTGAAAAGGGTGTAATTGCATTTCTTGGCAACAATGCACAGAATCTAGTTTTACCAGTAATATCATTCATATTTTTCTGCGCTCTCGTTGGTATGTTTCTGGTAATATTCAAATTTGCTGAGCTTTTGCAAACAGTAATTTAATCCTCCATTTTTATTTATATTCATGTATGATATGCAAATGCCAATGATGCTAAGAGATATTCTTCTTCCTGTTATAATTTCGTCTATATATTGGATAACGTTTTATAATAAGCTTCTTTTTCTTAATTTATTTATTTTTGTTGTAGTATCAATTGTATATGTGTACTACTGTAAATGGGTTAACTCAAACTATGAATCTATCTTTGGAAAGGAATCGATAGATGAAAAATTGAAGGATACAAATTCTCTTAGTAGAAAATTAATATCTGCAATTTGGGTCTCTCATTTTGCATTTTTCTTCTTCGGAGGTATTAGTTTAGGTGTGTCAGTGCCTTTTATAATTTATTTTAATATCTAATAATAGATAGCTTTATAGTTTTTAATATTCATGGAAGATATACATAGCAAAGCAATAAAAAAGTTAGATGATTTTATTAATCATGACTTGCCACAATACTCTAGAGATCGTAATTATGACTTTGGTATCACTCGAAGAAATAATGTCTCAATGCTGTCAAAGTATATTTCTCATAGAATAATTAATGAATATTCTGTAGTTAAAAGATCACTCGATAGATATAAATTCAATAAAATAGAAAAATACATTCAAGAAGTGTTTTGGAGAATATATTGGAAAGGCTGGTTAGAACATCGACCTAAAGTATGGAATGACTATTTAAATCATTCTGTAAAAAACGTCGACAATGAAGTATTAGAAAAGGCACATTCAGGAACAACAAATATAGAATGTTTTAATGATTGGGTAGATGAGTTGAAATCAACGAATTATTTACATAATCACACAAGAATGTGGTTTGCAAGTATATGGATTTTCACATTAGATCTTCCTTGGCAACTCGGTGCAAATTTTTTTATGAAACATTTGTATGATGGCGATGCTGCCTCAAACACACTAAGTTGGAGATGGGTTGCTGGTTTGCAAACAATCGGCAAGCACTATGTGGCTACATCATCTAATATTTCAAAATTTACTAATGGTAAATACAAGCCAAATAACTTAAATGAAGATGCAGAGCCTATTGAAAGCTCGATGACTTATGACATCAATGAATTAGACTTTATAAATCTTAACTCAGGTAATAAGAATCTAATTATTTTTGAAAATAATCTTGATGTAGATTTTATTACTAAAATTAAAGACAATTATGAAAAAATTTATTTTGCATTACTTTCGAATGACAAGCGAGTCCTTAAACTCTCTGAGAATGTGATGACATATAAAAAGCTTTTAGTTGAAGATATTTCAAGAAAATTCACTGGCTCTTCAATCATGGTAGATGATGAATTAATATCTTTACTCCAAAGTAATTCTTCTTTTGATGTTATTTATCCTTTTGTAGGTGAGAATCTATCATTTATAAATAATCATAGTGTTTCAGATCACTTGAACTTTATTTATTTGGATGATGATATTCACTGCCTACAATTTTGTAAAAAGGGTTTCTTTAATTTTAAAAAAAATATACCATCGATCATTAAAAATATGATGAACCAAGATCAACTCTTTTAAATGATCCATTTATCTTAATGATTATCTGAATAATATAGTTAGTAAAATTCCAGTAACTAATACAATTCCTAAAGATGAGAGAACAGGTAGTTTTTTCATTATACCTTTTCTCCAAAAATCAGGCTCGTCTCGCCATGTATCAGTGTCTTTCCAAAATTGATCTTTTTGTCTATTAACTTTCATAGGTTATATAAAAAAATATCTAATTGTCTCCCTCTTTGACAAAAACACCATCAACCATCTTACCTTTTCGATCTTTTATATCTTCGTACGCAACTTTTAAACACTCGTCCATAGTTAAATTATTTCTAACTAGTATATTTATTAAAACAACCATGATATCGCCCACATCATCTCTAAAATCTTTTGATTTGCATAAGCTATCAGATAATTCTCCTACTTCTTGTATTAGTTTCATGTATTGATCTTTATCTGTGCTTCCTTCAATAAGGTTTCTGTCCAAGTGCCATTGTCCAATTAGTTTTTCATAATTAATCCGTGTCATATTACTGCTCTATTTTTTATTATCATTTTATAAGAGATGAGTGATGCACCTTTATTTTTAAGTCACTGTTACTCTCTTTTAGCATAAATGTAAAAGCAACTTTAAGCACCTCATCGGATTTAAAACTTAAAACTCCCATTGCAATTATAAGTCCGTCCTCTATGAGTATATTTATCTGATCGGTTTCAATAGATTTCCATTCTTGTATTGCGAAGCCTTTATCCTCATCAATGTCACCCCCTATAAAGTACGACAGAGCTCTATCAAAACTATTTCTAAATATTTCTTCGCGAGTGAGGGTAGGCTTGAACAAAACACTCTCTGTTTCAAATAAGTAGTGTGTTTCTAAAAATTTACTTGCTCGTTCTTGGTAATCACCTTTGTTGTCATAGACATTTTTGATATCTAGCACACCTTGTTTCCAAGAATCTACGAACAGCTTAACGTCGGTCTCATTAATTGCCATATTCCCAATAGTATGAATCAGTTAATACCTTAAATCTTAAATATCCGTATTATCATCTAAACACATCATAATGACTGCAAAACCGATAGCGAATATAAAAAAAAGTATTATACCTTGCGCATAACTCATAATTCATTGTAGCAAATATCCATTAGGATGCTTTAATTAATTTTTATGTTTTCTTTAAAATTTATACTTTGTATTTATTACAATCCAATTAAGATCCCTACCAACAGACTTCATTTTACTCCGATAATTTACATTTACCCGCAGAGCATCATAAAATGTTTTTGTAAAACCGAATCTCAGATAATCATATGATGCGCCTGATCCTACTGGTGTACCTTCATTTATATCCTCTCCAAAACCAAATTCTCCAAAAACCTTATAATTATCCATGTTAATACTCTTACCTATTTTAACGTGGTGTGAGGTCTTATAATAGCTAGAGTCACTAAACCAAAGTTCTTGTCTGGTTGCTATGTAACTCTCCGCACTCACAGTTGGTGCTATCAAAATAAACAGTAAAAAAATAAAGAAAAACCTACTCATATATACCTCCATTGTTTTTCAGTTCCCATAAACTGGCGCTTCCACTTGAATCAATCAAAAATAGTTCGCCTTTACTATTAACTTCTAAATCTCTTATCCTTCCTATTCGGTCTTCAAAAATAACTTCTTGCTCTCTAACTATGTCATTTTCAAATTTTAGTTTGTATAGAGTTTTAAATTTTAGTGAGGTTACTAATACATCTCCTTTCCACTGAGGAAAAGCTCCTCCATCATATATCACAATATTGCTGACTGCTATTGATGGAGTCCATGTCCATAGCGGTTTGGTAAAGCCAGGTTTCCATGCGCTTCCATCACCAATTTTAGTACCAATATAGTTAGTTCCTCCCCATCCAATATGCTTCCATCCATAATTTTCTGCGAATTTTACCTCACCAAAAAAATCCCCACCTTTAGCACCATGATTTGAGATATAAATCTTATTTGTGAAGGGTGAAACGGCCATTCCTTGCGGATTTCTGACTCCTATTTGATAAACTTCGGGCAACCAATCAGGATTGCTAGTAAATTTTGGATTATCTTCAGGAATGGATCCGTCTAAATTTATTCTTATAATACTTCCAGGATGATTTGAAACATCTTGAGCAATCATCCCTTCACCTCTCTCACCAACAGTCGCATAAAGATAACCATCTTTAACAACTAACCGAGAGCCAAAATGATAGCCACTATTTATAGGAGGTTCAGCTTGAAAAATATTTTTAAAACTTATTCTTTTTTCATCATATACTCCTCTAGCTACGGATGTTGAGGAGTATCCATTCTCTCTATCTTCTGAATAACTAACATAGACATAGTCGTCATGGTAAAGAATATCTAGGAGACCACCTTGTCCATAATAATAAAAATTAAGATCATGCTCGATTTCATATTTTGCCCCTGTTTTCATATCGATACGCATTATTGCCCCTGTTTTCTCTGTAATGAGTAATTTTTCATCATCTATAAATGACATCCCCCATGGCTCGCTGAGATTGTCAGTTACTTCGCTGAGAGTTATATCTAATTCAGAAGCTGAGGCTAAATAAAACGGAATAATTAACAAAATAAAGGTTAGCTTTCTCATTACTTTATAATATAGCATTTGATGTTTACTGTATCCCTGTCTGTTAAGAAACCTTTATTAATACGATGTTAATTATTTTATCGTAAATGTTATTATTTTCTAGGATGACAATTGGATGTTTAAACTCGCTAATCATACTTAACTGTTTTGTTATATATTACGGAGCATACTACTATCACTTTAAGGGCTTAAAAATGGAGTACTTAGCACTTATCTTATTTTTAGCGTTGGGAAGCAGTATGGAATTAATTTTGACAGGATTATGTCATTGAAGATAAAAAAGGATACACATAATGTTTAACGTTATACTTATATTGATATTTATTTTAGTTTTTTTCTATGCCATCAAGCTCATAACATCCACATCTGATCAAAATACATCTAAACAGATGAATTGGGCAATTAAGTACTTTGTATCCTCAACACTTATTGTTGGAATTCTTATCTTCGCGTTCATGGTGACTCGTTAACATGACAAACATATTATGGTTTAGAAATGATTTAAGATTACATGACAATGAAGCTTTCTTACAAGCAATAGATAATGACTCAGTTTTATTAGTCTATGTATATGATAGAAAGCTTATAAAGCGAGATACAGTCTCATCTTTCCATTTAAAGTTTATTGAAGAATCACTTGATGATCTGTCTGATGAGCTCAAAGAAAAATATGGTGCAACTTTAAATATCTATCACTCTGATACTTTGGATGTCTTTAGAGATTTACTCAGCAGATATCAGGTTAAGAATGTTTTTTCTAATAGAATATTTAAAGAAAAATCATCTCAAGAAATTGACGATGCATGTCTTAGTCTATTTTCATCAATAGGTGTCAAATGGATCCAGTGTAATCAATTTGGAATACAGCTCAAACATCGAAATAGACAAACATGGGCCAAAGATTGGCGTTCTTTTACATCAAAGAAAATAAAAATGACAACAAACTCAGCTTGTGAATTCATAAATGATAATTGCCATAAATTAGATAATCTTACTTCTTTTAAAAAAGACAATTATTTATACAGACAACATGGCGGGAGTAAAGAAGCACAAAAACTTTTACATAGTTTCCTAGTGTCACGTCATAAAGATTATCAATTTCTAATGTCGTCACCACTATCATCCGAAAACTCATGTTCAAGATTAAGCCCTCATATTACTTTTGGCACAATCTCTATTCGAGATATCGTCTCACAATTGAACACGAAATATAATGATTCTGGTATTGATAAAAAATCGTTGTCATCATTTAAAAAAAGACTCGCTTGGCATTGTCACTTCATCCAAAAATTTTATGATGAACCAACAATCGAATATGAAAATATGAATAGGGCTTATGACGGAATGAGAGCTGATGCTGATGAGAAGAAGTTAGAGGCATGGAAGAATGGTTTAACAGGTTTTCCTTTTGTAGATGCATGTATGCGTTTTGTTACAAAAACAGGGTGGTTGAACTTTAGAATGAGAGCGATGCTTGTCTCATTTGCTTCATATCAGCTCTGGCTAGATTGGAGAGTAACAAGTAAACATTTATCAAAATATTTTACTGATTATGAGCCAGGCATTCACTATTCACAGTTCCAGATGCAATCTGGCACAACTGGTATCAATACTATTAGGATTTACAACCCTATCAAACAGTCCTATGATCAGGATCCACAGGGTGAGTTTATAAGAAAATGGGTTCCTGAATTAACTGATGTCCCAGATTTGTTGATTCATGAGCCATGGCGTTTGTCTCCAGTAGATGAATTAGATCTTGGTATTAAGTTAGGCAATAATTATCCAAGTCCTATTATAGATAATGATATAGAGACAAAACACGCAAGAGATAAAATTTGGAAAATAAGAAAAAGTAAACATGCCAGAGCTCTTTCAATCGATGTAGTTAACAAGCATGCCAGTAATAAATAGTCTATGAACCTCCCCGCCCGGACTCGAACCAGGAACTAAACCTTAGGAGGGTCTTGTTATATCCAGTTTAACTACGGGGAGATAATTTTACTTATTCTATAGTATAGTAAGAGTTATGAACATACTCTCAATAGATACATCTGGAAATAACTATTCATTAAGTATTTCCAAAGAAAATGATATTACTTCTTTTCAAGATAAATCTGATAATGTATCCAGTGAAAGTATCTTGGTTGAGATTGATAATATCGTTTCAAAATGCAGTCTTAGTCCAAATCAAATAAATACTTTAGTTTATAATAATGGACCAGGAAGTTTTACAGGTATAAGAGTTTCGTCTGCAATCGTTCAAGCAATAGGATTTAGCAATGATTGTCCAGTATACGGTATAAATGCACTCAACCTTGATGCATATTATTTGTATAAAAAACATAATGCTCAAAAAATTCAAATCGCAAAAAAAGCTTTTGGTGATCAAATTTTCCATGGTCTTTTTTTAGTTAATGATAAAGATTGTCTTGCTCAAGAACCTATTAAAACAATTACATTCTCTGACATAAAAGTTCAATCTGATTATATGTTAGCAACAAACTCAAAAGATATTGAGTCTTTCAACGACACTAAATACGAATCAATTGAGAAATACATAGGCTCAGAGTTATTAATAGAATACTACACACAATACTGTGAAAAGAAACAAGGATTTGATTATAAAGATGCATTGCCTAGTTACGCAGGACATACTATCTAGTTAATCTTACCTATCTTCTTTCCTACTCTAACAGATTGATTCATTTTTAGACTGTTTGATAGCTCTATATTTTCTGTAAAAAGTAATATAACCGTCGACCCTGATTTAAACATTCCGATCTCATCTCCTTTGTTGAACTTAATATTTTTATTACCATATTTAGTAGAGATTAATTTTTTGGGCATAGGAGGAGAAACCTCGCCTTTCCACTGCGTCTCAATAGATGAAACATTTATCGCACCAATGAAAATTACAGAAAAATAATCGTCATCCTCTTTGAAATGACAGACTAATCTTTCATTTTTTGAATATAAGTTATCTATACACTCTACCGCATGATCAGCCACACTAAAAAGTCTCCCGGGAACATGTAATGTTTTCATTAGTTTGCCATTAGCTGGTATGTGAACTCGATGATAATCCTTTGGTGATAGATATATTGTCAAAAATGAGCCATCTTTATAGATGGATGCTAATTCTTTATCATTACACAGAAGTGTTCGTATTGGCGTACTTTTGCCTTTAACTTGAAGTATAGAATTGTCTTGTATTTTTCCAAACTGAAGAATTCTGCCGTCACATGAAGACACTATTGAGTTCTTATCTTTATTGACCACATGAACTCCCTTTTTAAGTTTTCTTGTGAAGAAATCACAAAAAGTATTATAGTTATCAGTATTTTTCTCAATACACTCATCTAGATTTATCTTAAAAAGTTTGACATAGAGTCTAATTAAGAAGCTGGTTAGAGGATGACGTGTCCTTGTGATGATGTAGGTAAAGCGTGATATCAAATGATGAGGCATAATATATAGCCAGTAAGAAAGGATCATGTTTTTTACTTTTATGAGATAGTTATTCATTCGATTAATATCTTATCTTTATGTGCTATATATTTATAGCTATCGTTTTGAAATTTATCAGCAAATATATGATATTTTGTCTATAATGCAATAAAAATATATTTATTATGTCAGGAAACACATTCGGTAAAATTTTTAAAGTTACTACTTTTGGTGAGAGCCATGGGAAGGCACTCGGCTGCATTATAGATGGTTGTCCTCCAAATCTTAAAATTGATGAGAGCGATATTCAAAGAGATCTTGATCGAAGAAAGCCTGGGCAATCAAAATATACTACTCAACGAAAAGAGGACGATAAGATTGAGATCTTATCAGGAGTTTTTAATGGTTTAACAACAGGAACTCCTATTGCTCTATTAATATACAATAAAGATCATAAGTCAAAAGATTACTCTGAGATTAAAAATAAGTTTAGACCAGGTCATGCAGATTTTACTTATCAGAAGAAGTATGGAATAAGAGACTACAGAGGAGCTGGGCGATCATCTGCTCGAGAAACTGTTGCTCGTGTAGCAGCTGGGGCAATTGCAAAAAAATACTTATCGAAAATTAATAAAACTAAAATATTTGGTTATGTATCACAGCTTGGTGAAATCAAAGCTGAAAGCATAAAGATATCTGATATTGAAAAAAATCCTTTCTTCTTTCCTGATAAGAAAAAAATCCTTGAGCTTGAGGAATATTTAACGGGTATAAGGAAAGCTGGTGACTCTATTGGTGCTAAAGTAACGATTATTGGTAAAAATATTCCAATTGGATTAGGTGAGCCAGTGTTTGATAAATTAGATGCATTGTTAGCACAAAGTATGATGTCTATAAATGCAGTAAAAGGTGTTGAGATTGGAGCAGGCTTCGATGTTGTTAGCCAAAAAGGTTCTGAAGCAAGAGATGAAATCACCCCAAAAGGTTTTTCGAGTAACTTTTCAGGCGGTACGCTAGGAGGCATCTCCACAGGTCAAGATTTACATGTAAACATTGCTCTAAAGCCAACATCGAGTATTTTAATACCTGGTAAAACCATTGATCAGAAAAACAAACCAACTACTATACGTACTAAAGGAAGACATGACCCTTGTGTGGGAATAAGAGCCGTCCCGATAGCTGAAGCTATGATGGCACTAACTCTATGTGACTTATATTTGAGACATAAAGCACAAAACAAATAATTTTTTAGATATGAAACAAACCTTGTACGATAAAATATGGAATGATCACTGCATTTTAGATAATGATGATCACTCATCGCTTATATATATTGATCGCCACTTAATTCATGAGGTCACCTCTCCGCAAGCATTCGATGGATTGGACATCAAAAAAAGAGATATTTGGAATAAAAAATCAATTATGGCAACAACAGACCATAATGTTCCAACTATTAACAGAGATCAAGGAATCACCGATCCAGTTTCTAAAATACAGATAGAGGCTCTTCGAGAAAATTGTAAAAAACATAACATAGAGCTTTATGATTTAGATAATCTTAAGCAAGGTATTGTTCATGTAATAGGACCAGAACTAGGAATGACTCAGCCAGGCATGACTATAGTGTGTGGTGATTCACATACATCAACACATGGTGCTCTTGCATCACTCTCATTTGGGATAGGCACAAGTGATGTCGAGCATGTACTTGCTACACAATGCCTTAATCTTACAAAAGAGAAAAACTTTAATATAGAAGTAAATGGCGTGCTCCATCCTTACATTACATCAAAGGATTTAATTTTGTATATAATCGGAAGTATAGGCACTTCAGGTGGAACAGGATATACAATCGAGTATACAGGTGAAACTATATCAGACCTAAGTATAGAATCACGGATGACTATATGTAATATGACAATAGAGGCTGGTGCTAAATCTGGCTTGATGGCTTTTGATGAGAAAACTCATGATTATTTAAAAGATAGAGAATTTCTACCTTCATCTAAACATTATGATAATGCACTTAAGTATTGGGAAACATTAATAAGTGACAGCGGAGTAACATTTGATAGAAAAGAGCAATTTAATGCGAATGATATTCAACCCCAAGTAACATGGGGCACTTCTCCAGAAATGGTCACATCTGTCGATGAATGTATTCCTAGTTCAGATTTAATTAATAATGAGGAAGAATATATAGATACACTTGCGTATATGGGTCTAGAACCTAAAACCGAAATAAAATCGATTGATCTTGACAAAATATTCATTGGATCATGTACTAACTCTCGTATAGAGGATTTACGTCAGGCAGCTGAAGTTGTTGAAGGAGAAAAAGTCTCTAGCAAAATTAAACAAGCAATAATTGTTCCAGGTTCGGGGCTTGTAAAAGCACAAGCAGAAAGAGAGGGATTAGATAAAATATTTATGAAAGCTGGTTTTGAGTGGAGAGACCCTGGATGTTCGATGTGTTTGGGAATGAATGATGACTTTTTAGAACCTTACGAGAGATGCGCATCTACATCTAATAGAAACTTTCAAGGCCGACAAGGCGATAAAGGCAGAACGCATCTTGTAAGCCCAGGGATGGCTGCAGTTGCTGCAATAAAAGGTCACTTCTACAATGTTAAGGATTTTATGAATGAAAAGTAAATCCTATAACGGACAAGTCATTCCAATTAATAGAGATAATGTTGACACGGATTTAATAATTCCAAAACAATATTTGAAATCAATAAAAAAATCTGGATTTGGTCCATTTTTATTTGACTCTCTAAGGTATAACGATACTGCAACATTAGATAGCGATGATGAGAGAGAGGAAAACTCTGAATTTATACTCAATAGACAACCATTTAGAAAAGGCAATATTCTTGTTTCAAAAAGTAATTTCGGCTGCGGCTCATCTAGAGAACATGCTGTCTGGGCAATACAAAATTATGGCATTGATGTTGTAATCGCAGAAAGTTTTGCAGATATATTCTCGAGGAATAGTTTTAAAAACGGATTATTACTCATTACTCTAGAATCACAAACCATTAATGAAATTATAGACTCATCATTATCGTCAAATTCGTATATATTAGATGTTAATCTTGCAGAGGATAAAATTTTACTACCAAATGATAAAACGATAACATTTTCTATATCGAGATCTTATAAAGATAGAATTATTAATGAACTCGATGATATTGAGCTTACATTAAGAAATAAAGATCAAATAAAAAATTATGAGAATCAAATGAAGCTTTCCAAGCCATGGTTATTTAATAATGACTAAAAAAAATATATTTATTTTTCCTGGGGATGAAATAGGTCCTGAGATTACAACTGAGGCTATTAAAATTATAGATTTCCTTAATGAATCTAAAATGACCGATATTCATTACGAGTTCGGTGACATAGGAGGTGCTTCTCTTGATAAGCACAACAAACCAATCACGGATGAAACTCTAGAAAAAGCACGTAAATCGGATGCAGTTTTACTAGCGTCAGTTGGTACACCCAAGTATGACAATAATACTCGCGAGCTTAAACCTGAGCATGGGTTACTTGCATTGAGAAAACATCTAAACCTATATATTAATATTAGACCAATATTTGTGTTTAATACATTGTCAGAGTTCTCATCTCTTAAATCTGAGCTAATCACTGATTTAGATTTAGTAATAATTAGAGAGCTTATTGGCGATGTTTATTTTGGTGAACCAAGAGGTTTTAAAGATGTAAATGGAGATAAAGTTGGATACAACACTATGCAATATTCAGAGCCTGAAGTTCAAAGAATTACAAAATTTGCAATTGATATCGCACTTAAAAGAAACAAACATATAACTTCTGTTGATAAAGCTAATGTACTGGAGTGTTCTCAATTATGGAGACAGACTGTTGATAGAATAATGCAAGGTCACAGTAATATTGATTTACAACATATGTATGTTGATAATGCAGCAATGCAGATCATAAAAAACCCAAAGCAATTTGATGTAATATTAACGCCCAATCTATTCGGAGATATTTTATCCGATGCTGCGTCAATGCTTACTGGGTCAATAGGGTTATTACCATCTGCATCACTTTCTGAAACTATAGGAATGTTTGAGCCGATTCACGGCTCTGCGCCTGATATTGCTGGGAAGGGTGTGGTAAATCCAATTGCTATGATTTTATCCCTTGCGATGATGTTTGAATATACTTTTGATCGACAAGATTTGGCAAGGATAATAAAAAAATCTGTAGACGATGTATTAGAGTCTGGATACTTCACAAAAGATTTATCTCAAAATGATTATATTACAACAAACGTGATGGGTGATAAGATTCTAGAGAGTATTAAAAAACTATGTTAACCAAAAAAGAGTCATATAATGTAGCTGTAGTAGGGGCAACAGGGATTGTAGGAGAATCACTCCTTGAAATACTTTACTCTAGGAGATTTCCTATAAGCAGTATTCATGCTGTAGCTAGTAAAAAATCGAAGGGTTCAAGAGCTAAATTTGGAGATCAATTACTCACCGTAGAGTCTCTGGATGAATTTAATTTCACTGACATCGACATAGCTTTTTTTAGTGCAGGAAGTTCTGTATCAAAAGAATATGCTACTAAAGCTACTACACAGGGTTGTATTGTAATTGACAACACCTCAGAATTTAGATATGAGCAAGACATACCTCTTGTAGTACCAGAGGTTAATCCACAAGACATCGATTTGTATAAGCATAAAAATATTATTGCAAACCCAAATTGCTCCACGATACAGATGCTTGTTGCACTTAAGCCACTGCATGACACTTTTTGTGTAAAACACATCAATGTTTGCACTTATCAAGCAGTTTCCGGATCTGGTAAAGATGGAGTTGAAGAACTTTTACAACAATCATCTGCATATATTGATCAAAGATCGATTGATAAAAAAGTTTATCCTAAACAAATCGCCTTTAACTCAATACCATTTGTGGATTGTTTTCTAGAGAACAACTACACAAGAGAAGAAATGAAGATGGTATGGGAGACACATAAAATTCTTGATGAGAATATAAGTGTTAATCCTACCGCAGTAAGAGTGCCTGTGTTGGTTGGACATGCAGAGAGCATATATATTGAAACTGAGAAGGAGATAGATATTGAATTAGCAAAAAACTGCTTAAATGAGTTTGCAGGAATATCAGTCATAGATGATGTTCAAGAAGTCGATTTTCCAACTTCTTTTGAGCATGGTCATGGAACTGATGATGTCTATGTTGGCAGGATTAGAAAGGGACTTAGTAAAAATAACTCTTTAAATTTATGGGTAGTTGCTGATAATGTAAGAAAAGGTGCTGCGTTAAACAGTATCCAAATTGCTGAAAATTTGGTCGGGAGTGAAATGTGAGATTATTTATATTTATAATATTTCTATTATCAATCGTAGTAGTATTGGAATCACAAGCGGTGATACCAGAATCACCATATAGTCTTCTTGGCGCATTAAGTGCGGTTGGAGAGTTTATAAAATCATTAAATATTCATAGTTACTATCTTATTATTCCTGACATTACAATAACTCTTGAAGGAATACTTACTACATTGCTTGCTCTTTTTGTGATCGGATTTATTCTAGAGCGATTTAAAACACTTGATCAGAATAATTATGTTTTAACAAAGCAACTTCAAAAATTAAGTCAAAAGATATCCGATATGAATAAAGATTTAAATAGCAATAACGAAACAACAGATTCTAAAGATGAAATGCAACGCATTGCAAAGGAAATCAGAGACTTTCTATCTACATTAGCTCAATCTGTAACAAATAATCATGCAACTCCTGTACGTTCAAAAAAAATAAGAAGAGTTTCAGCTGAGAGTTCAATCGGCAAAGATGAAACAGAAGAGGTTGCTAGTGTACCAGAAACGATCAATGATCAGACTAATTCTCCAGTAGAACCTCCTGCTCTTTTAGATTCTGAACCAAGTGAAATCCAAGAGTCACACAAAACAGATGAACAAATCAATAATGATGATGACAACCTATCTAATATTGATCTAGCTAGAGCGCTTATAGAAAGTGGAGAGAGAGAAAAAGCAAGAGAAATTATTCTAAATATAATCAAAACTGGATCAGCTGATCAAGCTCACGAGGCAAGAATTCTTAATTTACAAATAAGTTGATGAGAATAGCTCTATCTGTTGAGTATATTGGAAAAAAATATTTTGGATGGCAGCAACAAAACCATTCATCAACAAATACCGTTCAATACTTTGTTGATAAGTCACTATCTAAAATTGCTGATCATAAAATAAAGACTATATGCTCGGGGAGAACAGATACAGGTGTGAATGCTTTGAATCAAATAGTTCACTTCGATACTACTTCAAAACGATCAGATAAAAACTGGATAGATGGTGCTAATTCTAATTTACCAGATGATATTAGAGTCAAAAGGGTATATAGAGTTGATAACGATTTCCATGCAAGATTTCTTGCTACAAAAAGAACTTACAAATATTTTATAAATACGAATATCAAAAGCACGATATTCAATAATGCTCATACTTGGGTTGTTGGTGATAAGCTATCATTTTCATCTATGCAACTTTCGATGAAATACTTAAAGGGCGTGCATGATTTTTCAAGTTTTAGATCCTCTGGTTGTCAGGCAAGTAATCCTGTAAGAAATGTTAGTGATATCTCCTTAGTAAAGAATAAGGGTATAATAGTTTTTTCAATTACAGCAAATGCTTTTTTGTATCACATGGTAAGAAATATTGCTGGTACATTGGTAGATATTGGTTTAAAAAAAATTAGACCTAAAGACTTGCACATAATAATGAGTAAAAAAAATAGAAAATACTGTAGCAAGATGGCTCCACCTAATGCCTTATTTTTATGGCGTGTATCATATCCGCAGAAATATAAAATTAGTTATAATACCGAATCTATCTTGTTGTAAGATACAACTATGAAAACCTCTATTAAACTCTGTGGCTTCAAAAATATTGATGATATTATTTTTGCAACATCTCTAGATATTAATTATCTTGGTATGATTTTCGTTGAAAATCTTCCCAGATCCATTGATATAGATACTGCTATTCAAGCCACAATAATTTGTAAAGAGAAGAACATAAAATCTGTTGGAGTTTTCTTGAATCAAAATACTGATACAGTAGATAAAATTCTCAGTAAAGTTGATCTTGACGTACTACAGCTTCATGGGACAGAGGACATTACTGATTATAGGATATTTAAAAAAGATATTATCAAAACCTTACATGTCTCAAAAGATTCAGTATTTATGAGTAAAAATCTAGATTTTGAAAATACAGATTTCTTGCTCGATGCTTCGAGTGAAAATTTACAGGGAGGTTCTGGTAAGTGTTTTGATTGGAATATTTTGAATGATGTCCCTGTAGAAAAGTTATTCATTGCCGGAGGACTGAAACCTGATAATATATTAGACTTACTGAGTAAATATACACCTAAGTGTATTGATGTGAGTAGTGGAATCGAAAATAAAATAGGCCATAAAGACCATAATCTAATGAGTGATTTTGTGGATAAAATTAGAGCATATTAATGAAGAGAAAAATCAACCTAAAAAACTATCCCAGCAAGTCTGGTCATTTTGACGCATTTGGTGGCGTTTATGTCTCAGAAACCCTAATACATCCACTTAGGGAGTTGTTTAGTGCTTATAAAAAATATGCAACATCCGCATCATTTAAAAAAACCTTAAATAGTCAACTAAAAGACTACGTTGGAAGACCTACACCGATCTATTATGCTGAATCACTCAGTAAAGAACTGGGAAGTTCTCACATTTATCTCAAAAGAGAGGATCTCAATCATACCGGCGCGCACAAGATAAATAACGCTCTTGGACAAGCTTTACTTGCAAAAAAAATGGGTAAGACAAGAATTATCGCTGAAACTGGTGCTGGGCAGCATGGTGTTGCGACTGCGACTGCATGCGCGCGATTAAATTTGAAGTGCGTGGTATATATGGGGGAAGAGGATATCAACAGACAGTCTGTAAACGTATACAGAATGAAACTTCTTGGTGCTGAAGTAGTCTCTGTCAACTCGGGGACAAAAACTTTAAAAGATGCTCTCAATGAGGCACTTAGAGATTGGGTTACGAATGTTGACGACACACACTACATTATAGGATCTGTTGCTGGACCTCATCCATATCCTATGATTGTAAGAGATTTTCAATCTGTAATAGGGTATGAAGCTAGAAATCAATTTAAAAAAGAATACAAATGCCTTCCTGACTATCTCGTTGCTTGTGTTGGAGGTGGATCCAATGCAATAGGCCTTTTTCATCCTTTTTTAAATGACAAAGTCAAAATCGTAGGAGTAGAGGCAGGTGGTTCTGGAATTAAATCTGGAAAACATGCTGCGCCGTTGAGCGCAGGTTCACCAGGAGTTCTACATGGCAATAGAACATACATCATGGAAGATGAAAATGGTCAAATCAAGAATACTCATTCGATATCAGCTGGACTAGATTACCCAGGGGTTGGTCCTGAGCATTCTTGGCTCAAAGATTTAAAACGAGTTGAGTACACTGCGGTTACGGATGATGAAGCACTAGATGCTTTTTTCACACTCACTCAGAAAGAAGGTATTATACCGGCACTTGAGACAGCACATGCTTTGGCATACGCATTTCAACTTGCAAAAAAACTTAAAAATAAAAAAATCCTTCTCAATTTATCTGGCCGTGGGGATAAGGATATTGATACAATTGCAAAACTGAAAAATATCAAGCTATGACCTCGCGTATACCAAATATTTTTAACAAAAACAAAAGCAAAAATAAAAAAACATTTATTAGTTATTTGGTTTGTGGTGATCCAACAAAAGATATTACATTGTCTGCTATGCATACAATGTCTAAATATGGTGTAGATATTATCGAGTTAGGTATTCCTTTTACAGATCCTATAGCAGATGGTCCTACGATTCAAAAAAGTATAGACAGATCTTTAAAAAATAATACCTCATTACATGACGTAATTTCAGTTGTTAAGGAATTCAGAAAAGAAAATAACGATACAGCCGTTGTGTTAATGGGTTATATGAACCCTGTGCACAAAATGGGCGTTGCTAAATTTGCAAAAAAAATTAATGATACTGGCATTGACGGAGTATTAATTGTTGATTCACCTCCTGAAGAATCGGTAATCTTAAATAAATATCTTACAAAGTATAAAAAATCACACATCTATCTTGCATCGCCAACAACTACAGATCAGAGGATGAAAAATATTTCTAAGATGTCATCTGGTTATGTCTATTATGTAACTATTAAAGGAATAACAGGATCACAGTTGTCTAATGTGAACAGTATCCGTAAGAATGTAAATAAAATTAAGAAATACTCTAATAATAATTTACCAGTTGCAGTAGGATTTGGCATTAAAGATAGTAGTTCTGCACAAAAAATGGCAGCATTTTCTGATGGTATAATAATTGGAAGTTCTATAGTAGAATTGATACATAAATATTCAAATAATGAAAAAAAAATGAATAGTAAGCTTTCCACCTACATATCATCAATTTCAAATGTAATCTAATGAGCTGGCTGGATAAAATCTTACCATCAAGAATCAGAGCAACCAAGGATGAGAAGGGCTCTGTTCCCGAGGGTTTATGGCACAAATGTTCCAACTGTGGAGCAGTTTTATACACGGCTGAATTTGATAAAAATAAACACGTTTGTCCGAAATGTAATCATCATGAAAGAATATCAGCGAGAAAACGTGTAAGCATTTTTCTTGATCAGGGTGAACATAAAGAGATGTTTAACGATCTTTCACCGAAAGATATGCTTAAATTTAAAGATAAACAAAAATATCAGGATAAATTTGAGCAAACTCAAAACAAGACTGGAGAGAAAGATGCACTTCTAGTTTTTACGGGAAATCTAAAAAAAATACCTATTATTGTCTGCGCATTTGAATATTCTTTTTTTGGAGGATCTATGGGTTCGGTTGTAGGAGAGAAGTTTAATAGAGCTGTAAACTTAGCTATCGAACTCAGAAGGCCCTTAGTTTGTTTTTCAGCAAGTGGCGGAGCTCGTATGCAAGAATCACTTTTCTCGTTATTTCAAATGTCTAAAACTAGTGCCGCGCTTGCAAAATTATCTGAAGAAGCCATTCCATATATTTCTGTTCTAACGGACCCAACTATGGGAGGAGTATCGGCTAGTCTAGCTGTTTTAGGAGATATTAATATTGCTGAACCTAATGCTCTTATTGGTTTTGCAGGTCCGAGAGTTATTGAGCAAACAGTAAGGGAGAAGTTACCTGAAGGTTTTCAAAGGAGTGAATTTCTCCAAGAGCATGGCACTATAGATATGATAGTTGAGAGGAAGGATCAGCCAGAAAAAATAGCAAATATTATCGAAATGCTTGGTTTCAGTGATCATGCGAAAATTTAATACAGTTGATGAGTGGCTTGATTGGCAACAGACTGTCCATCCTTTAAATATAGATTTCAAGTTAGAAAGAATTTTAGGTGTATATAAAAAACTTAATATATCTAAAATAGCAAATAAAATAATTACTGTGGCTGGAACTAACGGCAAAGGTTCAACGGTTTCATTTTTGGAATCTGTACTTAATGAAAAAAAATACCATGTTGGGACTTTCACTTCTCCACATATTCTTAGGTATAACGAGAGGATAAAAATTAATGGTATAGAAATAGACGATGAATCTCTGTTAGAAACATTTGAGATGATTGATGATATAAGAGGAGATACAACTCTTACCTATTTTGAGTTTGCAACATTATCTGCCTTTTATTTATTCAGTAAATCAAATTTAGACGTAGCTGTTTTAGAGGTTGGATTAGGAGGAAGATTAGATGCTACGAATATTGTTGATTCGGACATCTCAATTATAACCTCAATTGGTATAGATCACACTGAATTCCTGGGAAATACGATCGATAGTATAGCACTCGAGAAAGCTGGTGTGATGCGCCCTTTCAAAACATGTATTTATGCCCAAGAAAAACCACCATCAGCTTTACTAAAATATGCCAAAAATAAATCTGTCAACTTATTGATACATAATAATGACTACCGAGTAAATCTAGGTAGCTCGAATTGGAGTTTGAAATCTAAAAATAATTCTATAAATGAAATTCCCAATCTCAAAATGATTGGTGACTACCAGTATAACTACGCAGCAGCATCACTCTTAGCTCTAGATGCAATATTACCAGAATGTCTAGTTGATCATGATGTCATAAAGAAAGCATTGTCTGAGACAGAGATATCTGGGAGATTTCAGTACTTATCAAAATCACCAGACATAATTTTAGATGTTGCTCATAATGAGGATGCTGCAAAAAGCTTGTCTGCTAATATAAAGAAAATTGGATATGATAAGATAAGCGTAGTACTCGGGGTCCTTGCCGATAAAGACGTGTATAGTATTGTTGAACCTTTCTCATCTCTTGTTGACCATTGGTATATTGGAACTATTAACAGCGAGAGAGGGATGAACTCAGACGAAATTAAATTTAGAATTAACTCAATCTATAAAAATAAACTATCAATTGGAACATATGCATCAGTAACTTCAGCATTTAGTACAGCTAAATATGACCAAACAAAGGATTCTTTACTATTAGTTTATGGATCTTTCTACACTGTCTCTGAAGCACTAAAAGCACATCTTTTGGAGCAAAAGAAGGACAATGCAATATAAATTTATCTTAATTTTTTTATTATTAGTATTTGTATTTTCTGGGTATGTAACTGAAGATATTAAAAACCCTATTGAGAATTATGCAAAAAATCTGCAAGAAGAAATATATATTGATGAAAATGAGATTGAAGTCTTTGATATACAGTCTACAGATAAAATTTCGGTTACTGAAAGTAAGGTAGAAGCGTGGATAATCGAGATTAAATATAATGAAGGAAATATTGATAACATCAAAGACTCATTATTAAAAAATGGTTACAAATTAAGGGCTTATAAATCAAAGATGATGTTCACGATAGGACCTTTTGCCGATATATCCCATGCTAAAGAGGAATCAAGTAAGTTAACTAGGGTCTTGGGTATTAAAAATAAAATTTCTAGTTTTGTTTTCTGATGGTTTTAATTGATTATATATTTATTTTTATTACATTAACGATTTCATTAACGGGTATGCTGAGAGGTTTTGTCAGTCAACTGTTTTCCCTTCTCTCTTGGTCTTTATTTGTGTATGTATTATTTTACCATTTAGAGTATTTCACTGATATTGTATCTTCACAAATATCACTCGACTACAACTACATTAGAATAGTAACTGTCAGCTTATTAACCATATTTACCGTAGCTTTTATCTTTATATTGAATTTAACTATTTCAAAATTGATTGCAGCCACACTTTTTCAAAACTCCAACAAAATTGGGGGATTTCTTATGTCCTTAGTCAAATCGCAAATATATATTTTTGTTTTTGTTCTTGTGTTATTCGATACCTCATTCCATGAATCCATCTTTGAGGATTCTTTACTTGTCCCTTATTATGCTGAATTTATTGAATATATCTCTAATTATGAAGATTCACTCTTTAATAGTTTCCAAATATAAATATAATGTGCATATATGTGTGGGATAGTAGCTGTATCTGGCAATCAAGATGTGATTCATGATATTTATGAATCTCTAACGGTCTTGCAGCATCGTGGTCAAGATGCATCAGGCATATTAACTAACCACAACGGAAAAATTACTCTACGTAAATCATTAGGTCTCGTTAGAGATGGATTTTCTAAAAAACATATCGATAGACTTAAAGGGTCTATAGGTATAGGCCATGTTCGCTATCCTACAGCGGGACATGCTGATAATTCATCTGAAGCTCAACCATTTTATGTCAATTCGCCATATGGGATTGCACTTGCACATAATGGCAATCTGATCAATTCTGATAAATTAAAATCTGATTTGTTTAAGGAGGATTTAAGACATATAAATACAAAATCAGATTCTGAAATTTTATTAAACATATTCGCACATGAGCTTTACCTTCATAGCAAAGACGCGTTTACACCAGATAGCATTTTTTATGCAGTAGCAGGCGTTCACAGGCGTGTGAAGGGTGCATACGCTGTTGTCTCTCTAATAACTGACCGAGGAGTCGTCGCATTCAGAGATCCAAATGGTATACGCCCCTTATGTTTTGGACAAAGAGCTTTAGATGGTAAAACTGAGACAATGGTTGCTTCCGAATCAGTAGCACTAGACTCTGCAGGATTCAAATTAGAAAGAGATTTAAAACCGGGCGAGGCGATCTTCATTGATAAAGATGGAAAGGTTCATACTAGATTATGCTCTGAGAACAGCACTGTCAGCCCATGTATATTTGAATATGTTTATTTTGCCAGACCTGATTCTATCATTGACGGTATTTCCGTATATAAAGCTAGGATGAACATGGGCACCGCTCTAGCAGATAATATTAAAAAAGCTCTTCCAGATAACGATATAGACGTAGTGGTGCCTATTCCTGATACTAGTCGGATTTCAGCGTTGGAATTGTCTTCTAGATTGAACATACCTTTTAGAGAAGGTTTCATCAAAAACAGATATATAGGCAGGACTTTCATTATGTCTCAACAAAATGAACGATCCAAGTCAGTTAAAAGAAAATTAAATGCAATTAAATCAGAATTTAATAATAAAACAGTTCTACTAGTCGATGATTCTATTGTAAGAGGAACCACATCTAGACAAATTGTTGAGATGGCAAGAGATGCAGGAGCAAAGAAGGTCTATATGGCATCCGCAGCGCCACCAGTTAAATTTCCAAATGTTTACGGAATTGATATGCCCGCCAGCAAGGAATTTATAGCAGATAATCGCACAGTCGATGAAATAGCTGACTTTATAGGGTGCGATAAGTTATTTTATCAAAATTTGAATGATTTAATTAAGGCAGTAAGTAGTGAGGATTCATCAGTAACAAAATTTGACTCCTCATGTTTCGATGGTAAATATATCACAGGAGATGTAAATGAAGAATATTTGTTGTCCCTTGATGAACTTAGAAATGATGCTGAAAAGAGAAAAAAAACACAAACTGATGATACATTCGACGAAGTGGTTGTATATTGACTATATAAATCATGATATTCGTCAACTCCTCTAATCAAAAACTTTATCTTTTTAAAGACGATACTCTCATTTTTGAGTCGAAGATATCTACCTCAAAACATGGCATGGGCTGTAAAATGGATTCACTTAAAACTCCTACTGGCTTACACAGCGTTTCTAGCATGATTGGAAAAGGATTGCCAGCGGGAACACTATTCAAGAACAGAATACCAACTGAAAGAATTATTAAAAAAATACCACTTGATAATTCAGATTATATCACTTCAAGAATATTGAGATTGCACGGTCTTGAAGAAGGGAAAAACAAGGGCGGTGATGTAGATTCATATAATAGATATATTTATATTCATGGTACTCCACATTGTAATACACTCGGCAGCAAACAATCCCAAGGTTGTATAAGAATGAGTGATAGAGATGTTATTAAGCTCTTCGATTTAGTCGATCAAAAGACCCTTGTTTTAATTGATTAAATATTGTCTCAAACTAAGAGGATTATCAATAATTAAATCGGCTTCCCAAGATTGTATGTTAATTTCATCATTTATGAATCCAAAGTTTGCAGCAACCGTAATCATACCAGCCTCTCTTCCAGCTATGATATCTCTCTCGTCATCACCAACGTATATTATATTATCTGTTGGACATTGAATAATTTCAGCAGCTTTCATCAAACTGTCACTTGCTGGCTTTGCATTAAGAACCATGTCTCCAGTTACGACACAACTTAGATCTTGTTCAATACCCAATCCTTTTATGATTTTATTCACATATCTTGAATGTTTATTGGTTACGACACCAATTTTTATCTGTTGACTCAAGAGGTAATCTAGTAGTTGATCCATATCTTTATTTAATGTCGTTTTAATAAAACAATTATTTTTATAATCTTCTAAAAATTCTGATCTCAATAAGGATGAGTCAATTGACTTTTGATTAACTACAGACGCATACTCTATAACTCCAATTGCGCCTCTAGATATATATTTTTTTAAATTTACACAATCTACTTGTTTGAGGTTGCGAAAATCAAGGACCCTATTTAATGAATCACACATATCTTGTGATGTGTCAGCTAGAGTTCCGTCTAGGTCAAACAGTACACTAAGTATTTCTCTGTTATTTTTCAGCATGTAGAAAATAATTCACGTTCGTATCATTGTCTAAAGTAAATGACTCATTTATTGGGTTGAATAAAATACCATCAATACTACTGACATTGAAGTCATGTTGCTCTAGCATTCCGTTCAATTCATATGGGGTAATAAACTTAGCATACTGATGTGTTCCCCTTGGTACAATCTTTAAGATATACTCGGCGAATATTTTAGCAAAAATAAATGACTTTAAATTTCTATTGATAGTAGACATGAATAAATGTGACTTTTTTTGTGAAATATTCCCTATTTTTTTTATTAATTTTTTTTGATCATGAATATGCTCAATCATTTCAAAACATACAACACAATCATATTCTCCTAGATTTGATACATCTAGTATTGATCCATTAATGTATTCTATTTCTAGATCTTGCTCCTTAGCATGCTCTTTCGCAATAATTATTGATTTTTTTGAAGAATCAATTCCAGTGACTATTGCACCCATTTTACTCAACTCTTCAGATAGTATTCCTCCGCCGCAGCCAATATCTAAAATCTTTTTGTTCTTTATATCTAATCTAGATGTGATGTATTTTAATCGTAAAGGGTTTAACTTATGGAGAAGTTTGTAATTACCTGTTCTATTCCACCAATCATATGCGTACTCGTCGAAAAGCTCCTCTTGATTGTTATCAGTTTTAATCATGTTTTAATATTTACACACTCACCAGATGACCATACAGCAGTCAAGCTCTCATTGTCAAGGTCAGCTAACGATGGGTAGTTTTCATCATCACATAGGAGTCTTTTAGTATTGATATCAAATATATTAAATGATGCTAAACTGTTTTTTTCGATGATCCCTGATGACGAAGTTTCTGCAAAAAAATTAGATGTATTCGATGTAACAGAGTTGAGTATCTTTCTATCATCAAAAGGAATTTCTTTTTTAATGAAAAGGTTTACAACCTTAAATAGATCATAAAGTTTATATGTGTTTTCTAAATCTGATATCAGGACATACTTATTTCTATTTGGCTTTAATGATAACAATGATTTTATATTTTCTTCATCCAACAGTTCAGAATATTTTACAAGCATTAGAATTTTATATTTACTAATATATTTTTGTATCAACTTTTTCGAGGTTAAATAATCATGCACTACACAATTATTTAGAAGATTTATTTCCTCCCAATACCTAAATAACTTATTGATTTGATTATCTGGTAAATTATTTATTTCATTGAGATGTATATCTATTGATAAATTTAATTCATTACATATAGAAGAGATTTTTATCATCAAATCTTTTTCAAAATTTGTGATGTTAAGTAAATTAATACTAAATACTTTCGAGGTATCGGATTTATAGAAATCTATAGTCTTTATCATTTCTCTAATATCATTAAATGTACATTTAGATGAATCGAGTGTGATTTTATTACTTATATTTATGTTATTCGATAAGACATATTTAAGTACTTTTTTATAATCACTGGCTACTACTTGCACTCTTGTCACACCTTTATGAAAAAGATTACTAATTTTTCTTGTATATTTCATCTGATTATCACAATCATTAATGTCAATGTAACTCTCAGAAAAAGTTGGAACCATTAAATGATTTTGATAATGTATCCGAGGAATCTTTTGATAAATTTGCTCTATTTTATCATCAACCAAAATATCTACTATAGTTGAGCTATCGATTAACAAGGATTTGTTACTTTCTATTTTTTTATTTGAGAGATATACCCATTTTGGAGAAACTATAAACATCTTAAAATTCTATACTGATACTGCTTTAATTTATATCGTTTATAAACCCTATTTGTGCTAAAATATATACTTAAATATGGCACTAAATATACCCATAAATGTCTGAATATTCACAAATAAAATTAGATGATGAGATGCGTCATTCATATATTGAATATGCCATGTCCGTCATTGTTGGAAGAGCACTTCCTGATGTCAGGGACGGTCTTAAACCTGTGCACCGACGTGTATTATATTCGATGCATGAGCTGAATAATGGTTATAACAAAGCATATAAAAAATCAGCAAGAATCGTTGGAGATGTGATTGGTAAATATCATCCACATGGGGACACCGCTGTATATGACACTATTGTTAGACTGGCTCAACCATTTTCTATGAGATATCCACTGGTTGATGGTCAAGGTAACTTCGGCTCTATTGATGGCGACTCCCCAGCGGCAATGAGATACACAGAGGTAAGAATGTCGAGGCTTTCTCATGAATTATTATCAGACATAGATAAAAATACAGTTGATTTCAATCCAAATTATGATGGATCAGAGCGAGAGCCTACTGTGCTACCAACTAGGCTCCCTAATCTTTTAATAAATGGTGCATCAGGAATAGCTGTTGGAATGGCAACAAATATACCTCCACATAATCTTAATGAGGTAATTGATGGAGTAATTACTTTGATAAAAGATCCGTCACTGTCAGATGAAGCTAATTTAGCTGAATTCATCGTAAAGTCAGGATTCAAAGGCCCAGATTTTCCTACAGGAGCTGAGATCAAAGATAATGGCGGAATTCATCAGCTAATAAAAACAGGGCGAGGATCTTTTAAAATCAGAGCTACTCACAGTATTGAAGAACATAAAGACAAAAGTACAATAATCATAAATGAACTTCCATATCAAGTTAACAAAGCTAAATTAATTGAAGCGATAGCTATCTTAGTGAGGGATAAGAGGATTACAGGTATCAGTCACCTTAGAGATGAGTCAGATAGGGATGGGTTAAGAGTCGTTATAGAATTAAAGAAAGGGGAGCAGCCTGACGTAATTCTAAGTAGTTTGTATAAGCAGACAAATCTTCAAACATCATTTTCTGCCAACATGGTTTGTCTAGTAGACGGAGAGCCATGCACAATAAGTGTACCCCAAGCTTTATTAGAATTTATCAAGCACAGAAGAGAGATTATTACCAGAAGAACTTTATTCCTATTAAATAAGACTTATGACAAGGCTCACATTCTGGAAGGACTAAGTATAGCGCTCAATAGTATAGACGAGATGATAGATCTTATAAAAAAATCAAAATCTACTGAAGAAGCAAAAAAAAGAATTATTAGTAAATCATGGACAACTTCTAAAAATAAATGGAACTTGTCAAAGTTAATGCAGGAATGCTCTGACTATATGACCATAGACTCTGCTGTTGGTCTCAATGATAAAAACTATATTATAAGTAGTGAGCAGGCTCAGGCGATACTAGATATGAAACTGAATAAATTAACTAATCTTGAGCAAGAGGTAATTTTAAAAGATTATAATGATGCGATCGACTCTATAAAAAAATATCTTAAGATTTTGTCAAACACATCTGAACTAGATAATCTAATGATTACTGAACTTGAGGAAATAAAATCATTATATGGACAAGATAGAAAGTCTTTGATATCAGATGATGAAGGCTTACTAAATCGTGAGGATATGATTAAAAAAGAGGACGTGATTGTTGTGCTCACTGAGGCTAACTATGTAAAGCGTATGCCCAATACCGAGTTCAAAAGTCAGAGACGAGGTGGACGCGGTGTCAATGCAGCAAATTTCAAAGAGGGTGATAAAGCAAAGATTCTTGTTTGTGCACATACCCACGATACGATATTGTGTTTTTCTACTAAAGGTAAGGCATTTTCAATTAGGGTTTTTGACATACCTGATACTAGCCGACAGGCGAGAGGTAAGTCGATTAACAACATTTTACCACTAGATAATGACGAGACGATATCCGCATTGTTATCAATCAAAAACTTTGATGAAGATAGTTATCTATTTTTGACAACTAGAGACGGAATGGTAAATAGATTATCTTTATCATCATTTAAAAAAGTAAGAAATAGTGGGTTAAAAGCTATTTTACTCAAAGATAATGACTACCTATTTAATGCGCTTCATACAGCTGGAAATGATAAAATTATTCTCTCTTCATCTTCTGGTAAATCAATAATGTTTGAGGAAACACAAATTAGAGAGAGATCCAGAGGTACACAAGGTGTTGTCGGTATAAAACTTAACAAGAATACAAAAATAGTTTCATCTTTAAAAGTTGATGCTGATCAACTAATATTTGTTACTGAGAATGGATTTGGAAATAAAGTTTCTATTGATTCATACAATACACAAAATAGGGGTGGTCAAGGCGTAATATCAATAAAAACTTCTCAGAGAAATGGGAGTGTAGTAGGAGCTGTAAATCTTGATAATTCAGATTTTATTATGCTCATCACCAATAAGGGTAAAACCATTAAAATATCTGCCTCTGATATGAAAACTATTAATAGGAACACCCAAGGCGTTCGTCTACAAGACATGTCTAATGACGAAATGATTTCTGCAATATCATCAGAGCGAACAGAAGATTAAATATATGCTAAAGAAGTTCCGTCAACAAATTGACCTCCTCGATAAAAAAATCCTAAAGCTTTTGAGCGAGCGAGCAACTATTGCCAAAGACGTTGCTGAATATAAAAAAAAATCAAATAACACAAACATCTTTAGACCTGATAGAGAATCACAAATTATCAAGAATCTTAGGGCACTTAATAATGGACCACTTTCATCAGAGCACATCCATAATATTTATAGAGAAATTATCTCTTCATGTTTATCACTTGAGACTAATCTTACAGTTTCTTATCTAGGTCCTGAAGGTACTTATAGTGAAATTGCAACAAATAAATTTTTTGGTAAAAGTATAACAAAAAATAGTAGACTAAATATTTTTGATGTTTTCAATGATGTCAAAAATAAAACAAGTGACTATGGTGTTGTCCCAGTTGAAAATTCTAATCAAGGTAGTATTAAAAGCACACTTGATTTCCTAATACGATACAAGACAAATATATGTGGGGAACAAAATATACCTATTAAGCACTGCTTGATGTCTAAGAGTAAATCACTTAAAAGCATCAAGAAAATTTATGCCCACAATCAGACCCTATCTCAATGCGATGAATGGATATCAAAAAATCTTCCTAACGTTCAATGCTTATCCTCAGATAGCAATGCTCAAGCGGCACTTGTAGTAAAAGGCGAAATGAACTCAGCATGTATCGCTAATGAAAAATGTGCTAAATTGTATAAACTTAATGTTTTAGTAAGAAACGTTCATGACATAAAGAATAACACTACACGGTTCCTCATATTAGGAAACACAAAAGTAGATTCTTCAAATAACGATAAAACATCTTTTGTAATGTCCCTTGATAACAAGGCGGGATCTTTATCGAAGGCATTAGAAATCCTTGCCAAGCACAAGATATCTATGACAAAAATAGAATCAATCCCTACAAAAGAAGAAAACTGGGAATACTTATTCTTGATAGATATTTCTGGACACATCAAGACAAAGAAAGTCTCGAATGCTTTACAAATAATATCAGACAACTCAAAGTATTTTCAGTTGTTGGGTTCTTATCCAAAGAGTATTGATTGATGGCTGCTAAAAATATAACCAAATATACTCCAGGATTTAACATTCATGATGTTAAAAAAAAATTCGATATCAAGAAGGTTGTTAAATTATCCTCTAATGAGAATCCATTTATATCAGATAGGGTAACAAAATATATTAATAATAATAAACATAGCTTGAATCTTTATCCAGAGAGCAAACCTAGTAAGTTACAATCAATCATTGCAAAAAATATAGGCTTTAAGATGAATGAGAAAAATATTATCTTGGGAAATGGTAGCAATGAGATACTAGAGTTTATTGCAAGGTTAACTTTGAATGGCTCAACCGAGGCTATCATTCCAAAACACTCATTCTTGGTATATGAAATCATATCTAAGTTACAAGACGCTAGAGTAATCGTAAGTAAACCAGACTTAAATAAAAATAGTATTAACTATCTGGGGATTGATCTCGACTCAGTAAGGAATAAAGTTTCGAGTAAAACGAAATTAATATTTCTGGCAAATCCTGCTAATCCGACAGGCACGTATATTAAACTTGCAGAGATTGATAGATTCCTCAGTTCCTTACCGCAGAAAATAACAGTTATTATTGATGAGGCATACTATGAATATCTAGATCCAAAAAAAGATAAAAGTGCAATATCTCTAATAAAAAAATACAATAACTTATTTGTCACCAGATCATTTTCAAAAATATATGGTTTAGCTTCGCTCAGAATTGGCTATGGCATATCCTCTGAGAAGAATATTGAAAAACTTAAATTATACAAACAGCCATTCAATACTAACCTTTTTGCGCAAAAAGCTGCTGAAATAGCAATTAATGATCATCATTTTGTTAATGAAAGCAAAAAAAATAATGATATTGCTTTAGCTGACTTAATCAGCCTATTCGATAAACTTTCCATCAGATACTTAGGAACTTATTGTAATTTTATCACTTTTGAAGCTGGGAAAAGTTCAGAAGCACTATTTGAGCACCTTCTGAAAAAAGGAGTAGTGGTTAGACCTCTAATAAATTATAAACTCCCAAAATATTTGAGAGTCTCTCTGGGCACTAGGAGAGAGATGAATGTATTTAAGAAACATCTGAAATCTTTTTATAATGCCAAAGTTTAATAATATATTAATTATTGGTTTAGGAATGATGGGAGGGTCATTGTGTAAATCAATTAAGAAAAATAAACTGTCAAGAAAAATATCAGCTTTCGATACAGATCAAGACGCGCTATCTTATGCACTAAAGAATAGAATCATTAATTATAAAGTTACTGACTTAGTTAAAATGGAGCATCCAGATTTAATAATTATTTGTGCACCACTTAGCTCATATCCAAGTATTGTTAAAAAAATACTTCTTGTTGTAAAAAAAAGCACATTAGTCACCGACATAGGGAGTTCCAAAGGTGGTGTGCATAGATCGATTACAAAGTTATTTCATGATTCAAATAAGAGTTTCTTGAGTTCTCATCCTATGGTTGGCTCAGAAAAGTCAGGTATAAAATTTACTAGAAAAGATATGTACAAGAACAAAGTTGTCTTTATCCTAGATAAGGAATCAGTAAGTAGAGCATCCTATCTGAAATTGAAGAACTTTTGGGAATCTATCGGATCTATAACGCATGAAATTGACTCTAAAACGCATGATATATTAATGTCACAAACTAGTCACATAGCTCATTTAATGTCTTATATTTTTGTAAAATCTCTCCCTCAAAAAATTCTGGATGAGAACTTGCCTTTACTTTTAGGGGGAGGAATAAAGGAACACATAAGATTAAGTAAGAGCAATCCGCAAATGTGGACTGATATCTTTTTGAATAATAAAAGTAATATCATTAAGACACTTACTAGGATCCAGAAAAATACTGCCATATTAAAGAGCATGATCAAAACATCTAATAGAACTAATATCAAATCTTTACTAGAGAATACATATAATAAAACTAAATGAGCTCTCAAAATAATCTCATAATTAACAAGTCTAAACCTTTAATTGGAAATCTAAAAATACCTGGCGATAAATCTATTTCACATAGAAGTATCATTTTAGGCGCACTATCAGATGGAGAATTAACTATATCCAACTTTCTGTCCTCTGATGATTGTAATGCAACGATAAATGCAATGAGAGAACTGGGTGCAGATATCACTATTATTGATGATCAAGTTCACATTAAAGGAAAGGGACTTTTCAGTCTTAAAAAACCAAAACAAATAATTGATGCCGGAAATTCTGGAACACTAATTCGCTTATTGACAGGAGTTCTTGCAGCTCAAGATTTTGATTCTGTGATAACTGGCGATGATACTTTAAAAAAAAGACCTATGGGTAGGATCATCAAGCCTCTAATATTATGTGGCGCAAATATCGAAGCAAGTGAGTACAAAGCCCCATTATCTATTTGTGGTACACCCTCTCTTAATCCAATTGAATACAATCAAGATGTAGCAAGTGCTCAGGTGAAATCCTGTTTAATATTATCTGCTTTGCATATCTCTGGACAATCTTCATTCTATGAAGAGATTCAAACGCGCGATCATACTGAAAATCTACTAGAACATTTTGGCTATGAAATTTATAGAGACGGCAACTCTTTCTCACTCAAAGGTAGACAAAAGTTAATTGCAAAGGATATTCTAATAGGCTCTGACATATCATCAGCAGCATTTTTTATTGTAGCCAGTCTCATTGTGAATGGGTCCTGTATTGAGATACGCAGTGTTAACATAAATAAATTTAGAACAGGCTTGATTACAGTTCTCCGGAAAATGGGAGCAGATATTGAAATTACTGATGTAAAAGAGGTATCTAATGAACTTATTGGTAATATTAAAGCAAGACATTCGAAATTAAGGTGTATCGAAATCAAAGGTGAGGTAATACCATCATTAATTGACGAATTACCAATTTTGTTTATAGCATGTGCTGCTGCATCAGGTACTTCTAAAATTAGTGGCATTGAAGAACTTCGGTATAAAGAGAGCGATAGAATAATGGCAATGGAAAATGGTCTCAGAGAAATTGGTATAGTTGTTCACTCATCAAAAGACTCAATTGAGATAACTGGCGGGAAAATAACAGGTGGCAAAATAAGTAGTTATGATGATCATCGTATTGCTATGTCGTTTGCTATCGCAGGTTTGATTTCACAGCATTCACTGACGATTATGAATACACAAAATATCTCAACATCGTTTCCTAGCTTTGTAACTTTACTAAGAGAACTAGGAGTAGAAGTTTTTGAAGTCTAATTCAACATATATAATTACAATAGACGGAACAAGTGGCTCTGGGAAGACAACAATATCAAATGCTCTTGCAAAAAAACTTGGCTTCAGTCTATTAGACAGTGGAAAACTTTATCGTTCTGCTGGCTTTGTTTATTTGCAGTCAAAGGAGTCGTTTTCAGATTTAAATACAATTAAGGACCTAATTTCTAAAATTACAATCTCATCAAGTAAAGACTCTAACGAATTTGAAATTTCCTTTGATAACAAAAAAATTGATCATTTACTTTATACTGAAGAGATCAGCGAAAGCGCATCCATTGTCTCTAAAATCCCTGAAGTTAGAGAATGTATGCTAAAACTTCAGAAACTTTGCGTGAAAGGCAAAGGGTTAATAGCGAATGGGAGAGATATGGGGACAGAAGTTTTTCCAGAAGCAGATCTGAAGCTTTATGTTAGTGCATCTCTAGATATTAGAGCAAGACGAAGATATGAAGAGCTAAAAAGTAAAGGTGATGATGTTAGTTTAAAAAATGTGTATAAATCTCTTCAAAAAAGAGACGAAAGTGATACTAATCGCTCAATATCTCCATTAAGAGTGCCGGATAATGCACAAATTATTGATACATCAGACCTAAAACCTGATGCAATTGTTGATAAAATTTTAAATTTGTATACTATTACACAGAATTAATTAAATATAGCTTATGGCAACGACATCAGAATTTGAAAAACTATTAGAATCTAATATTTCTCAGTTGAATATGACTCCAGGTGAAATAATACCTGCAACAGTGATAGACATAAAAAATGATTTTGTTATCACAAATGCTGGCTTAAAATCCGAGGGGGTAATCCCAAAGAACCAGTTTATGAATTCAAATGGTGAATTAGAGGTCTCCATTGGTGATGTAGTAGATGTTACTCTAGATCTAGTTGAGGATGGCTACGGTGAAACAATTTTATCCAGAGAAAAAGCAAAGAGAAAAAAAGTTTGGTCAACACTTGAGAACTATCTCAACAATCAAGAAATCGTTTCAGGAAAAGTTTGTGGAAAAGTTAAGGGTGGCTTCACTGTCGAACTAATGGACGTGAAAGCCTTTCTTCCTGGTTCTCTAGTTGACATACGACCAACCAAAGAAACTGATTATCTTGAAGGCAAAACTTTGGACTTTAAGATAATTAAAATGGATAAACTTAGAAATAATATTGTTCTATCAAGAAAAGCAGTTTTACAAGATCAAACTTCTAGTTCAGAAGAGATAAAAGAAAAATATGCTGAAGGAAATGTAACTAAAGGTTTTGTAAAAAATTTAACAGACTACGGCGCTTTTATTGATTTGGGCGGTATTGACGGTCTTTTACATATTACAGATATTTCATGGAAGCGTATAAATCATCCTCAGGAAATTTTAAAAGTTGGAGATGAAATAGAGGTTTCTGTTCTTAAATATGATGAAGAAAAAAATAGAGTCAGCCTTGGTATGAAACAATTAACAGATGATCCTTGGGAAAAAGTTGAGGGAAACATTCAGTTAAATGAAGTTTATGAGAGCAAAGTAGTCAATATTGCTGATTACGGTGTTTTTGTTGATTTAGGAGATAATATCGAGGGACTAATAAGAACTTCGGAGCTTGATTGGACTAACAAAAATATCAGTCCAAAAAAAGTTTTGAATCTAGGTGACAGTGTGAATGTTAAAGTTATTGAAATTGATGAAGAAAAAAGAAGATTATCACTTAGTTATAAGCAATGCTTACCAAATCCTTGGTCTGAATTCTCCACCAACCATCAAAAAGGAGACACTATCAAGAGTGAGATTAAATCAATTACAGACTTTGGTATTTTTGTTGGACTAGATGGCGGTATCGACGGTCTTGTGCATATATCAGATGTCACAAACATCGGAAAACCAGAGGACTTCATTAGATCATATAAAAAAGGCGAAATGCTAGAAACTGTTGTACTTTCAATTGACTCTGACAGGGAGAGAATTTCTCTTGGTATTAAGCAACATGTTGAAACAAATTTTGACAATTTTACTGAAAACCTATCAGCTGGCACCGCTATTGATGCAGATATTGTTAGTATTTCCGATACTGGTGTGTATATGAAAATTCAAAATAACATAACAGCGTCATTAAAACTTTTACAAAAGGAACTTAAAAGCATACTTGAAAATGACACTCTTAAGGTTTTACAAAGTGTGAAATGCACTGTTAAAACTATTGATAAGAAAAACTGCCAAGTGATTTGTACATTACAAAATGATAGTGAATAAGTCTGATATTATTAACTTAGTATCAAAGACCAATAAACTTAATATTTCTGATATAGAATATTCGATAAAGAAGATTATTGATTACATGGGCTCAAATCTCTATCAAGGAGAGAGAATAGAGATAAGAGGCTTTGGAACTTTTTGTTTGCATACTCACCAATCACGTGTTGCAAGAAATCCTAAGACCGGCGAAAAAATTGCTCTTGAGAGGAGAAATACAGTTCATTTTAAGCCCAGCAAAGAACTCAAGACTAGAGTTAACAATATTTGACCTATTGATTTTACTAAAATTACACTAGAATATATTAATGGGTAGATTATTTTTTCTGTTATTTACTATATTTCTGACAATAATAGCTGTTGTCATTTCTACCCTCAATGTTGATTCTACATCTGTTGATTTATATCTTGAAACCTATGATTTACCCTTATCGATAATAATTTTATTTGCATTTATTGCTGGTGTGTTGACTACAGTGATATTCCTTATTAGTGTTGTTATATCCTATAAGAGAAGATCTCGTGAGATGAAAATAGCACTAGAAAATAACCGCGAAGAACTTGATAACCTCAGGAGAAATCCACTAAGAGATGGGACTGAATGATTGAAATACTTATCACTATAATTATTATTATTGTTCTAGTAATCTTTTTTTTCAGCAAATCAAGTTTAAATGATCAAACAGCAGCAACTACATACAGCGCTGAATATTACAGAGGTCTAAATTATTTACTCAATAATGAAGATGATAAGGCGCTGAGAATATTTACAGATCTCATTGACGTTGATAGTTCAACTATAGAAACCCATTTGGCATTAGGAGGGGTATATAGGAGGAGAGGAGAATTTGATAAGGCTATACTAATCCATCAAAATCTACTATCTAGACCGAATCTGGATAAAAGTATTAAGAATCAGTCACTATACGAGCTATCGAAAGATTTTTTCTCAGCAGGTCTATATGATAAGTCTGAGAAGATACTTTTAAATTTAAAGTCAAATAAGTCATATTACGAATCATGTAATGAATATCTTCTCCTGACCTACGAGCTATCTAAAGACTGGGATAAAGCCATAACTTTTAGTAAAGATCTCAAAAGTGATATTATAAGAAATACACCTAGAGAAGTTTTATTAGCGCAGTATTATTGTGAAAAAGCTATAGATTATCTAAAAGATGAACAACTCAATAAGACAATAACTGTCCTAAAAAAAGCTATTGATGTAAATAAGAGTTGTTCGAGGGCGTATAAACTTCTTTTTGAGTTAAATATTGAATCTAATCCAGAGCTTGCTTTTGATTATCTGCATTCATTGGTGAAAATTAATTCAAGCTTTATTTTAATTGTATCGAATGATATTTTGAGATTATCGAGTACCCATCAAAACTCAAGTTTGGATAAAAAAATTTATGATATGATTTTAAAATTATCTACACCCACATTATTTTCTCCTGATATATATGAGTTTATGTTTAATTATAATAAATTTGAAACCCCATCAGATTATATCTCAAGAATCAATGCCAATTTATTTACTGAAATATATGATAATTTATACAAGACTAAAAATGATAATCTGTCGTTTCAAAACGATTTATTATCAATAATTAAGGACAACTATTTATCTTTTAATTGCAACAATTGTGGATATTCATCTAATAGTTATATATGGCAATGTCCTTCTTGTAATAGTTGGGAAACAATTGAACCTTCTACAATTAGTGATAGAGTGACAATTGATGGTTGACCCAAAGAAAATTATTATTGCCCTTGATTATGATGACATAGACAATGCTTTGGCACTTGCAGATAATTTGAATCCAGATCTATGTAGATTGAAAATAGGTAAAGAATTATTTACAAAATATGGATCAGAAATAGTAGTTCAAATTCAAAGAAAAGGTTTTGAGATTTTTTTAGACCTCAAATTTCATGATATTCCCACAACGGTCTACAAAGCATGTATATCAGCCTTCTCACTTGATGTGTGGATGTTAAATATTCATTTAACAGGAGGACTGAATATGACCGAAGCAGCAATGAAGGCAAAATTGGATTGTGAATCACCCTCTAAACTAATAGGTGTAACTGTGCTTACAAGCCTATCCGATAAGGATTGTCAGAATATATATGGGTGCTCAAGAGATAATATGCTTTTGAGACTAAAAGATATTGCCATTGAGGCAGATATAGATGGTTTCGTTTGTTCTCCCTATGACATCAATGTTTTAAAAGATCCAACTAAAATCTATGTAACACCTGGTATCAGATTTGGTGATGATAAACAAGATCACCATAAAGCGGCTATACCAAAAGAAGCTATAGATTTAGGATCTCACTACCTTGTGATAGGAAGGAGTATTACAAGAAATTCTAACCCAAATGGGAAATTAGAAGAAATTATAGATTCATTATAACTGCTCTAAGAGTTTGATATAGTCCAGGTTATCTAATTTAGCACCATATCTTTGTATAACATTTCCTGAACATTTGTTGGCGAATTTTATTCTATCAGCGACTGGTTTATTGCTAATTTTTGCAAAAATGTATGCAGCAAGAAACATATCACCAGCTCCTGTCAAATCTACCGGTTTAACTCTATCAGGACTTTCATACAATTTTTCACTTCCTATCGCTACATATGCTCCATCCTCACCACAGGTAATTATAATTTCGTGCGCATACTTTTTTAAGAAATCTATCGCATTATCTATGTTATCAGCCATTGATATATTTAGTGCCTCTTGTTGATTACAAAATATAATATCAAAACTTTTATTAAGTAATTCAAGGATATTGTCCCTGAAAAATTTAACTACATTTGGGTCAGATAATGTAATAATTTTCTTTACTCCATGCTTGGTAGCAATATCAATGCTATAGTTAGCAACATTGTTCGTTTCTTCAGATGTAACTAAATAACCCTCAACCAGTAAATACTCAGACTCTTCTATGACAGCTTGGTCTATATCATTTACATTTAATTCTGATGATACACCTAGATGAGTGTACATTGTTCTCTCATGATCAGGGGTAATTAAGACTAAGCACTCCCCTGTAATGCCATTGTCCACCTGATTTATATTAACCTTTACACCAGTATTCTCCAGAGAATTGATAAATGTATTTCCTGTAGTATCGTCAGAAACACGACCAATAAATGATACGTCTGCTCCAAATTGAGATAGTGTATAGAGTGAGTTCGCAACCGAACCACCTGGCATCATTTTTACAGCACCATGCGTTTTTTTTAGACGCGAAGATAACTTAATATGATTTTCTTTATCATTAAGCTCCATGCATCCTTTAGTCAAATTAAGTTTAGTGATTTCCTCTTCCGAGACTTTATATTCACTATCTACAAGTGCATTTCCAATTCCACATATAAGTATTTTTTTCATTCTAATCTATTACCACTGATCGGACTCGAACCGATACTTTCTTGCGAAAAAGGGATTTTGAGTCCCTCGTGTCTACCAATTCCACCACAGTGGCATAATTTATCTATTTTGTGTTACTATTATAAGTAATGGATTATATCATATTTTTTGTCGCACTAGTTTTCATCATTCTACTTGCTGTATATATAAGTAGGCAAATCCAAGTCTCAAGAAATATTAGACTCGAGGATACTACTCTAGAAAAACTCGATGAAAAATTGAAGAAACATAAACTCATCGGCGGAAGACACAAAAGAACTAATAAAAAAAACCCACCTATTGTTTAGTATTTTTTTCTTTCGCGGTTTGTGCCATTTTTGCCATTTCAGGTGTATAAGCCTCTCCTTGCCACAACATATCATAGACGATTTCTTCATTGCCATTTTCGCAAAGGTCAATTACTTTTTGAAATAATGGCTGAAAGCTGTCACTTTTATGAGAATTTTCATGATCATCATACGAGTTCCAGTAGGTAATAATGAGAGCTTCCCTGTCTTTAAGAGAGCTCTCAAGTGCTTTTCCTACATTGCTTCCCTCATTTGATATTTGACCGCTATTTAGTACGACCATTCCACCAATGAATCCTGTTTCTGAGTGATATGTTTTAACATTTTCACACATCAAAGCCACTCTCTCTTGGAGTTCATCAAGCGTATGACCTTCCTTGAGAATTACTCTGTTGATTGTAACTATTCCATCGTGAGGAAAATTTTTAATAAGACCCATAACGTTTTGTATCAAATTTCTTTTACATTTGCAATAATCATAATCTATAATTCAATTTTATGAAAAATAGCATCAAGTTTTTTGATTACAACCTGCCAAGTCATCTTATAGCAGAGAATCCGAGATCCAAGAGGGAACAAGCTAAACTAATGATATATGACCAAGGACTTGATACTCTGAATCACTCAATTTTTTCTGATCTAGATGAGTATTTAACTAAAGGTGACCTTATTATTCTAAATGATACTAGAGTCTTTCCAGGACGACTTTTTTTGAAAAAAGAATCTGGTGGGACTGTAGAAATATTATTTCATAAGTATATTAATCAGTATTCATTTGTGTGTATTTTTAAATCATCTAGAAAAGTCACGATGCATTCCAAATTGTTTTTTGATGATGATAATTTTTTTATCGTGGATAACATTGAAAATAATTTTATTACACTTTCATCCAAGAGTGACCCTATGGATATATTCTTGAAGTATGGAGAGGTGCCTTTACCCAAATATATTAAAAGAAAAACTAATGCAAAAGATATAGAGAGATATCAAACTGTCTACGCAAAACATACGGGCTCAGTCGCTGCGCCAACTGCGGGTCTGCATTTTACAGAAGAAATATTATCAAAATTACAAGCCAAAGGTGTAGTTATTGATTATTGTACTTTGCATGTTACATATAATACATTTAAGCCGATTACTGTAGACAATTATAATGATCATCAGATAGGTTCTGAAGTATGTAACATTAAAGAGAGCCTTATTTCAAAAATAAAATCAACAAAATCACAAAACCATAATGTTTATACCGTCGGGACAACTGCGACAAGGGCTGTTGAAAATTATGCGTCGAAATCTTATGTAGGTGATTTTTCTGGAGAAGCAGATTTATATATCACCCCAGGATATAAATTTAAGATAATTGATGGATTGATAACTAATTTTCATTTACCCCAGTCAACTCTACTATTACTCGTAGCATCAATTATTGGAAGAGACAAATTACTAGAATTATATGATATTGCTATCAAAAATAATTATAGATTTTACAGCTATGGCGATAGTATGTTTATTAAAGTATGAAATTTACTATTACAGCGACACACGGCAATGCAAGAGCAGCAGAACTAACTGTCAATGAAAAAAAGATAGATACTCCTGCCTTCATGACCATTGGCACATATGGTTCAGTGAAATCCCTAGATGTTGATGATTTAAAAAAATGCAACGTAGAAATAATACTTTCTAATGCATTTCATCTGATGCTAAGACCTGGAACAAGTATTATTAATAAATCTGGTGGACTTCATGAATATATGAACTGGGATGGATTAATTTTAACTGATTCTGGAGGATACCAAGTGTTTAGTCTGGGAAAGGAAGTAAAGGTCAATAAAGATGGTGCTGAATTTAGGTCTCCATTTGATGGCAATAAAGTAGTGATGACACCTGAGATTTCCATTGATGTCCAAACTAAAATTAATACCGATATCATGATGGCATTTGATGAGTGTATAAAATATCCATCTGATATTTATGCGACTGAAAAATCTATGGAATTATCACTTAATTGGGCAGAGAGATCTATAAAATCAAACTATCTGAATAAAACTCTATTTGGAATTGTTCAAGGCGGCATGTATCAAAATTTGCGAGATAAATCTCGAGAGGAACTTATAGCGATGAATTTTGACGGCTACGCACTTGGAGGATTATCAGTTGGAGAGCCCCCACAACTCATGCATGAGATTATCCAAGTTAACGCGCCAAAGTTGCCTGTGAATAAGCCTAGATATGTTATGGGAATAGGAAAGCCACTTGATATTGCCTATGCTGTGCGTTCCGGAGTAGATATGTTTGATTGCGTCATTCCCACAAGAAATGCCAGAAATGGCCATCTCTTTACTTCAGAGGGTATCAAAAGAATTAGAAATGCAAAATATAAAGATGATATGTCGCCCATTGATAAGAATTGTAGCTGTTACACATGCCAAAACTACAGTATTTCCTATATAAAGCACTTGGATAGATGTAATGAGATACTAGCTGCGAGACTTATGACAATCCATAATGTATACTTTTATCAAAATTTGATGAGTCAGTTGAGAACTGCCATCATAAATTCATCCCTTGATGAATTAATTAATCAACTCGAAAATGATTACGAGGAGGTAAAAAATGATTGAATCAGCATATGCTGCAAGCCAACAAGAACCATCATTAATTGGTTTTCTTTTACCAATATTCATATTAGTTCTAATGTATTTCATACTAATACGACCACAATCAAAAAAACTCAAAGAACATAAAAAAATGGTCGCGGCACTAAAGGTAGGAGATGAAATTGCAACTTCTGGAGGTATCTATGGGAAGATTATTAAACTTACAGAATCATATGCAATGATTAAAATTTCTAATAACACAGAAATCAAATTACAAAGAAATTCAATTAATCAAATATTACCTAAAAATACACTTGATCACCTAAAGTAATGCCTAGATATCCGCTTTGGAAATATATTTTAGTACTCTTAGTGATGATTTATGCTGTTATATATACACTTCCGAATTTTTATGAGACTTATCCTTCTATAAATGTTTCAAATTATGAGAATAGAAATATATCAGAATCTGAGCTGACTAAGTTAACTGAGGATAAATCAATTTCTTATAAAGGGCTGGATGGAAAGAGTATTTTTTTCGAGTCTATTGATGATCAACTAAGTGCATACAATAAATTGAGTAGTGATCAGAAGTTCAAATATACTCTAAGTAATTATAATCAGATTCCAAAATGGCTACATGCAATAAACGCCCAGCCAGTCTCGCTTGGACTCGATCTTAAAGGCGGCGTACACTTTCTCTTACAAATTGATACTGAAAATGTCAGAAAGTCTAGAGCTAATCAATTAGAAACTAATCTAAGAAACTTTCTAATCGATAATGGCATAAGATATTCAAATGTGATCAATGATAATAATGAGGTCAAATTTGTTTTAATAAATAAAAATATTAATGCTAATACTCTTGATGCATTATCTGATACATTTAGCGATTATGATGTCAGTCTACTAGAGGAAGGCGAACAAAAAAATATAGTTGCAAGGCTCTCTGAGGAATCTTTTGCTGATGATGTCAAAGCATCAATGACTAAGAATTTAGCTATACTTCGATCAAGAGTTGATGAACTTGGCGTATCTCAGCCAATTATTCAAAGACAAGGTAAGGATCGTATTATTGTTCAATTGCCAGGTCTTCAAGATTCAACTAGAGCTAAAAATATACTTGGTTCTACAGCTACTCTAGAATTTAGACTCACAAAAGGTTCGCAGGACGATTGGACCGCTTCTGAGACTATTGGAACAAATACGATAAGTGAATCTATTCTTTACAGACATAAAAACGGATCACCTATATTGCTCTCTAGAAATGTCATTGCTTCGGGAAAAGATATAGAGGGTGCGAATTCAGGATTTGATAGTCAAACGAATCAACCTGCCGTTTTTGTTAATTTAAGTTCTTTTGGTGCCTCAAAAATGCTTGAGACGACATCAAGAAACATCGGAAATACAATGGCCGTTGTTTTTGTAGAACAAGACAAAAGTGAAATTATAAATGTTGCTACTATCAGAGAGGCTTTTAGTAAACGTTTTCAAATCACCGGTATTGACATGCAGGAGGCCAAAGATTTGGCTATACTTTTACGGTCTGGTTCATTGAGCGCACCTATGAGTATTATAGAAGAGCGAACAGTAGGCCCAAGCTTAGGTAGCGAAAATATCATCTCTGGGAGAGATTCAATGATACTTGGCATGATACTCGTTATACTATTCATGTTTATTTATTATAAGAATTTTGGACTAGTCGCGAATTTAGCACTGATTGCAAACATTCTTATCATTACTGCTACTTTATCTCTGTTTCAAGCAACACTGACACTCTCTGGAATTGCCGGTATTGTTTTGACGGTCGGCATGGCAGTAGATGCTAATGTCCTGATTTATGAACGTATCAGAGAGGAACTATTCAATGGGAACAGTCCTAACGCAAGTATTGTCTCCGGGTACAACAAAGCATTCTCAACAATTTCTGATGCAAATATTACAACTCTTATTGCTGCAATTGCATTGTTAACCATTGGAACAGGTGTTGTGAAGGGGTTTGCAGTTACATTAGTTATAGGAATTTTATCATCTATGTTCACGGCTATTATTGGAACGAGAGCGATTATTAGCATCATATACGAAAATAAAACTAATAAGGGGTTATCTATCTAATGCTTAGATTGATAAAAGATATAGATATAAAATTTATGGCAATAAGAAGAATACCTATGTTTCTATCATCGATATTAGTTGTGATCTGCCTGGCGAGTATTCTTCTAAAAGGATTTAATTTTGGGATAGATTTTTCAAGTGGGTATATTGTTCAACTAAAGTTTGATAAGCAAATTTCTATTGTGAACATAGAGAATAAATTTTCAGAATCTAATATCGAAGACATCACTGTCCAACTTTATGGATCTAGTAAAGATGTCTTAATCAAATTGAAAGATGAGGAAATATTTAAAAAGAATAATATAAATAATTTTCTAAATGATATATTTTCTGATGAGTCATTTACTATATCCAAACTAGAGTATGTCGGAGCTCAAGTTGGAAGTGAGCTAAGGGAGAAAGGGGAGTGGGCAATGCTAATTGCTCTTTTTAGTATTTTAATCTATGTGGCTATAAGATTTGAACTTATATACGGCTTAGGCGCAATCACTGCACTAATACATGATGTAATAATAACACTAGGAGTTTTTTCATTATTCGAGTTAACGTTTGACCTAAGTGTTTTGGCTGCTATTTTAGCTGTAATTGGATATTCATTGAATGACTCAATAGTGGTGTTTGACAGAATAAGAGAGAATAATATAATTTTACGAAAATTATCTATTCTTGATGTACTTGATAAGTCAATTAATCAAACCCTATCAAGAACGCTTGTCACATCCTTAACTACATTACTTGTCATTATATCCTTATTAATCTTCGGTGGTGATGCTGTCAAAAACTTTTCTATTGCAATGTTCATAGGAATAATTGTTGGAACATACTCGTCAATATTTGTTGCAAGCACGAGTCTCTCATACTTTGGAATACAAAGGCCAGAGGATAGTTAAAAATCAAAGTCGATTCATATTTTTCTCATTTGCGAGGATAATACAATCACTGAGTTGTTTACTTAATATGCCTGCCTCTTTAGCTATAAGCATACAATCTTGAAATTTCTTAGTATCATCTTTACTCATGACATAGAAATCTATTATTCCCATTGAAAGATAAATTAACTCGATAGACTTTGAATTCAAAGATAGAGTTTTGTATTTCGAAAGTATATCAGGCAAAGGGATATCATCTGACTTGCAAACTAAAATATCTTCAGATGAGGTTAAAGATCTTATTTTTCTCTGATTATTTACTGACCCAGAACCTTTCTCACTAAAAGTTAGTAAGTCAATAATTGGATTTGATATTATAGAAAACTTAGTCTCTTTGTTTTGTTCAATTGATATCGAGAGTGTCCAAAAAGGTAACTTCCTACAGAAGTTTTCATAATCATTTAAAAAACTAAAGACCCATACATATGAATTATCATTATGTGAATCGTTGTTGTAGATAATATCAGGATTATCAATCTTTAATCTTCTCCTGTCATCAAGGTAGGTAAAATGTATAAAGTCACTTTCACCTAATTTGTAATATGTATTAATATGCTCAACTGCTTTGCTTGTAAGAATTTCTCTAACTGGCATGTTTCTGAGAGCATCAGAACTTTTATTAATAAAAAGTCGTCTCACTTCCTCACGAATAATTTCGCATGCAGATTTTGCTATATTCAGTCTTGGTTGCATAATATTAATTTGTTAGATAGTGTATATTACATTATGTCGTCAAATATTAATATTGTTTTAGTTAAAACGAGCCATCCAGGCAACATTGGTTCTTCAGCCAGAGCAATGAAAACAATGGGCTTGAAAAAACTAACATTAGTATCACCAAAAAATTTTCCTTCTGAAGTAGCTGATGCTAATGCAGTAGGATGTAAAGATATATTAGATCAAGCGAGAGTCGTTGATAGTCTAGGAAAATCACTACTTGATTCTAGTTTGGTGATCGGATTTTCTGCAAGATCTAGAAAATCGAATGTACCATCACTGACTATGGACGAATTATTCGCAACTCTAAGGAATTATGAAAATGATGAAGTGTCTATAGTTTTTGGTAATGAACAATCCGGTCTATCAAATGAAGAAGTTCAACTATGCAATTACATTGTATGCATCCCTACAGATAGTGCATATACATCTCTTAATCTAGCATCTGCCGTTCAAATATTTTCATATGAGTATTTTAAGAATTTTAATAAGAGAGATGAGCCAATAGGAAATCAAGATGCTCAGCTTGCTACTCATTCAACAAAAAGCCATATCATACAAATGTTTTTGGCAATCATGTCTTACTTAAATATCATCACAAACAAGAACAAGAAATCACTCACTCAAAATGTTCATATTATCTTTAATAAGTCAAAATTTAGTAAAAATGAGGCCAATCTTCTATTAGGTGTTCTCTCAAGTATTGAAAAAGCCCTAAAAAAATAATAGTTGACTGTATCAGTCAGGTATATAATAATTTCAGCATGAAATTAAGCACTAAATCGAGATACGCCATTACTGCTGTTATAGACTTAGCAAATAATTCAGACACTGCTGTTTCGTTAAAAGACGTGTCTGAGAGGCAATCCATATCTCTGTCTTATTTAGAGCAGCTTTTTTGTAAGCTTAAAAATTATGGTGTTGTTAGAAGTCAAAGAGGACCTGGTGGTGGGTACATGTTGAATAAAGAGGCTAATAAAATTTCGCTTTATGAGATTATAACCGCTGTAGAGGAGAATATAGATCAAACTTTATGTGGCGGTAGCCTGAATTGTCAGAAAGATAAACCTTGCTCCACTCACCATGTGTGGACAGGACTCAATACGATTATTTCTGATTATATGAAAAACATTACAATTGGAGATGTAGTAACAAATAATATGGTGCACAATTTGCAGGATGCAAGGGAGGATAGTGCCAATGTCAACTAATTTAAAAAAAAGTAACAACTCGTTGAGTATTCCAATTTATTTGGACTACTCTTCTACTACGCCTGTCGATAAAAGAGTTGCGACCAAAATGTCTGAATGTTTAACGCTTGATGGCGCGTTTGGAAACCCTGCATCAAGATCACACTCTTTTGGTTGGGATAGTGATCAACTAATAAAAGATGCTAGAAAAAATGTAGCTGATTTAATTAAGTGTGATACAAAAGAGATTGTCTGGACAAGTGGAGCAACTGAATCAAATAATCTAGCGATAAAAGGAGCGGCACATTTTTACAAGTCAAAGGGCAATCACCTTATTACGTTATCAACAGAGCATAAAGCTGTTCTTGATACGATGAGGCAACTAGAATCAGAGGGATACTCAGTAACATATCTTGATCCGGAACCTAACGGTCTTTTAGATTTAGAAAAACTAAAATCTGCAATTACAGAACAAACTTTATTAGTATCGATTATGCATGTAAATAATGAAATAGGTGTAATTCAAGATCTTGAAAAAATTGGTGCACTTCTAAGAGAGAAAAAGATTTTATTTCATGTTGATGCCGCACAAAGTCCAGGAAAGGTAGAAATCGATGTTGATAAGTTCAATGTAGATTTGTTATCGCTTTCTGCACATAAAGTATATGGTCCAAAAGGGATAGGTGCACTTTATGTTAGAAGAAAGCCAAGAGTCAGGTTAGAGTCTCAAATGCATGGCGGTGGACATGAAAGAGGTTTTAGGTCTGGTACATTACCAACACACCAAATAGTTGGTATGGGAGAGGCCTTTAAGATCGCGAGAGAAGAGATGGAAAATGATAATAAAAGAATAAAAAAATTGAGAGATAAGTTTTGGAATCAACTTAAAGATGTCGAGGAGATATATCTCAATGGTGATCTTGAAAATAGAATTCCAGGTAATCTGAACATTAGTTTCAACTATGTAGAAGGCGAGAGTTTGATTATGGCGATCAAAGATATTGCAGTATCATCAGGTTCAGCATGTACATCTGCTAGCTTAGAGCCCAGTTATGTACTTAGAGCACTTGGAAGAGATGACGAGTTAGCACACAGTTCTATTCGAATTACTATAGGAAAATATACCACCGAAGATGAAGTCGATTATGCAGTTGATCTACTCAAGAAATCTGTTGAAAAGCTTCGTAATCTATCGCCGCTGTGGGACATGTATAAAGATGGAATAGACATCAAATCAATTAAATGGAATACTCACTAATTCTGATGATTAGCGTAACTGAAAAAGCAGCCGAACACATTAAATCCCAACTACAACAAAGAGGTAAGGGAGTTGGCATAAGGCTCGGTGTCAAAACTACTGGGTGTTCAGGTTTAGCGTATGTAATAGAATTTGCAGACGAGCACAATGACGATGATAATGTCTTCTTAGACAAAGGAATCAAACTAATCATCAATCCTAAAAGTTATGTATATCTAAAGGGAACAGAGGTTGATTTTGCTAAAGAGGGTATTAATGAGGGATTTAAATTTAATAATCCTAATGTAAAAGATACTTGTGGTTGTGGTGAAAGCTTCAACGTCTAATGTCGCTCTTAAATCTTAATTATTTTGAGATATTTGGTATCGAAGCACAGATAACTATTGATATAGAACATCTAAATAAAAAATATCTAACATTGCAGTCTGAATTCCATCCAGATAAATTTGTAAATGCTAGTAATCTAGAAAAAAGTATGGCAACAAGAATATCTACATATATAAATGATGCTTATAACACATTGAGTGATCTTGTTGAGAGAGTTGATTATATATTACAAATAAATAATTACTCAAAAGAAGAACATACAACATTCAAAAATACTAACTTTCTAACTGATCAGATGATGCTCTCTGAAAAAATTGAAAATGCTAATCCTATTCAATATAAGGATATACAAAATGAAATATCGATTGAAATTAAAACAATTATCTCAGAGATGCAAAATAATTTAAATAATCGAGACTTTGATATACTTTATGAAAATAATTCTATGATAAAGTTTTACAAAAAAAATATACGCCAGCTGAGTGTCTAATTATGGCTTTAATTCAAATATCTGACCCTGATTCCTCATCAAGTACAAAAAAACAATTTTCTGTTGGCATAGATTTAGGAACAAGTAACTCATTAATCGCAGAAAGTATAAATAAGCAAGTAACTTTCTTTAAGAATGATAAATCTGAGTTAATTCCATCGGTAGTATATGAATCTAAAAAAAAACTACTTGTAGGGGACACCAAGCAATCTCAATCAATTAAATCAATAAAAAGATTGATGGGTTTATCTTCACAAGAAGTATCATCACTCAGTATTAATAATCTAAATTTAGATCTCACTAATGATCTGCCCTACGTAATAATTAATGATCAAAAAAAATCTGCAGCAGAGATTTCCTCAATAATATTATCTCATTTATGTGACATTGCTAAGAAAAATAAAAATTTATCAGTTGAATCTGCAGTTATAACTGTACCGGCATACTTTAATGATGTACAAAGACAAGCAACGAAACTTGCTGCTGAAATTGCAAATATAAAAGTGTTAAGACTTATCAGTGAGCCAACTGCAGCAGCCATTGCATATGGGATTGACGATACAAAAGAAGGTAATTTTGTTGTATATGATTTTGGCGGAGGTACATTTGATGTATCTGTTCTCTCTGTTAAAAAAGGAGTTTATAAGGTCCTATCTACAAAAGGAGACACACACTTAGGTGGTGATGATATTGACAGTTTAATATCAAAGTATTTAGTTAAAAAATTCAAAAAAACTGAAAACTTATCGGTAGGTGAGCTTTTGAGTATATCCAAAGATATAAAACATCAATTATATGAAAATGATATTGCCAACAATGATATGTATGGTATCTCAATCACACTTGAGGATTTTAATAAAATAATTTCATCATTGATTGATAGAACAATTGACATTTTTGATGCAGCAATTACAGACTCATCTCTATTAAGAGAGGATATACAAAATATAATTCTTGTGGGTGGTTCCTCGAGGTTAAGAATTATTAAGGATAAAATAAAAGAAAAATACACTATATCAATTCTTGATCACCTAAATCCTGATACTGTCGTTGCTTCAGGAGCTGCTATTCAAGCTGAAATTCTCTCTGGGAATTCAAAAGATGACTTGTTACTTCTTGACGTTTTACCATTATCATTAGGAATTGAAACATACGGCGGTCTCTCAGAGAAAGTGATATCACGAAATACACCAATACCAACATCATCAGAAAAAACATTTACAACTTTTAAAGATGGTCAAACAAAAATGATGATAAATGTAGTTCAGGGTGAACGAGAAGACGTATCAGCGTGCATTTCTCTAGGAGAGTTTACCTTACTTGATATACCACCATTAGTAGCAGGTGCTGCAAGAATCATTGTTAAGTTTCAAGTTGATGCAGATGGATTGCTTACAGTGAGTGCTCGAGAGCAAACTGTGAATAAAGAAACTTTGATACAGATAAAACCATCACATGGTTTGTCTCCTGATAAAATTCAAGAAATGCTAAGTTCATCAAATGCGCTAGCTGAAGAAGATAAAAATTATCGATTATTGAGAGAGAATATAGTTGAAGCAGAGAGAGCTATATATGCTATCGAAGAAGCAATTAAAACTGATGGAAAGGATTTATTAAATACTGATGAGCTGACTAAAATAACTGACTCTATATCATACCTAAAAAAAGCCGTTATTAATAATGATGTAAATGAAATTAAAGATGCTATTAGCAAATTAGAAAATACTTGCGAATTTTATGTTGAGAGAAGAATGAATAATAGCATTAAGTCATTAATTGCAGGCAAGGATATTAATGATATAATCTAGCCATGCCAAAAGTAACCTTTTTACCTAATCCTGATCTATGCCCTGATGGGGTTACGGTAGATGCCAATGAAGGTGATACAATTTGCAAAGTAGCTCTGGATAACAATATAAAAATTGAGCATGCATGCGAAATGTCATGTGCATGTACTACTTGTCACATTTATATTAATGCAGGATATGACTCACTTGATCCGCCAACTGATGACGAAGATGACTACTTAGATAAAGCATGGGGATTAAAACCAGAGTCAAGACTCAGTTGCCAGGCTAAAATTTCAGACCATGACCTTGTAGTTGAAATTCCCAAATATACTATTAATCATGCCTCGGAGAATCACTAGTGAAATTAAAATGGACTGATAGTTTAGATATTGCTATTGAGCTTCTTGAGAAACATCCAGATGTTGATCCAAAGTATATCCGCTTTACTGACCTTCACCAATGGGTATGTGACCTTGAAAACTTTGATGATACTCCTGAGAACTCAAACGAAAAAATACTAGAAGCAATACAGATGAATTGGATTGAGGAGCTTTGATATGAACAGGACTCTAGCACTTATTAAGCCTGACGCAGTTGATAGAAACATCATTGGAGAGATAATTGCATTAATTGAACAAAAGGGATTTACTATTAGAGATATGAAATTCATGAAAATGTCACAGTCAATAGCTGAGAAATTCTATGAAGCTCATAAAGAAAAATCTTTTTATGGTAAACTTGTCACTTATATGACATCAGGTAATATTATTGCATTAATTTTAGAAAAAGATAATGCAGTTAAACTATTTCGTGATCTAATTGGCTCAACAGATCCACAGCTTGCAGAAGAGGGTACTATTAGAAAACTTTATGCAATAGACAAATCGTTCAATTCTATTCATGGATCCGACTCTGATGCTAATGCTGAGAGAGAAATATCAATTATTTTTAATCACTAATGGTTGACTTGCTATCAAAAAAAATTAGAGGTTTCAGAGATATACTACCTGATGAAAGTCAGAAATTTTTATTTCTTGAAGAAAAAATTCATAATATCTGTCCTTTGTTTAATACTAAGCAAATTAGAATTCCAGCTCTAGAGTCACTTAATTTGTTTAAAAGGTCTATTGGAGAATCCTCTGATATTGTAACGAAAGAAATGTATTCGTTTAAAGATAAGAATGATGAAATTGTTTGTATGATTCCAGAAGGGACAGCATCTTCTATGCGCTTAGCTTTTGAAAATAACTTAATATATGATCGTGGTATAAAAAAAAATAGATTCTACTACTATACACCAATGTTTAGGCATGAACGTCCACAAAAGGGCAGATACAGACAATTTACTCAATTTGGAGTTGAGTTTATGGGCGATGAATCTATCCATGAAGATATTGATTTATTGCTTATGTCTAGGATGTTTTTTGAAGAGATTGAACTTGATGGTCTTAAACTCAATATCAATTCTTTAGGCTTAGCAGAGGACAGAAACAAGTATTCTCAAGAACTTCAGTCATATTTTAATAATTATCCTGAATCTTTCACTGATCAGCAAATGAACACCATAAAAAATAATCCTCTCAGGATATTGGATAGTAAGGATCAACAGCTCACGGAAATAATAAATGGGGCTCCAAATATCTCAAGCTATATAAATAAAGAATCCCTCAAGAAGTTTGACGATATGGTTCAGATTTTAGATGATTTGCATATTGATTATGTAATTAACAACAAATTAGTACGCGGGCTGGATTATTATAATGATTTAGTTTTCGAATGGAAAACTGATCAGCTTGGCACACAAGATGCTATTTGTGCTGGCGGGAGATATGACAACTTATCAACTGTTATCGGCAATGAAGCTATTCCCGCTGTTGGCTTTGCTATGGGTATTGACCGAGTAGTTGAACTCCTAGACTACCAGAATACAGATTTAGTTGTTGGATTGTCTGTTATTTCAAGTTCTAAATCTGATATGTCAAAGATCTCAACGCTTCTTAGAAATACTGATAATAAATTCACGCTTATACAAATGGATACGGGTAAATCTCTAACGAAGCAAATAAAATCTGCTGTTAAATCTAATTGTGATATTTTAGTAATTGTAGGTAGTGAAGAAATAAGTAATAATATTCTTACTATTAAAGATCTAAGAAGTGATAGAGATGACCGGACAATTAGCTTTGATGATTTTTCAAAATTTATAGAAGAATATTAGATGAGTGATGAAGAAAAAGTTGTTAGTTGGTTTGAAGAAAACTATAAGTCGCTTATACTCGGTATACTCTTAGGTTTAACTGTACTGTTCGGTTATAAATCATATCTGTCAAGTCAAAATAGTACACAACTAGATTTGTCCAGGCAATTTGATCTAGCTGTAATCAGCTATCAAAAAGGAAGTACAGCTGAAATTCTATCTTTTTCAAAATCTAATATGGCTGATAACTCAGATAACATTTATACTTCTTTGGCAAACTTATATTCTGCAAAGATAATGTATCTGGAAAATAAATTAGATCAATCTTACCTATTTCTAGATCATATTATTTTGAACTCAGATGATAATGAAATTGTGAATATAGCGAAGTATAGAAAAGCAAAAATCTTGATAGAAGAGATGAAATATGAACAAGCTCATACTCTACTTGGCGATGATCCAGATAATTATCAGTTAATTGAGCTGAAAGGTGATCTACATTATTTACAAAATAATGATGATGAAGCCCTTAGATATTACAATAAGGTCTTAGCCTATAATATCACTCCTAATGAGAAAAAAAATATACTCGCTAAAATAAACTTTATTAAATGATAAAATATAGATTCAATATTATCTTGCTTAGTCTAATATTAAGCTCTTGTTCAAACTTTTTGACATGGCATCTCGACAAAGGTATTCATAAGAAGACATCCATACAAGCCAAATCAACTGTTGAATCAGAAACTATCGTAGAAAATTATAATATTTCGTCTTCAGAGATATGGTCAACTACAACAAATAATGGAATCCATGGAAATACAGGATATTTAAAAATATATAAAAAAAACAATCTTATATACTCTGTAGACTCTTATGGTCTTATGTCAGCTGTTTCTTCTACTAGCGGTAAAATAGTTTGGCAGATTGCAACAAATTATGATGTTAGTTCTGGAATAAGTCTCCTTGGTGATAAGGTTTGCTTTGGCACAATGGATGCTAAATTAATATGTTTTGATATTGAAACTCTATCTAGTAATAGCCACTTACCAGTCATAACTAGTATGAAAAACATCACTACTTTTTCGAAAACTAATCCTAATATAGAGATAGACTTAATAACTGAACTTGCCTCCCCAGTCTTATCTATAAACAATCTATTTCTTCTTAAACTTGATAATGATGATCTCTATTTAATAGACCCTTCATCACAAGATGTAATTTGGAAAAGTGAAAGCCAAAATATTCCTTTAAGAACTAAAGGAGCATCCTCGCCACTGGTCCAAAATAGAACAGTTTATATAGCTAGAGACAATGGATCTTTGTCTGCATATGATCAGACAAATGGCACACTTAAATGGCTTACTATCATCTCTTCAAGATCAGGTAGAAATGATTTGGAATCACAAAGAGATGCTGAAATGAATATTTTAGTAAGCAAAGATAGGCTTTTTTATGGCCATTATCAAGGTGACATTGCTTCATTAGATCTTAATACTGGAGATATAATTTGGTCTAGTCCGTTATCATTCGTAAATAATCTATCAATTCACGATAGCTCAATTTTAGGATCCACTACTGATAATGTCCTTGTTTCTCTGGATAAAGCCTCTGGATTCATGAATTGGAAGAATGAGGTTAATAAAGATATTACTGAGCCATTTATCATAGATAAAATTGTTATGATATTCTCAACAGATGGAACTTTGTTTGGCTATGATATAGAGAATGGAAAGAAGGTATACGAACAGGAATACGGATATGATATTCATCCAAAAACAGAGTTTATCATTGAAAAAAATAATATATACTTCCAGAGTGGTGATGGAGATACAATCCATCTACGAGTCAATTTATAAATAAAATGTCAGATTCAATTTGCCTTGTAGGTAGAACAAATGTTGGAAAATCTCTTCTTTTTAATAAACTAGTTCAATATAAAAATTCAATAGTTTTAAACAAGCATGGGGTTACAAGAGATGTAAATGAAGGTGTGATCCTATTTGAAGATAAGTATCTAAATATTCTTGATACTGCTGGAATTTCGTCATCAGACGAGCATTTTTCGAAGCTGGCTTATGATAAGACAATAAATGCAATAAACAAATCATCTGTTATCTTATTTGTTACCTCTTTAGATGAGGGTATTACGTCAGGTGATTTAGAAATCTGTTCCATTTTAAGAAAATTTAATAAAAAAATTATTTTAGTTATAAATAAATGTGATAAACAAAAATCGCTACTAAAGAAATTTGAATTTTCTGAACTTGGCTTGAATGAATTTTTTGAGGTCTCTGCTAAAACAAATCAAGGACTTGAGAATCTTGTCGAGAGATTATTTCAAGTTTGTAGCTGGTCCCTACATAAGCATACTAAGTCGAATAGAATTGCTTTTATAGGGAAACCTAATGTTGGTAAATCTACACTTATAAATAGCATTTTGAATGAGAGCCGATCCATTACATCAGATAAACCAGGTACGACAATTGACTCACTAGAGATCCCCTTCACTTTTAAAGGACAACACTTTCTTATTTATGACACAGCAGGGATTATGAAGAAAGCATCTAACAAAGAAATAGTAAATAAATACTCTATTAATATGTCTCTTAAATGTATTAGTGAATCAAATATATGCATTCTTGTTATATCAGCTGAGGAGCTTGTATCCAAACAAGACAAAACAATTTTTAATATTATCAAAGATAATAATAAGCCTTTTATTTTAGTCATTAATAAGATTGATTTAGTCAACAAAAAAGATTTAAAGATACTTAAAAGCAAAATAGATTATTTTTCTAATATTCTTTTCAGCACAAAAATTATTTACATCTCGGCGTTGCATAATAGAAATATAAGAAAACTTTTATTTACAATTAAATCTTTAGTTACAAACATCAACAAAGAGTTTCGTCCATCGAAGTTAACAAAAATACTTAATGATGCGTGCAATAAACACCCAATTAAGAATAGTACTAATAGGCTAATAAAGCTAAAATTTGCTAAACAAAACAAAAGTTCTGATTTATCAATTTCTATTCATGGTAATCAGACAGATAAAATTCCAGATTCTTATAGGAAGTATTTAGTTAATTATTTTTCAGATCAGCTTGGTCTATCCGGTGTACCTATAAAGCTAATATTTAAGAAAGAAAAGAACCCATATAAAATGGGTTCTTGACTACTAATAACTAATATTATTCCGCTGTTTTAGGACTAATAATATTTTTTACCTCTGAAATGCTGTTTGCAGGGAAACCTCCTGTGCTCGCGTGATCTTTGATCAGTTGTTCATTGTCAGCATTATAGACACAGTAGACTTTATCTCCGGTTACATAACTCTGTACCCACTCGATTCCAGTACCCATGTCTTTTAGGATACCGCATGATTTCTGTGATATGCCCTTAAGATCATCTCCTGTTAAATCTCCAGCGCCTGCTATTTCTCTTTCTATTACATATTGTGGCATTTTACCCCTCCTTTGTTGTGTAATACGTATTATCTTATTATATTCATCAATTATCAAGTTTGACCTTGCTGTTCTTGACTAATCCTAGTGGATCTACATAAGTATTATTTAGTAAAACCGACCAATGCAAGTGTGGACCTGTAGACAAACCTGTATTACCAACTGTTCCTATAAGCTCTCCTTTCTGAACCATTGATCCTCTTGATACATGAATATCATCCATGTGTAAAAATATACTCATTAGACTATTACCATGATTAATCAAGACAAATTTTCCATTATAATAATAATCACCAATTAATATAACTTTTCCTGAAGATGGCGAATAA